>NZ_JAALLK010000007.1:32527-155006 GCF_011075215.1 Acinetobacter sp. EKM10A | reverse complement strand
TTCTCTGTTCTCTGTTCTCTGTTCTCTGTTCTCTGTTCTCTGTTCTCTGTTCTCTGTTCTCTGTTCTCTGTTCTCTGTTATTGATATTTCTGGCTTAACTCATCTTTTTCTTGTTCTGATAAAAATGCGATTTTAAGTCCATTTTCTTGAGCTGTATAAATTTGCTCAGGGCTTAAACCTGCTAGTGGGGCAGCAGTTAAATATTCATGCTGTATTTCAATGCCTTCTACTGCTGGGTCATCCGTATTAATGGTAGCAAGCACTCCATGTTCTAAAAAAGTCTTTAATGGATGCTCTGCTAAAGAAGGCACTGTGTTGGTTTGAATATTTGAGGTGAGACAAGATTCAATCCCAATCTGGTGTTTAGCCAAATAATCTAGAAGTTTTAAATCTTGAACTGCTTTAACACCATGTCCAATCCGTTCTGCACCTAATTCTTCAATGGCTTGCCAAATACTTTCTGGGCCAGCAGCTTCGCCTGCATGTACGGTAATGTGCCAACCTGCATCACGTGCTTTTTTAAAGTGATCAATAAATAAATTGCCCGGAAAACCAAGCTCATCTCCAGCAAGATCCAGTGCTTTAATATCGTTTTTATGGGCAAGGAGGGCATTTAATTCTTTTTCGCAGGCTTCTTGACCAAAAGTACGACTCATAATACCAATTAAATTCGCTTTTACGCCGTACGCCTGACTACCTTCTTTTACTCCAGCAATCACAGCTTCAACTACGCCTTCAAGTGGAAGTTGATGGGTCATTCCCATATAACCCGGTGAAAAACGTAGTTCTACATAGTCTAGTCCTTGCTGTGCTGCATCTTGCATGTTTTCAAAAGCAATACGTTTACAGGCATCTAAACTGGCTAATACTTTTACGCCCCAATCGAGCTTAGATAAAAAACTTAATAAGTCGGGTTGGTTATCCATCACTTGTACGTGTGGTCGTAAAGATTCAATGTCGTAAGCAGGCAAATCTAAATTGTATTGTTGCCCCAACTCTAAAATGGTTTGAATGCGGATGTTGCCATCAAGGTGGCGGTGTATATCTGTAAGCGGGAGCGTTTTAGTAATCATAAATTTCTTCTTATCAATTTGTCTTAATTCATCATGCCTGTTTAGGGCTGCTGATAAAAGTTTGGATTTGCTATGTTTTTGTGAAAAGCGTTGAGTTGAGTTTTTTGAACTTACTATATTTGTATAAGTTTTAATTTTGATGACATTGTTCTGGCCTAAGAAGATAACGCAGTCTGTGTAAGATACAAGCATCAAGATTTTTATTGTTTTTAATTTCGCTGAGCCTATTTTTTGTTGACTCTTCAAGAGTGGATTGGCTGAAGAATGGTCATTGGTATTTTGCCTTTTACTTGTAAAGATGAATAAAGGCTTGCTAAAGACCAAACCGATAAAGCGATTAATTTATCTGTAGAAATCTATTTCTGGCAAGTAAATGAAAAAGAAGAAATAGGAAGCACTCAAATGAAGTCGGTACTTTGTCATCAAGCAACATTGCAAGTCGTGGACCAACCGAACTTAACACCTGCAAAAGGGCAAGTTTTATTGGAAGTGGTGCGATGCGGGATCTGTGGTTCAGATTTACATATGCAGCACCACTGTGACCACATGCATGATTTGGCTGCACGTGTCGGGTTTAATGGTTTAGCCAAGTCTACAGACCCATTTGTATTGGGACATGAATTTTGCGGCAGGGTTTTAGACTACGGCCCAAAAACACGTCATAAATTTAAAGCCGACACACTCGTTTGTGCAATGCCGCTTTTGAATGTAGATCAGCATGGTTATTTGTCTACGGGACTTTCGCCAAATGCTTCGGGTGGTTATGCCGAGCAAGTATTGGCTCAATCAAGCTTGATGTTTGAAGTCCCGAATGGTCTAGATGCAGATAGTGCTGCCATGACCGAACCTATGGCGGTTGCATTGCATGCTGTTCGCCGTAGCCGTGTAAAAACAAGTGAACCTGCGATTGTGATTGGCTGTGGTCCTGTCGGGCTAGGTGTCATATTAATGCTTAAAGCTGCTGGGGTTAAAACCGTAGTTGCCAGTGACTTTTCTCCAAACCGACGTAAGCTTGCCGAGCAATGTGGTGCGGATATTGTGGTAGACCCTAAAGAGACATCGCCATTTGCCAACTGGAAAGAATTTGGTTTACTTGGCAATGTTTCGGATGCCATTAACATGGGCATGGGACTGTTTGATAAGTTACAAGCGACACGCTTACCTTGGTGGCATGGATGGCGCATGATTGATAAATTGGGCGCTCTGCCAAAACGTCCTGTTATTTTTGAGTGTGTGGGCGTACCGGGCGTTTTGCAGCAAATTATTGAAGGTGCACCTTTGTTTTCTCGAATTGTTGGGGTGGGTGTATGCATGCAAAGTGATAAAATAGAACCAGCACTTGCGATTAATAAAGAGCTAGAAATTCAGTTTGTGTTGGGCTATACACCACTTGAGTTTAGAGATGCGCTGCACATGATTGCAGAAGGTAAAGTGAACTGTTCACCGCTCATTACCGGTGTTGTTGGCCTAGAAGGCGTAACTAATGCATTTGAAGCATTACGTGACCCTGAACAGCACGCCAAAATCTTGATTGACCCTAAACGTAGCGGTTCAGATATTCAATTGATGAGTCATTAATTTCAAAGTCATTTACACTTAACTAAAAAGGTTGTGATTTGATTAATCACAACCTTTTTTTATGAGTATTGAGCATAAGTAAAACCTGCTGAGCTAATTCGTATTAGTCTTTAGTTGTTCTAGTTCTTGGTAAATCCATTCAACAAATTTTTGAATGGTTGGGGTTATGTCTTGGCTTGAATGGATGAGGTAGTACTTTCGGCTGCCTTTTAATTTTTTATTGGAAACAATCACCAGTTCCTTTTTTTGTAGTTCAGACTCAATCAACATTTGTGGAATTAAAGCCATTCCCATGTCATGACTGGCAGCAACGGCAAGCATCGAAAATAACTCATGGCGCTGTCCATCAAAAGGCTTAGGGTGCTGCATGTGATGAGTGAGAAACCATTCTTGCCAAATGCTTGGCCGAGTGGTTTGTTGTAGCAGGGGGATTTTTAGCAGATCTTCTGGGCTTAAATCATAGGTATTTTCATTGATCATCACAGCATCTGGAAAATACTTTTCGATTAGCCTTGGCGAGCATACAGGTACAATTTCTTCATCCATTAAATAATGCGCTTGTATGCCGGGCCAATGGTCAATTTGCTGCTGCGTACCTGCGAAAATCGCAGCGTCAAAAATATTGTCGTTAAATAAAAAGGGTTTGGTACTGGTTTCTAAATGTACTGTAATTTCAGGGTGTTTTTGATTTAAAAGATGGAGCTTGGGTAATAACCATCGCGTTGCAAATGTAGGCACCACACCTAACTTTAATGTTCCACCTAAACCCTTATGAGAAATCACATCGGCCGTACATTTCTCTAGCCCTAACAAGTAGGGTTTAATGCTTTTAAAATACTGTTGACCAGCAATGGTGAGTTCAACGCCATGCCGAGTACGTATAAAGAGTTCAACACCCAAGAAATCTTCTAACTGCTGAATTTGGCGCGAGACTGCACTTTGGGTAATACATAACTCTTGCGCAGCATAGGTATAACTTAGATGTTTTGCTGCACTTTCAAAGCAAATTAGACCCTGAATGGACGGGATACTTCTTCGCATAAACAAATCCTTTTATTTGTCATCATATTTCAAAACAGCATATGACCTAAATGCAGATATCCGAGTTTAGTATAAAAATAAGTCATTTTTAATGAAATACAACGAATTAAATAGTTAAATTTAATGCGACCCATTTTAAATATGCGTAAGTCGCATATCTGCATGAACATTTATCGTTTGATTACTGCATTTTTCACGCATAACATCGAGTTAAATAAAGAAGATCAAATCAAGCAGAGGATGCGATGAATCACATGGTGACAACAAAAAAAGCAAAAGTTCAATTTAACTGGCAAGACCCATTTTTAATTGAGCAACAGCTTAGCCCAGATGAGCGCATGATTCGTGATGCGGCTCATGCCTATTGTCAAGAACGTTTGCAACCCCGTGTACTTGAACAATTCCGTCATGAAACAACAGATCCATCTATTTTCCGTGAAATGGGAGAGCTTGGCTTACTTGGTCCAACCATTCCTGAGCAATATGGCGGCGCGGGTTTGAACTATGTGAGTTATGGTTTGGTTGCGCGTGAAATTGAATATGTAGATTCGGGTTACCGCTCTATGGCGAGTGTGCAAAGCTCATTGGTGATGGTTCCGATTCATGAATTTGGTACTGAAGAGCAAAAGCAGAAGTACTTACCTAAACTGGCTACTGGTGAATACATTGGTTGTTTTGGTTTGACCGAACCTGACCATGGTTCAGATCCGGGCAGTATGATTACACGTGCTAAAAAAGTTGAAGGTGGTTACCGTTTAACTGGCGCAAAAATGTGGATTACCAATAGCCCGATTGCCGATGTATTTGTCGTCTGGGCAAAAGAAGTTTCTGCTGAAGGCAATGTCGGTGATATTCGCGGCTTCATTTTAGAAAAGGGCTGGGAAGGCCTATCTGCGCCAGCTATTCATGGCAAGGTCGGTTTACGTGCCTCGATTACGGGTGAAATCGTGATGGATAACGTTTTTGTACCTGAAGAAAATGCATTCCCTGAAATTCGAGGCTTAAAAGGCCCATTTACCTGTCTAAACAGTGCTCGTTATGGCATTGCATGGGGTGCAATGGGTGCTGCCGAGTTCTGCTGGCATACTGCACATCAATACACCATGGACCGCAAACAATTTGGTCGCCCGTTGGCTGCAAATCAATTGATTCAAAAGAAGCTGGCAGATATGCAAACTGAAATTGCTTTGGGTTTACAGGCTGCTTTACGTTTTGGCCGTATGAAAGATGAAGGTATTGCGTCAGTTGAGGGTACATCTCTAATTAAGCGTAACAACTGTGGAAAGGCACTTGATATTGCCCGCATGGCACGTGACATGATGGGTGGAAACGGCATTAGTGACGAGTTTGGCGTAGCACGTCATTTGGTCAATCTTGAAGTCGTAAATACCTACGAGGGCACACATGACGTTCATGCCTTGATTTTAGGTCGTGCACAAACTGGCATTGCCGCATTTAGTAACTAACTCACTCATTTTTAAAAATAGAGGTGTTCTTTCGGGAGCACCTTTAGGGATTTTTACGCAAAAATTTATGGAAAATGACAAGATTCATCGTAAGGATACTCATGTGAAGATGTGCCTCTGTGTACTTAAAACAAAATGTAAGGTATTGAAAATATAGAAGATTAAGTTATGCAGAAAACATAAGTAAGCTACCGATGACTCATTTGGGAAAATGAGGAACTAAAGATGAACAATGACGTTCAAGTAATATCGAAAGAATTAAGAAATACATTTCCAAGTAACCTTGGAACATACGAAAGGATTGGACCTCATACATGGAAATGGGCGTTGTTATTTGCCTATTTTGCGATGGTGGTCGATGGCATTGATATTATGCTGCTGTCTTATAGCTTGACCAGTTTAAAGGCAGAGTTTGGTTTAAGTACCTTTCAGGCTGGTGCATTAGGCAGTGCTTCTTTAGCAGGTATGGGTATTGGCGGTATTTTGGGTGGCTGGGCATGTGACAAGTTTGGCCGTGTACGAACCATTGCCAACTCGGTGACCTTCTTTTCTGTAGCGACTTGTTTGTTAGGCTTTACGCAAAGCTTCGAGCAATTTATGGCTCTACGTTTTATAGGTGCTTTAGGAATCGGAGCACTCTATATGGCGTGTAATACCTTAATGGCTGAATATGTGCCAACCACTTACCGTACAACGGTCTTGGGCACGTTACAGACGGGCCAGACTGTAGGTTATATTGCTGCAACGTTATTAGCTGGCGCAATTATTCCAGATTATGGCTGGCGTGTTTTATTCTTCCTGACCGTAGTACCTGCTTTCGTTAATATTTTCCTGCAACGATTTGTGCCGGAGCCAAAATCTTGGCAGCTCACCAAAATTGAAAGCTTACAAGGCAACAGACAGCCTAAAGAAAGAGTGGTGGCTGAAAAGCCAAAAAGTAACAGTATCTACAAACAAATCTTTAATAACTTTAAGCACCGTAAAATGTTTTTGTTGTGGATGACCACAGCATTCTTCTTACAGTTTGGTTATTACGGCATTAACAACTGGATGCCAAGTTATTTAGAAACAGAAGTGCATATGAACTTTAAAAACTTAACCAGTTATATGGTGGGTTCATATACTGCAATGATTCTAGGCAAAATTTTAGCAGGGTATCTTGCTGACAAATTTAATCGCCGTGCTGTTTTTGTGTTTGGCACAATTGCGAGCGCCGTGTTCTTGCCAATCATTATTTTCTTCAATACCCCTGACAATATTTTGTATTTATTGATCACTTTTGGCTTCTTATATGGCATTCCATATGGTGTAAACGCGACCTATATGGCTGAAAGTTTTTCAACCGACGTGCGCGGAACAGCCATTGGTGGTGCTTATAACATTGGTCGTGTCGGGGCAGCGATTGCACCAGCCACCATTGGATTCTTGGCATCGGGCGGTACGTTTACTATGGCCTTTATTGTGATGGGCGCTGCATATTTTGTTGCGGGTGTATTGCCGGGCTTATTTATTAAAGATCGTCAGTACGATCCACAAAGACAATCATAAACAATGACAAGAAGGTGCGTTGAGTACCTTCTAAAAAGATAAGGGTATCGTTATGGGTGCATTACAAGGAATTCGGGTTTTAGATTTAAGTCGTGTGCTTGCAGGGCCTTGGTGTGGGCAAATCTTGGCAGACCTTGGCGCGGAAGTGATTAAAATTGAACGTCCTCGAGTCGGTGATGACACCCGTATGTGGGGGCCACCATGGATGCCCGACCAAGATGGAAACATGACCCGTGAATCTGGCTATTTTCAGTGTACCAACCGCAATAAATATTCGGTTGCGGTAGACATTACCACACCAGAAGGTCAGGCCTTAATTTATGAAATTGCCAAGACTGCCGATGTCGTGATTGAAAATTATAAGACAGGGTCTTTGGCTAAATATGGTTTGGACTACGCGTCATTAAGTGAGTTGAACCCGAACATTGTTTATTGCTCGATTACCGGTTTTGGGCAAGATGGCCCACGTGCAGAAGAACCCGGTTATGATTTTATTATTCAGGGTATGTCTGGTTTAATGAGCATTACTGGCGAGCCTGATGATGTGGCAGGTGGTGGTGCGCAAAAGGTTGGTGTGGCTGTGGTAGATATTCAAACTGGATTGTATTCCACCATTGCCATTCAAGCGGCACTGATTGCACGCTCACACACAGGACGCGGTCAGTATATTGATATGTCACTCCTTGATGTGCAGGTCGCGGCACTGGCAAATCAGGGAATGAATTATTTAGCTTCGGGTAAAGCCCCACAACGCATGGGTAATCAACACCCAAGTATTGTGCCGTATCAAACTTTTAAGGCTAAAGATAAAGAATTTATTATTGCTTGTGGCAACGACAAACAGTTTAAAGATTTGTGTATTGCGATTGGTTATCCAGAGTTGCTCGAAAATGAAAAGTTTGTGCGCAACCAAGACCGCGTAAAATATCGAAATGAACTGATTCCTTTATTGTCGGAACACTTTTTGCGAAAAACTGCTAAAGAATGGGTTGATATGATTCATGCCTTAAAAGTACCCGTAGGTGTTATCAATTCTATTGAAGATGCTTTGGCTGAACCACAAATTTTACATCGCAACTTGGTGGTAAATATTCCTCATCGTTTAAATGAAAACTTCCAAACCATTGGCTCACCCATCAAACTGTCTGATACTCCCGTTGAATATCGTCATGCACCGCCAGAGCTAGGTGAACATACTACTCAAATCTTATCGAGATTTAAAACAGCAGAGGAGCTGGCTACGTTAAAAGAGAAAGGCATTATTGATGGGAAGATTGCTTAATCAAAATCTCATCTATTCAATTGCAGCTCTAGGGCTGCAATTATAAATTTTGGTTAATATTAAATAATTGATTAATCGAATTTTTCATGTTTATCGCAAGTGTTTCATCGAAACCATCGACTAAAAAGCGGCTAATTAAGCCTTCAATCACCGTATAGATCAGCTCAGATAAAGCTTCACCATTAGGCATATTGCAGTTTGCGGCGATGAGTTCTTTAATCCATTGTTTATGGGCTTTTGAAATTGAAATAATGTCTTGATCATCTTGGTTAGATTCTGCGACTGCTCTTACAAATAAACAGCCTTTAAAAAAATCTTGTCTAAACCAGTTGGTGTGCCAATCCAGAATTTTATTGATGGCTTCTAACCCTGTTGCATCTCCAACATAACCTAAAAGACTTTGCTTAAACCGTTCATCACGCGCAACGAGCACAGACTTAACTAATTGATTTTTATTTTTATAGTACGTGTACATGGTGGTTTTAGAGCACCCAGATTCATCGCGAATCAGGTCAACGCCCACACCAACAAAACTATTTTCATTAAATAACTTCTCGGCTGTATCTAATATTTTTAAGGCAGATTTAGACATAAAACTTTTCCAAAAAATAAAATAGTACAGATCTGTACTATTTGGGATTTTATCTATATGCTTTTTAAAAAGCAACTTCTGTCTCAGGAATAAAAATCATGTTCTCGATCTTTTATGGCAAAGAAAAACTGGCTCCATCGCCCAATAAAATTGATATTTTAAGAAGCCTTGTTGGGGGGACGCTCAGTATTTTTATACTGTTGTGGTTGAGTAAGCTCACACACAATATCTTTATCATGGCGCCGTTTGGTGCAACCTGTGTATTGCTCTATACCGTGTCGCAGTCACCTTTGGCACAGCCCAGAAATATTATATTTGGGCATCTTATTTCGGCTTTTGTAGGTTTGTTTTTTCTAAAATTTGTCGGTGTTTCCATTTTTACAATTGCTTTTTCAGTGGGCTGTGCCATTGCGCTCATGCAAGTGTTTAAATGCGTTCATCCACCTGCTGGAGCCAATCCTTTGGTTATTTTACTCACCGCAAGCAGCATACATTACGAGTGGAGTTTCTTAATTTTCCCTGTTTTGGTCGGTGCAGTGTCTTTAGTTTTGGTAGCGATGCTCATTAATAATATTAAAGCGAGTACGAAGTGGCCGATGTATGGTTTAGGAATTTTAAATAGTAAAAAGTAGGCGATGTATGAAATATTTTGAGCTTAAAATAATGAAAGTATTCACTACGCCAAGATAGTGAATACTTTTGAATGAAATTATGGTTTCTTTGAAATACGCCCTTCAATGGCAAATTTGAGTAACGAAGCACTGCGGTAAAAACCGTGTGCGAACTTTCCAAAAGGCATGGTAATAAAGAATGTCATGACCGTAGCTAAATGGAAAATCAGTAAAAGTGCCATGTAAGGGGTATTACGAAATGCCATAAGTACTAACCCTGAAGCACTGACTAAAATTAAAAGGAAAATAAAGCCTCGATCTACAGGTTTTTGCTCACGGTCACCATGCAACGGATGACGTTTAAGATTTAAATAGAGCAGGCCAGCCGGTCCGACAACTAAGCCGATTCCACCCAAAGTACCCAAAATCACAGGCAAGCTAAAGATAGGGTAAGGCGCATGTAGGTCAAGAAAATAGTGATATAAAGTCGCTACACCTGTAGCTGCAAAGCAAAGCATAAAGCCATAAAAAGTCAGGTGATGGAACACACGGCGGATTTGTGTGTACCGGTCATCTTGCTCATTGCAGCCTTTGCCATGTCCACCATCTAAATATTTAAGTGTTAATACATTTTGGGTAGCTTGGAGCAGGTCGGGTTTTTCAACTTTGCCGTGAATAACTTTAGAGGTCTGTCTCCAAAATTTACTAATCCCAATGCCGAGCAAAACAATCGCAACTGTAAAGGTCGCTCCAAACAGTAACGCTAAAAAGTTATGCGGGAAAATCGCATAGAAATTGCCTTGATAGCCTGCAAACAGGTCGGTGCCTTTGTACCAGACCACAGCTAACATGCATAAAAAGAAAATAGCTGATAACGCCGAAACAAAAGGGATCCCAACAGACTTATAAAGTCGGCCTAAAGGCTGAGGTGTCGCAAACTCTTGGTAAGTTTCTAAACGTACTTGCGCCATCGCTTTTGGAATGTTTACACCAAACTCGTGCGGCGGGGCATATTGGCAAGCGTGTAAACATGCACCACAGTTATGGCACAGGTTTGCGAGGTAATGAATATCGGCTTGATTAAACTCAAGACGCTTGGTCATCGCCGCAAAAACAGCACAAAATGACTCACAGTAGCGACAAGCATTACAAATCTGTAGCGCTCTTTGAACTTCCTGCTCATGGTCAGAGAGCTGAACAACTGGAATTAGGGCTTTGGTACTAGCATTCATGTTCAACTCCTTGTGAAAGTGCATAGTGGGCTGCATTTTTTCCGGCAATGCGTCCAAAGGTCGTGCCAATCGACATACCCACGCCCGCGGTATAACCCTGACCGAGTACATTACCTGCCATCATTTCACCTGCGACAAACAGGTTACGGCTTGGTTTATTGTTAAAACGTACCGCAGCATCGTCTTCGACTTTTAAGCCTAAATAGGTAAAGGTAATGCCGGGTTTAAGCGCATAGGCATAGAAGGGTGGTTGGTCGAGAGGAACGGCCCAATGAGTTTTGTTGGGAACAATATTTTGGGTAGTGCAGTCATCTAAAACGGTATGGTTAAAGGTGCCTTGCACACAGGCTTGATTAAATTCTTCTACGGTATGGCATAAGGTTTTTGCATCCAGCCCGATTTTTTCGGCCAGTTCTTGAATGCTATTTGCTTTTACACCCGCAAATACAGGTGGCATAAAGCGACCAATGGCTTTTGAATCGATAATCGAATAGGCAATTTGCTGTGGCTGTTTGGCAACAAGACGGCCCCAAATCGCATAACGTTTTGGCCAGAAGTCTTCGCCTTCATCGTAAAAACGTTCGGCTTTGTTATTGACTACAATCCCCAAAGAAACGCAGTCAATACGAGTACAAATACCACCGTCATATAAGGGTGCGCGTGCATCTACAGCGACGCAATGTGATTGTGATGGGTCACCAATAATATCGGCGCCTTGATCTATCATAAATTTGAGTAAGTTGCCCTGATTAAAGCGGGTTCCACGAATAATAAAATTATCGGCAGGCCATTCGCCGTTTTCATTTTGTCCCCATGCTTCTCTTAACCATTCAAGATTTGACTCAAAACCACCTGCGGCCAATACACAGCTTTTGGCTTTAAACACACGGCCATCTTCCGCAATTGCGGCTTCAAAGTGTCCTTGGTTTAACTTTAGATCTTTAATTTTTGTGTTGTATAAAATTTCGATGCCAAGCTCTTGAGCACTTCGGTAATACGCATTAATGAGGGCTTTACCGCCACCCATAAAAAAGGCATTGGTACGTGCAACATGTAAGGCACCTGAGAGCGGCGGCTGAAAATTCACCCCATGTTTACGCATCCAGTCACGGCAGGTCGCCGTGCTACGAATGACGAGACGAGCTAAATGTTCATTGGTTTTGCCCGCAGTGACTTTAAGTAGGTCTTGCCAATATTCTTCTTCGGGATAGGCATCGACCAATACATCTTGAGGAGCATCATGCATGCAGCGAAGGTTACGAGTGTGTTGTGAGTTACCACCACGCCACTCTTTGGGCGCTGCCTCTATTACCAGTACAGAAGCACCACTTTCTTTTGCTGTGAGCGCGGCACACAGTGCGGCATTCCCACCACCAATCACAATTACATCATGCATGGATTTCTCCCTTTCTCAGCTAGGGCTAATGTAGCTTCAAAAGGGAAGATGAAGTGAGAGGCTAGGCTTGAATGGGTGTTTAGTAAAAATAAACACTAATGGCTTAAGTGTTTATGAGTTCCGCACCGGGCCAGCGCTTTTCATTAATCAAGTTTGCTACACAGGCACGAATCACTACTTTCGTGGCTAAGGTGGCAGGTGAGAGCTCTTCTTCAGAGAGACTAATTAAATAATTAATACGTTCAATGGCAGGTTCTACAACGCGTAGCAAACATAAGTCTTGCCTTGAGTTTAATGATGCACCCGCAGGTTGAATGGTTGCCATTTCGAGTTGGCTAATACTTTCCATTAACAAATGTAACCCATCAATTTCATAGGCCACTTTAAGTTGATGAATTTTCTGTTCAAGCAACAAGCGCAGTCCATGTCGTTGGCTCGGTAAAATCAGGGGAAGTTCTTTAAGCTCTGAATGAGTAATGGTTTGAGTGTCGATACAGCTTTCAAGATGGTACTGACTCAGCACTTCTTTAGGCGAGATTAAAAACATCTGTTCTTTGACTAAAGGCTGTATGGCCCACTGTGGGTCGACATCGTCACTAAATATGATCGCGACATCGAGCTGCCTTGCATTAACTAATGCCTTGAGGTCACCCGATAAGCCTTCGATTAAACGGACCTTAATGTCCGGATAACGGTTTCTCATGAGTTTTAAAAAATGCGTGCCTATAACAGCCGCAACACTCGGTGAAAAACCGACGGTGACGTGACCACTTAAACGTGAGGAGTGCGCAGAGTCTACGGCATGGTCTAGGTGTCTAAGTGCCAGTTGAACCTGTTGAAAAAAAGCTAAACCCGCAGGGGTGGGAACCGTACCCAAAGCAGTACGTTGTAAAAGGCGAATAGAAAGCTCGCTTTCTAATTTTGAGATTTGCTGACTTAATGCAGACGTTCCAATATCGAGATTTTTTGCAGCTTTACCCAAGCTTCCTGACTCGATCACTGCAATAAAATATTTTAATTGTTTAAGTTCCACGGCAAATTCTACTTTGACCTTTGTTAATTATTCTACACTGGTTTATTGCTCTACATTTTGTTCTATTGCTTTGAGTAAACCATTCAAAGAGGAAAGGCAACATCCTCTCAAAATGCTGCCTTTTAGAGCTTTTATTGTTTAACCTGCTCAAGACCCTGTTCTTCAATAATTTGTGTCGCTTGAGGTGATTTCACAAATTGAATAAGTTCTTTTGCGACTTTTGCATGTTCCGAGTTTTTACCAATGCCCGCTGCAAACACGGTAACCTTTTGGTAAGGCGCAGGGATTGGACCAACTAACTCAACTTGACCATATTTGCCGGTAAAAGGTTTGATTTCACTAATTTGCTGGAAACCAATATCAAACTGGCCTTCGGCAATACGTTTTGCAACGCGGTCGCCTACCACTTTTTCTGCTTTACTCGAAATTACTTTGTATTCGACAGGTGGAAAGCTTGGGAAAACATCTTTTTCAAGATGCGTACCACTCGCACTTGCAGAATAGCCTATGTGCTTGGCATTTAATAAAACTTTTTCAAATTTTGCCGCAGAGCTAATGTCTGGCTTTGGTGCACCTTTAGGCACAGCCATGCCAATGCTTGAATTCACCAAAGCACTTTGTGAGTTTGGGTCAACATAACCTTTTTCTGCGAGTTTGCTTAGTTCAGGAGCAGCCAACACAACAATGTCAAAACGTTCACCACGATTGAGTCGATTTGGAATTGCAGTCGGTGATTCACCCATAGACGAACCAGATGAGAGGTGAACCGTGTGACCAGTTTGCTTTTCAAATATTGGAATGAGTTTTTCCATAGATGAATAGAAACCGCCTGAGCTAATTACTTCGAGCGTATCTGCATTGGCAAATGTAGATCCTAAGCCTGCACCAGCTAGGCAAATGGTTATGAAGATAGGGGACTTTTTCATGGTGCCTCACTTGAATTGCAAGAAAGCACAGTACGGAGATTTAAGGTCTGCCGTACTGTTTATTAAAATTTCAGGTTAAGGAATGAGTTGTTTTAAGCGCTAACCTTTGCAGGTTCAGCAATTGCGTCAGGATCTTTCTGTTTAGAACCACGACATAAATACAAGCTTGAGATGAGACTACATACCGCAGCGAGCATGAGCCAGAATGCTGGTGTGCTGGCATTACCTGTATTTTCGACAAGGAAGGTACAAGCCATTGGGGTCATACCACCAAAAATCGCGGCTGCAAGACTAAATGCTAAAGAGAAGCCAACGGTACGTACACGTTTTGGCATCACTTCGGCAAGCGTTGCGACCATAGTGCCGTTGTACATACCAAAGAAGAACGAGAAGTAAGCAAGGGTAATAAGTAGGTTTGAGAAGCTAATGTCGCTCACCAACCAGCTTAAAACCGGATAGCTGGTAAAGATCGCAAGAGTCGTAATACCCACTAATACTGGACGGCGACCAATTTTGTCTGAAAGCAAACCACCCATTGGCAACCAGAAGAAATTCGACAAACCTACAAACACGGTTGCTAAAAGGCTATCTGTTACCGACATTTCTAAAGTACGTTTCGCATACACCGTGGTGTAAACCGTAATAAAGTAGAAAGTTGTCGTAGTCATCGCACTCATCATCATGCCGGCAAGTACAATGCGCCAGTTGCTTACAAGTGTGCTGAAAATTTCTTTTGAAGATGGATGAGTTTTTTGCGCTTTAAAGTCTTCAGTTTCCTCTAAAGTACGACGGAACAAGAAGATTAAAGGAATAATTAAACAGCCAATTAAGAACGGAATACGCCAGCCCCATTCACCTACTTGAGCATGAGTTAAAATGGTGTTGAGCCAGTAACCAAGTAAGGCCGCAAATACAACCGCAATTTGTTGGCTACCAGACTGCCAGCTAGTAATAAAGCCACGGTTTTTATCGGTTGCAATTTCAGCTAGATAAATTGAAACACCGCCAGATTCAACGCCTGCCGAGAAGCCTTGTAATAGACGCCCAATGACCACCAAAATTGGCGCGATAATACCAATGGTTTCATAACCCGGCACAAAGGTAATTAAGATGGTGCCAATTGCCATAAGACTTAAAGTCACAATTAAACCTTTACGGCGACCGACTTTGTCGACATAGGCACCCAAGAAAATAGCGCCGAGAGGACGCATAAGAAAACCCGCAGCAAACACGGTAAATGTCATCATTAAAGAGACATATTCATTATCAGAATGGAAAAACTTTGCTGCGATATAGGTGGCATAGAAACCAAAAAGAAAAAAATCGTACTGTTCTAAAAAGTTGCCACTCGTTACATTTAATATTTTTTTAAAAGTAGCCCTACGGTTATTAACGACATCCATTGGAGACCTCCTTGGCCTAACAAAATGGAAACATTCACGATCTTCAAGGTTTGGACGTAAACTGATTCAATCAATAAACCTAAATAGGAAATGGGTTAGAGATGAGATTTAAAGGTGTCCTTCGTAGAAAATGTGATGCCTTGTTTCCAGTTCAAACTACACATCTATGTTTCGATAAACAGAAAACCACTTATCATTCGAAGGAAAATGTAATCTTAAAAAGCAGGAGGGAGTGAGAGGAGAAAATTAATTAGGTATTTAGAAAAATTAATGACCCTTTATAAAATAATTTCAGAACATGGCCAAATCTGGTTTTGAATCAATTCTTTCACACATGCCTTAATGGCTGACTTGGCAGCAAGTGCGGCAGGTGATAATTCTTCTTCGGCAAGGCTCACCAAATAGTTAATTCGTTCAACTTCCGGGTCGACGACCTTAAGCAATTGCAGCTTGTGTTTATACTCTTGTAAGCAAGCACTACCGGGCCTCACACTTGCAAGGTCAAGATGAATCAGACTGTCCATAAGCAAATGCAAGCCATCAATTTCATAGACGACATTGAGCTGTCCAATCTTGTGCTCAAGCAGTTTCCTTAAGCTATGGCGTTGACGTGGCAACACTAAAGGAATATCGCCAATTTGCTGCGACTGAATAATTCCACTTTTAATACATTCGCTAAGTCCGTATTTTTCGAGCACTTCTTTGCGTGCCATTAAATACATTTGCTCGCGTACCAAGGGTTGAATTGACCACTGTTTATCAATTTCATTGGTAAAAATAATGGCGATATCAAGCTGACGCGAATTAATCGACTGAATCAGGTTCCCCGACAGTGTTTCTACAATCTCTAAACGAATGTCTGGATAACGTTCAGACATTAGTTTCATTAAAGGGATGCCAATTAAAGCGGTAATGGTCGGTGGAAAGCCAAGGCTGACATGACCTGAAAGCCGTGCTGAATGTGCAGCATCTATGGCGAAGTTCACTTGACGCAAAATAAGTTGAGAGTGCTTTAAAAAGGCAAGGCCAGCAGGGGTTGGGGTCACACCAAAAGCATTACGCTGTAATAAGCGAATGCTTAACTCTTGCTCGAGCTTACTAATTTGCTGACTAATTGCCGAAGCACCCACATCGAGTTTTTGGGCAGCTTTTCCAATACTGCCTGATTCAACGACCGTCAAAAAATACTTTATTTGCTTGATTTCCATAATAAATGTATTCGCTCATCATCCTTGATTTATAGAGATATGAAGGATTGGGAAATCTATCATGCGTTTTAATATTAACAGCAATATATAAAAAAGTTTCTTAAAAATTAAGCGGCTCTACTGAAACTTAGTAAAAAGCAAAATCACCCCTAATACACATAAGATTGAACCAATCACCCTATTAATCTGTACTTGCTTGGCTAACATTTTTTGTCTTAGTAGCATGGATGAGAACAGTACAGCCACAAATGAAAACCATACAAAATGGGCAAATGACATAAAAAAGCCATAAGCCAAAAGAATGGCTTTAGGCGTAGTTAAACTCACGATTTGCGTATAGGTACTAATCACAAATAGCGTGGTTTTAGGGTTGAGGGCGTTGGTAAAAAAGCCGTATTTTATGGCTTGCAAAGTACCTATAGAATTTAAAGCAGCAGTGTCTAAAACTGGTTTTTGAGTAAAAGTTTTATAGCCAATATAGATCAGATAAAGCGCGCCAATATACTTAACAATATTCAAAATTTGTGGTGTATAAGTCATCACAAAGGCAACGGCGACTAGCGTATAGGTCACCTGCACCAACACGCCAAGCGATATTCCCAGTGAAGTGAACACACCTATTTTTCTGCCGTACAGATAACTATTTTTAGTCACAATCGCGAAGTCAGCGCCGGGGCTAACCACCGCCAAAATCGTGATGAGAATAACCGCAATAAACTCTGCCATTATCTTGCCCCCTCACTGAAAACGAGGCGATTAATCTGTACTTTTTGGAATGTATTTGAGAGGAGAACTGTTTTGCTTAAAGCAGTTATTTTTTCCACGTAATAAGCTGTATCTATACGCCTGTGAAAATAGATATAGATATTCAATATATTTTTCATCATCTAAAATAGGTTTTAATAAAGATGATTTTTATTTTGAACAGAAATCTAAAAATAAAAATCGATAAAAACGACTACACATTTATGAGTTTTTGGAATGATTGAAAGAATATCGCTGAATTCATTAAAATTTTTCTATTTCGTGGCGAAGTATGGCAGCGTGACTTTAGCTGCAAAGAAATTATTTGTGACGCAAAGTGCGGTCAGTAAACAGATTTATAACTTAGAAGAAGCCTTAAATACGGCTTTGTTCGACCGAAAAAATAAAACACTTGTGATGACTGAGCAGGGTGAGATTTTATTGAGTTGTTGCCATCAAGTTTTTGGTCAACTCGATGAATGTTTAATACAACTCAGCCAACCCAAAACCGAAAACAAGCAACTGGTTTTGTCCTGTGAACCGACTCTTTCTATGAAATGGCTCATACCGCGGCTATCAAAATTTAAAAAGCTCGGTCATGATTTTGAGGTTGTGCTACTCACAGCAGGCGGCGTGGTCGATTTTGAAAAAGATAATATTGATATTGCGATTCGTAGAAATGACTTCGATTGGGGAGAGCATATCTATAGCGAAAAAATTGCCGATGAATATATCGCTCTAGTTCAATCAACCAAGCCATCGGAAACCAACGACGTACTCATTTCGACCTCTAGACCAAATTTTTTCAAAAGTATTAACCGCATTGCTGAGTTAAAGCAGAGCTTAAAAGGCTACACCAAAGTTGAACTCGAGCATTTTTATTTATGTTTAGAAGGCTGTTTGGCAGGACTTGGCGCAACAGTCATCTCAATTTATATGATTGAAAAAGAGCTTGAGTGGAACTTACTGAAAAAAATTTCACCAGTCGTTCAAGATGGTTCAGCCTATTTTCTACTTTCTCATAGTACTTTTGAGGAGGATCCACGCAAAACCCTATTTTTAGAATGGCTAAAAGCAGAGATGAATGAGAGTCAACATAAATTGCTCTAGGCTTATCTGTTTTATTCAAAGAAAAATGATTTAATTAATTGAAAATAATCATAAATTATAAAATTTAAGGTACTACAACGCGAGTGCTGTATATTGAATTTCTGCTGTCTAAAATTCCCGAAGATGAAAAATATTTAACTTCCTACTTATTTATAAAACCCTAAACATGAATTTCACTCAGTTTTGAATGAGACTAAATCATTTTTATTCATGTTGTGATTGCGGTATAAATCTATCCATGCTCTGAAGCGCTCCAGTAATTCACTTTTGATAAGACCACAAGGCACAAAACTGACAAGGCTGGAAAGTTCAAAAAGAGCAAAAAGATTTTTTAGGTTTATCTCAGAAATTAGGGTACTGATCACAATGAGTAAAGAATTTACATTTACGATTAAGAGTATTTGTTTCGATGAGAACTATCGTCCAGCAGACAATACGCGTATTACAACCAACTTTGCTAACTTGGCGAGAGGGATGAGCCGCGAAGAAAATTTGCGCAACACATTACGGATGATCGACAATCGTTTCAATGCCTTAGCTCATTGGGACAACCCTAAGGGCGACCGCTATGGCGTTGAACTTGAAATCATTTCAGTTGAAATGAATATTGATGCCGAAAACCGTACTAGCGGGCTTCCTCTCATCGAAATATTGAAAACCAATATTGTTGATAAAAAGACCAATGAACGCATCGAAGGCATTGTAGGTAACAACTTCTCGTCTTATGTACGTGACTATGACTTTAGTGTGCTGTTGTTAGATCACAACAAAAACAAGTCTACGTTTAGCACGCCAGAAAAGTTTGGTGAATTGCACGGCAACTTGTTTAAGAGCTTTATTAACTCAGAGACTTATAAAGCTAACTTTAAAAAGGCACCAGTCATTTGCTTAAGCGTTTCAACAAGTAAGGTGTATCACCGTACTGAAAACGAACATCCTGTTTTAGGTGTTGAATACAAGCAAGAAGACTATTCATTAACTGATGAATATTTCCAAAAAATGGGCTTGAAAGTTCGCTATTTCATGCCGCCGCATAGCGTTGCGCCGTTAGCGTTCTACTTTACTGGCGATTTGTTGAGTGATTACACCAACCTTGAGTTGATTAGTACCATTAGTACGATGGAAACCTTCCAAAAGATTTACCGTCCTGAAATTTACAATGCAAATTCAGTGGCTGGAAAGTCTTATCAACCAAGCTTGAAGCACCAAGATTATTCACTTACTCGAATTGTGTATGACCGTGAAGAACGTAGCCGTTTGGCTATAGAGCAGGGGAAGTTTGTTGAAGAGCAATTTATCAAACCATACCAAGCGATTCTTGAGCAGTGGTCTGCGAATTACGCTCCTAATTAATCAACATATAGGTCATTTATTATGAAAAAGTTATTACCGACTTCAACTGCTGGCAGCTTACCAAAACCGTCTTGGCTTGCAGAACCTGAAAAACTTTGGTCGCCGTGGAAACTCGAAAACGAAGGCTTAGTCGAAGGTAAAAAAGACGCGTTACGTTTAGCACTTCACGAACAAAAACTTGCAGGCATTGATATTGTCAGCGATGGCGAACAAACCCGCCAACACTTTGTGACTACGTTTATTGAGCACTTAAATGGTGTAGATTTTGAGAAGCGCGAAACAGTTCGTATTCGTGACCGTTATGACGCAAGTGTACCGTCTGTGGTAGGTGCAGTGTCTCGTCAAAAGCCTGTGTTTGTTGAAGATGCAAAGTTTTTACGTCAGCAAACTGATCAGCCAATTAAATGGGCATTACCTGGCCCAATGACTATGATTGATACGCTTTATGATGGTCACTACAAGAGCCGTGAAAAGCTTGCTTGGGAATTTGCCAAAATCTTGAACCAAGAAGCGAAAGAGTTAGAAGCTGCTGGTGTAGATATCATTCAGTTTGACGAGCCTGCATTTAACGTCTTCTTTGACGAAGTAAATGACTGGGGTATTGCGACTTTAGAGCGTGCAATTGAAGGCCTAAAATGTGAAACTGCGGTGCACATTTGCTATGGTTACGGTATTAAAGCCAATACTGACTGGAAAAAGACACTCGGTTCAGAATGGCGCCAGTACGAAGAAGCTTTCCCGAAACTTCAAACTTCTAACATTGATATCATCTCGTTAGAATGTCACAACTCGCGTGTGCCAATCGACTTACTCGAACTTATTCGTGGTAAAAAAGTCATGGTCGGTGCGATTGATGTTGCAACAAACCAGATTGAGACACCGGAAGAAGTTGCCAACACACTTCGTAAAGCGCTTCAGTTTGTAGATTCAGACAAGCTTTACCCGTGCACAAACTGCGGTATGGCGCCTCTTTCTCGTGAAGTGGCACGCGGCAAGCTAAATGCCTTAAGTGCAGGTGCAGAAATCGTTCGCCGAGAACTTACGGGTTTTGATCTTACTGCTTAATATTTACCAATAAGTGGTATAAAGGGTTACTTTTTTGATGGTGGTTGATAATCAAACAAGTAACCCTCATTTTACTTACTACATGTCGCTCTAATCAGATCGCATGTCGATAGTACCTTCCTGATGGAGTTGGGCGGTATAGCAAACACACAGGAAAAGGTACGGTTCAATTTAGGAATAATGTCATGGTTCAAGCAACAGACTTTAGAAATGCAATGTCTTTACTCACAAGTGCGGTTAGTGTTGTGACCACGGCAGGCATGTCTGGCCGTTTTGGATTTACTGCCTCTGCTGTTTGTAGTGTGACTGACACACCGCCGACATTATTGGTCTGTATGAACCAAGCTGCGAGTTCACATGCACATTTCCTAGATAACAAAATCTTAACCGTAAATGTGTTAGGCGCGCACCACGAACATATTTCAAAAGCATTTTCATCTAAGCTCACACCAGAAGAACGCTTTAAACATGGCGAATGGATTGAGTTAGAAACAGGCGCACCTGTGTTGGAAGATGCTTTGGTGAGCTTCGATTGTGAGATTGAGCAAATTCAACAAGTCGGCACACACACGATTTTTATATGTCCGATTGTGGCGATTAAACAAAGCCAACATGACCAAAGTTTGGTTTACTTTAACCGTGCTTATCACCAAGTGGGGCAGACAGAGACTGTCTAATCCTACTTATCATTTCGCTGTTTCATAATAAAAGACTCATTAAGAAATCAATAAGCACGGATCGCTTCTGTTTAATTTTGAAAATACAATTAAATATAATATCTTAAATAATAATTTAGTTAATCTAATGAAAAACAATAAGAAATTTAATCACTTGTCATAAAAGCGACATTGACACATCCAAACTCTCAGATTATGCTTTGCGTGCTGGCCACATTGCCAGCCGGTTTTAGCAGACCGATCTTTGAGAACATTGAAAAAACACGTTTTTTTGATGTAGACCCACTCGTCTCCCTTTTTGTAGCGGTAGGACGGAAGGGGGACACCTTCGGGTGTGCTGGGTTCTCGAAGCCAGTCTGCTAACCCTCTTTCGTTCTGCCACCATAATTCCAAATGAATGCTTTGGCAGAACTCCAATAATCAGGAGTTGGCTATGCACATCCATCATTTCTTGGCCTTGAGCGCCAAAAGCTATAACGACACCACTTAATTCATCTTTAAACAGTTTGAAGGCATAACCGCTTTTCAGACTTTAAGTCATTACGGCTAAAAACTTATATCAACAATAAAACTTGAGATGTGCCAAGCACAGTCTTACGGCTTTGCTGTGCTTTTTTTTCTCCCAAAAGGGCACAGGCTTTTTATCTCATTTAGAAACAACAAGAATTTATCACGGTAAAACTATGCCAACTTTAGAAATATCTTCCAAAAAATTACAGGTTGTTCAAACCGCCATACAACTCTTTACCACGCATGGATTTCATAATGCAGGGGTAGACCTCATTATCAAAGAAGCCAAAATACCGAAAGCCACGTTTTACAACTACTTCCACTCCAAAGAACGCCTGATTGAAATGTGCATCGCCTTTCAAAAAAGCCTACTCAAAGAAGAAGTGCTCTCGATTATTTACTCAAGCCGTTACTACACCCAAAAAGATAAAATTAAAGAAATTATTGTCTTACATACCAATTTAAACAGTCTGTACCATTTGCTGCTTAAAGCAGTTTTTGAAATAAAACTACTGTACCCGCAGGCCTACCGTATGGCAGTTGAATACCGAAAATGGTTACATCGGGAACTTTTTGACCTGATTTTTAGCTGTGAGACTCGTGCTTTTAAATTTGATGCAGACATGGTTTTAAACTTAATTGATGGCTTGATGCTACAGGTTTTAAGCTCTAACAGTTTGGATGAACGGGAGGTGGTGTTGGAGAGGTTTTGGGGGAGGGGGAACATAAGTTTTTATTAAAGTTTTTGGGTGGTAAATAAGAAAATATACTTTTTTTCTTATTTAAATTCTCAATAGCTAATTTCTATGGACTCTATCACCTAGATAATATAAACCTAAAAAGGTCAGCAATAATAACTGGAACATAAAGAAGCAGATAATAAAAAGACAAAATACATATCCAAGCTCATACCAAAATTGAGAGGTACTAAATATATCTAAACTATAGAAATATTTAAAAGTAAGAACGAAAAAATAAAGAATTAAACTTATAAATGCTAAATATGAAAATAGACGAGACAAAAACATTCGTCGAGAGAGAGGAATTTCTACTTCTCTATCAGGATTAGTTTCAAGTATTTTTTCGGTAGGGGCTACACCAGACATTGGCCGATCCATAACTTCACTAGTCAATGTGGCTATAGCAGCAAGAGCTGCAATATAAAAACCAGGAATAGTTTGTAAAAAGCCGGTTAACAATACTGCAAAATCATTTTTGAAAATATTAGGTTCAATTTCCTTCAATGGATTATAGGCATATATATCTATTCCTAACAAAATAACGCTAGTTATTAAAGCCAATATAGCCGGGATGAAGAAATCAAATTTTTTCTTTGAAATGGCACCTTTAACTTCCCACTTAATGGCAAGGTAATTCAAAGGCTTAAATATATTTTCAAGCATTTAATCACCTCATACTATTTCATAATTTAGACTGTATTCTATCACATAGGTTATGGTTAATTTGGATATCCGCCGTCATAGGTTGTCGTAAAGAAGCAGGAATTCTTTCTTTCTTCACTAGTACAAACTCATCAAGATCGGGATTATATTGAGCAAGCCGTTCACTACCTTTACCGTCTTCAAATTTTATTTTAAACAAAACTCCTTGAAGGTTTGTATGTTGTTGAATTAGATTATGGAAAATACGTTTTACAAAACCTGCTTTCTGTTCTTTTGTTCGTATACTACTAGGAATAATAACCGCACTAGCACTTAAGCTAACTTTCACTTCATTTTGTCTAAAAATACCTTGATTATCCCAATTTTGTTGAAATTGTGGAGCTTGAGTAAACTCAACATTTTTTACTCTGCCATGAATAAATGCATCAATAATTTCATCACTTAAAATAGATTCATATTTAAAGTTGAGTTTAAAACCAAGTTCTTTTGGTAAATCTTTTTTAGGGCCTCGTTCATATCTTTCAGTTGGATGCTCACCAATAAAGTAACTCTTTGAATCTATATTTTCACGGCGTGCATGTTTAGCAAGATAGTTTAGGGTACTAACAAAAATACGCATAGTAACTCCACTTTCATGCTCAATACCCACATCTGCAAGAAAAGGCGCCGATCTATCAACTTTTAAAACAATATGTACACGTTTATCTGCTGCTTCACCTGGACGGCGTTGTAATAGACGTGTTTGGTTAGTATCGAGATCTCGAGCACATTGAGGATCAGCTTCTACGTCAGCAACAACAAAAACTAAACGAATAATAAAATTTATAGGATCAATATCAATTTTTCCTAACAATCCACAAAAACGATCATTTGAATAAGGATATTTAAAACCTTCATAATTCCATTGTTTAAGTTTTTCAAAAAACTCAATTAGATTGAAATTTATATTAGGTTTAGGACTCGCAGGTGATAATGATAATACTTGTGTATTAAGCTTGTGGAAAGTAACGAGTAAATTATCCGACATCAATTATCGCCCTTTTTAAGTAAAGTATTATGTATTTAATGATATTACAATATTAGTTTGTAGTGCTACTTAAAATTACTGTTTAGGAGGATTTTTTAAAAAGGTTATATTGCACATATGTATTTTATTAAAAATGTATATGAAGAACTGAATGCATAATTTATTTATCATAATTTTAAATTTAAGTAATATTCAAGACTCACCTTCAATGATTATCTTATAGAAAATATCTAATTTCTGATTAGTCTATGAAATGGCATAACTTATATCATTTCATAGACTAATTTAGATTCTAAAGATATTTAACTTATTAGTTTTTTTTCTTCAAAGTCAATTCAATAAGTTCTATTTGATATTTGTAGCGTTGGATTTGATAGTTGATAACCATTGAACCTAAAGCAATGCCTGTGAGAAAAGCTGTGCCATACAACAGTAAGGTTTGGACTATGTCTCCATTACTTAATGAAAATGAAATAGATGGCACCTTTGACAATTCTTTCCATACAGACCAACCTAAGCCTATTAATGAAAACACAGCATATTTATCCGAGTTTCCAATAAATGTTGAAATTCTACTGCTGAGTCGAGAGCATTTTAACTGGAGCCAATCCTGTGCCTCTAATAGAGTTTCTTTTTTGTACTTGATTAATGATTCTATGGCTTTTTTATCGTGATCAATTTCAAGTATTAACCAATCAAAACTTCGCGATTTGAATTTGAATATAGATACTAAACCAATGCCTATATCGATAATGATATAAATCGCTGGTATAAATATAGTTAACAGGGCAAACCATTTAGCAATTTCTCTTCCTTGATCTGTAAAAGGTGATACCTTATGCCATATTGCTAGTATAACTAATATTAAAAATAATACGCCTGTAATAGCGATCATATATTTATACCCTCGTCGGGTAAGGCTTTCTAAATACGTTTCTCTGTTCTTTGCTGGTAAAGGTTCCAGTTGATTTAACTGTTCTAAAAGTGATTTTATTTCTTGCATAATTTTCCTCAAATAGAGAGTTTTTTTAAAATTAAGTGAGTCAACTCCTTGTCATTTAATTTAAGCAATTACTTTTATTTATGGGATAGGAAAAAATTACAGATATGACATTTTATGTTTAGAAGAATTTCCATACTCCACATACCCATCTTCAATTGCTGGAATAATTTCGACAAATTCAAAGTAGGGTACTGTACAAAATTCAGAGTCTCGAATCGCATCAATCACAAAATAATAATCTTGCAGAGATGTTGTCTCAAACACAGCAATATCACTCGCTTTAGTGCTAAACGCTTCAACGTCATACCACCGAACTTTTACAGTCGGGTACTTCTCAAAAATAGGTTCAAGCTTTTGTGTACTAAACTCAGCCCGCTTTTCACGTGGTAAAGCCAACCAAGCAGGCAAAGCTCTTAAATGAATAAAAAAAGTATAGGTTCTAGACATAACCACTCCATGACTGGGCGAGTTGTAGTTCAACTGAAAAAGACAGCATTTGCTTGTCATATCAACATGACTTAGTCAGTATATGAGTGATTACTCACATTAAATACTCGCATTTCGGGCCATGTCAAAAACACTCCCAGATCCACGCAAACGCCCGCGTCAAGCACGTTCAGTGGCTACTTTTGAAGCAATTTTAGAAGCGGCTGCTCGCATTTTAGAGTCTTTAGGCTTTGCTGGATTTAACACAAATGCCGTGGCTGAACTTGCTGGTGTAAGTATTGGTAGCCTATATCAGTACTTTCCATCTAAAGATGCTTTAATTGTCGAGTTAATTCGACGTGAACGCGCCAAGCTTTCAACTCATATCGTTGAAGCCATAAAACAACATGAAGCCGCTGACTTAAAAGAAAAATTAAAACTCATCATACAAGCCGCTGTGCAGCATCAATTGAGCCGTCCGCAGTTGGCACGAACCTTAGAATTTGCTTCTGAACTCATTGGAAAAGATATTGAAGAAAGTGAGCTTCAACACGAGCTTGAAACCATAATTTCTAATCTGTTTATATGTTCTGGTATTTCACATCCGCAGACAGCCGCACAAGATGTGATGGCTTTGAGTAAAGGAATGATTAATGCGGCGGGTATAGCAGGTGAAAGTGATTTAAATGATTTACAGCAGCGAGTTGAAAAGGCTGTATTTGGTTATTTAGATCTGGATTAATAATCTATAAGCATGAGCGTATTACTGTCAAAAGCTCTTTAATAAAAAACACCTTCCAAACTCAAGATTTGAAAGGTGCTTTTATAGGGGTTATATCTTTACGAAAACATTAGACAGTCGGTAAAGCATGTAAAAGTTGGTCAGTTAACTGATTTACTGTGTTAAGTGAAATCGTATGAATCAAACTACCCCCCGTTGGATCAGGCTCACCAACAGCAATACCTTGATTTGAACCTACCGAGCCGAGGATATTTCCTAAAATATCTTCTACATCTACAGAATTACTATTGTCTGAGTCGCCATAGTTAATGCTAATTAAGCCATCTAGGCCACCCAGTAAACCACCGTCGCCGCTGTCAACACCACCAATAATCGTGGTGATTGAACCCAAGAGGCCACCTTTTTCAGTGACTAGGTCATCACCTACAATATGCTGAATAATGGTAGATGCCGTTGAACCATTGGTAATAAGGGTATCAATTACACCAGTAATCGAGCCACTTGCACCCTCAAGGTCAGCCCCTGCAAGGTCAGAAATAGCCTCAAGCGTACCGTTAACACTATCGCGTGAAGTCTCGAAAAGTAGTTTTCCAAGGTCTGCAAAATCGCCGACAGGGTGCTCTGCATCAGGGAACACACCAATAATTGTTCCGGCAATCGTATCAATACCTGTATTAATCAAACCTGTTTTTAGACTTTCTAAATTTTGTAGAACGTCAATACCGCTTTGAATAATACCTGTGAGTGGGTTATCGCCCAGATCCCCACCGATGCCGCCAATGCCACCGATAATGCCAGTAATCGGGCTTAGGATGCCTCCATCATCACCAATACCACCGATGATTCCAGTAATTGGACTTAGGATATCTCCATCACCGCCAATACCACCAATAACGCCAGTAATCGGACCTAAGATATCGCCTGTACCTTCACCACCAATAAATGAGAAAGAGTTGCCTAATACATTAAGTGGTGTCGTGATAGGGGCAACAACGTCAACATCATCGCCATTACCGTTGCCAATGCCATAATTATGTTCACCGTTACCTGATGAGATGCCATTTAATAAGCCATCACCAGAGCCGTTGCCTGAGTCGCCAGAACCAATCACACCACCTGAAGTGTTGCCGTTGTTGGTAGTGTCATTGTCATTGACTGTGTTTGAAGTAGTTGTTGGTGAAATATTAATAGAGTCGGTGGAAGAGCCGCCGATACCAGATAAAGCATTGCCCAAAATATTTAAGCCGCCAGTAAATGGAAGCGTAAAGTCTGCATCATCACCGTTTCCGTTACCAATGCCATAATTATGTTCACCGTTACCTGATGAGATGCCATTTAATAAGCCATCACCAGAGCCGTTGCCTGAGTCGCCAGAACCAATCACACCACCTGAAGTGTTGCCGTTGTTGGTAGTGTCATTGTCATTGACTGTGTTTGAAGTAGTTGTCGGTGAAATATTAATAGAGTCGGTCGAAGAACCACCTATACCAGATAAAGCGTTGCCCAAAATATTTAAGCCGCCAGTAAATGGAAGCGTAAAGTCTGCATCGTCACCGTTTCCGTTACCAATGCCATAGTTATGCTCGCCATTGCCAGACGCTGCACCATTTAAAACTCCATCGCCAGAGCCATTTCCAGAACTTCCACCAAGAAGTCCGCCTCCATCATTTCCATTATCAGTCACGTCATTGTCATTAACTGTATTGGTCGTTGTAGTTGGGGCAGTATTAATTGAACTAGAAGATGAATTGCCAATGAGTGAGAAAGAGTTACCAGAGAAATTAAAAACACCTGTAATTGGTGCGGTAATATCTACATCATCACCATTTCCGTTGCCAATGCCGTAGTTATGCTCGCCATTGCCAGAAGCAGCGCCATTAAGTAAACCATCACCAGAACCATTGCCTGAACCACTACCTGTGCCGCCGCTATTACCATTATCAATGGTGTCATTGTCGTTCACCGTATTTGATGTGGTTGTTGGTGCGGTATTAACTGAACTTGATGAAGAATTACCAATGAGAGTAAATGAGTTCCCTGAAATGTTTAGAACGCCGGTAATCGGAGCAGTAATATCAACATCGTCGCCGTTACCATTGCCAATACCATAGTTATGTTCACCATTGCCAGAAGCGATACCATTACCTGCGCCATCACCTGAACCATTGCCAGAACCGCCCAGAGCGCTCACGCCGCTATCACCAGTGCCATTGCCGTTATAGGTGGTGTCGTTGTCATTCACAGTATTTGACGTTGTAGTTGGCGAGGAATTAACAGAACTTGCAGATGAATTGCCAATTAGAGTAATTGAGTTCCCAGACAAGTTAATAGGAAGCGTAATTGGGGCTGTAATACTTGCGTCATCCGCAATCCCATTTCCGATACCGTAGTTTTGCTCGCCATTGCCAGAGCCAATTCCATTTAACAAGCCATCGCCCGAACCATTACCAGCTCCTGAGCCATTGCCGTTATAGGTGGTGTCGTTGTCATTCACGGTATTTGATGTATTGGTTGCAGAGTTGTTGACCGAACTAGAAGATGAGTCACCAATTAGGGTAATAGAGTTACCCGCAAGGTTAATTGGAATTGAAAGTGGGGCAGTAATGCTTGCGTCATCGGCAATACCATTACCGATTCCATAGTTGTGTTCACCATTACCAGAAGCGGCGCCATTTAAAAGCCCGTCACCAGAGCCATTGCCTGTACCGCTACCAATGGTAGAGCCGTTACCATTATTTGTTACATCGTTGTCATTAACGTTATTTGAAGTGGTGGTTGGAGAGCTATTCACCGAACTTGAAGATGAATTGCCTATGAGAGTAATTGAGTTACCAGAGAGGTTGAGGGGAATGGTAATTGGGGCGGTAATGCTTGCGTCATCGGCAATACCATTGCCAATACCATAGTTGTGTTCACCATTTCCGGAAGATATTCCATTAAGTAGGCCGTCACCAGAGCCGTTACCTAAATTACTGCTTGTGTTACTATTTTCAGGAAGTGGGATAATACTAGTAATCGAAGATAAAATACTTTTAATAAACATAATCTATTTCCATGTGATTTGTTTGAGATGTTGTTATTACTATTTATTGATTATGTGTTTCAGAGCACATAATTGAGAAAGAGTATTTAATTTTTTACTATTTGGTGTCAAGTTGTGTAATTTGTCACGGCTGGTACAGCGGGTTTGTAAATATATTCAAAATCAACAAAATAAAAAATACGATTATTTTTAATAACATTTTTAAACATAAAAATGGGCTGAGTTAATAAAAAAAATTTTAAGACTAAAATAATATATGTATTTAAAAAATGATTTATCTTTTTGAAATAAAATAATTTTTATTTAAAATTAAAATAGCTGTGTTTATAACATTTTGTTTTTAAAATAAATTTAATTTATTTATAGGGTTTAAAGCTATGGCTTTAAATAAAGAGAGTGACAAAAATAATATAGATAGATTTTGTGATATTTTTACTTGAGTATTTATTCGGATTTGTAAAATAATCGTAGGGATATAAGTTTTTGTAATAATAATTTGGTATATCTACGCCGTCGGCTGAGTTTTCGTTCGTTTAAAAGCCAGAGTGGGTCAGCCGACACCTTATTTTATTTATTTGCTAAAATTCTTTTTAAAACAATAATTTTTATTTTGGTATTTTAAATTGTTTTTATAAATTATTTAGATTTTTATATTATTTATTTTTAAATTAAAAGAATATAACTTATATAGGATTAAGTTCAGAACAGCCTTATATAAATTATTAAATATTTATTGAATAAAGAATAAATAAATGAGGCTTGAGCTGAGCCTAAATAATTCTGGTAATAAAAAAGCCACTCTAGATGAGCGGCTTTTTGGGAAAGCAGTAAAACTTACCAGCTTAACGCACCACCAGTTTGGTAGTCAGTTACGCGAGTTTCAAAGAAGTTCTTCTCTTTACGTAAGTCCATCATCTCCGACATCCACGCAAATGGGTTAGTTACACCAGCAAATTGCTCTGGTAAACCTAACTGAGATAAACGACGGTTACAGATGAATTTCAAATATTCTTCCATCATGCTTGCATTCATACCCAATACACCACGTGGCATTGTGTCACGTGCATATTCGATTTCAAGCATTGTACCTTCAAGAATCATTTGAATTACTTCTTGTTGGAACTCGGCAGTCCAAAGGTGAGGGTTCTCAATCTTGATTTGGTTAATCATGTCGATACCAAAGTTCAAGTGCATAGACTCATCACGCAAAATGTATTGGAACTGCTCAGCAACACCATTCATCTTGTTACGGCGACCCATACTCAAAATTTGAGTAAAGCCACAGTAGAAGAAGATCCCTTCAAGAACACAGTAGAACGCGATCAAGTTACGAAGTAAACGTTGGTCGTTTTCAGGCGTACCTGTGTGGAAAGTAGGGTCACTTAACGATTGAGTGTACTTCAAGCCCCAAGCTGCTTTACGCGCAACCGATGGAATCTCGCGGTACATGTTGAAGACTTCGCCTTCGTCCATACCTAAAGATTCGATACAGTATTGGTAAGCGTGAGTGTGAATTGCTTCTTCAAATGCTTGACGCAAAATGTACTGACGGCATTCAGGGTTCGTGATGTGACGGTAAATTGCCAATACGAGGTTGTTCGCAACCAAAGAGTCTGCAGTCGAGAAGAAACCTAAAGAACGCATAACGATCGTACGCTCATCTTCAGTTAAGCCATTTTCAGACTTCCAAAGTGCGATATCGTGGTTCATGTTCACTTCTTGAGGCATCCAGTGGTTTGCACAACCATCTAGATATTTTTGCCAAGCCCACTCATATTTAAATGGAACAAGCTGGTTCAAGTCGGCGCGACAGTTAATCATGGCTTTGTCGTCAACCTGAACGCGTTGCGCGCCCATTTCTAACTCTTCAAGGCCAGGAGCAACATCCAAATGTTCTAAGGCTTCAGATGCTCGAGCCATTGAATCGGTTGGATTTGTTGATCGCACGGAATGGGTTCCAGTGGATTGTGGAGCTGCCACGCTCTGCGATGATGGCTGCGCAGCAGATACATTCTGCGAATCAGGCGTTTTTTCCGGGTTGACGGGCGCAGACTTGTGTTCAGGTGCAGCCGGTTTTTGCGAATCATCTTCAAAATCGTCCCAACTAAGGATAGACATTGTTGTTCTCTCTTCGTTGTATATATCTATGTTCGACATCTCAAAACGAAGATGTCACTACTATACGCTCATAATGTGTAAACAAAATTAAGTTTTATTGATGTATGACCAAATTTTGGGCCTTTGGTCCATTATCCCTACAACTTATTTTGCTTACGCTGTTGTTTACGGATTTTAAAAAAGGCGTAAACCATAGGCGTATAAAAGAAAATAAAGGCAAAGATTAAGATTCCAACACCAAGCATATAGTTATGGCTGAGATGAAAAAACATAATCTTTACCTCGTTTAAAGTTGCTCTTTTGTGTTAAAGAGCAACTTTATTGAATGTTATTGGCAAGCTTCGCAATCTGGGTTATCGATTGAACAAGCCATAGGAACCGGAGCTGCTTGAGTGAAGCCGTCTTCTTCAACTGCTTCAGGCTTCTTCGCCTCTACGACTGGAGCTGCCGCAGGTACTGCTTCTACAGTTGCAGGTTTAACCGCGTTTAACGCACCTGTATTAATTGTAGATTTTTCAGCAGATGTTGCGCCTAACGCACGGAGGTAATAAGTCGTCTTAAGACCACGTAACCATGCCATCTTATAAGTGATGTCAAGTTTCTTACCGTTTGCACCAGAGATGTAAAGGTTAAGAGATTGTGCTTGATCAATCCATTTTTGACGGCGTGATGCAGCATCAACAATCCAGCGTGGCTCAACTTCAAACGCAGTTGCAAAGATTGCTTTTAATTCTTCAGGAATACGAGCAATTTTTTGTACTGAACCTTCAAAGTGTTTGAGGTCATTAACCATCACTGTGTCCCAAAGACCACGTTCTTTTAATGCGCGAACAAGGTAAGGGTTAATTACAGTGAACTCACCAGACAAGTTAGATTTCACATATAAGTTTTGGAATGTTGGCTCAATAGACTGAGAAACACCGCAAATGTTCGAAATGGTTGCAGTTGGAGCAATCGCCATTACGTTTGAGTTACGCATACCGTCTTTTTGAACTTTGGCACGTAAACTGTCCCAATCTAAACGTTGAGTACGGTCAACTTCAAACATACGTTCTGGACGAGATTTCGCAACAATTTCTAAAGAGTCGATTGGAAGGATGCCTTGATCCCACAATGAACCCTTAAATGTTGAGTAAGCACCACGTTCAACAGCCAAGTCACTTGAAGTTTGGATTGCATAATAGCTAATCACTTCCATTGACTCGTCAGCAAAGTTCACAGCTTCATCAGAACCGTAAGCCATACCCATTTCGTAAAGCGCATCTTGGAAGCCCATGATACCCATACCAACAGGGCGGTGTTTCAAGTTAGAGTTCTTCGCTTGTGGTACAGCGTAGTAGTTAATGTCGATAACGTTATCGAGCATACGAACTGCTGTTTTAACAGTGCGCGCTAACTTCTCACGGTCTAATACGCCGCCTTTAACGTGTTGAACAAGGTTGATCGAACCTAAGTTACATACCGCAATTTCGTCTTGGTTGGTGTTTAACGTAATTTCAGTACATAGGTTAGATGAGTGAACTACGCCAACATGTTGTTGTGGTGAACGTAAGTTACAAACATCTTTAAACGTGATCCAAGGGTGACCAGTTTCGAACAACATAGAAAGCATTTTGCGCCATAAGTCTTTCGCACGTACTTTCTTGTGCAACATGTTCTGTTCTTTTGCAACAGACTCATAGTATGCATAGCGTTCAGCAAACTCAGCACCAGTTAAATCGTGTAGGTCTGGAGTTTCAGATGGAGTGAATAGTGTCCATTCGCCATCTTCAAACACACGTTGCATAAATAGGTCAGGAACCCAGTTTGCAGTGTTCATGTCGTGAGTACGACGACGGTCATCACCCGTGTTTTTACGAAGTTCTAAGAATTCTTCGATGTCTAAGTGCCAAGTTTCTAAGTACGCACATACCGCACCTTTACGCTTACCACCTTGGTTTACCGCAACGGCTGTATCGTTCGCAACTTTAAGGAACGGAACAACACCCTGAGATTTACCGTTTGTACCTTTAATATAAGAGTTCAAGGCACGTACAGGTGTCCAGTCATTACCTAAACCACCTGCCCATTTAGAGAGCATCGCGTTGTCACGCATTGCACCATAAATATCATAAAGGTCATCGCCAATCGTTGTTAAGTAACAGCTTGAAAGCTGTGGACGTAATGTACCTGAGTTAAACAGAGTAGGCGTAGAGGCCATGTAGTCAAAGCTAGACAACAAGTTATAGAACTCGATTGCACGCTCTTCTTTGTCTTGCTCATTAAGTGCAAGACCCATTGACACACGCATGAAGAATAATTGTGGTAATTCGAAGCGAACGCCATTTGAATGGATGAAGTAACGGTCAAATAGAGTCTGTAAACCTAAATAGGTAAACTGGTTAGAACGTTCCGGTTGAATCGCTGCTGCTAGTTTTTCTAGATCGAACTTAAGCAAGTCCGGTGAAAGCAAATCAAGCTCTACACCTTTTTTCAAGAATGCTTCAAGTGCATTGTTTTCAGCTGTATCGGCTGGTAAACCTAAGAATGCTAAGCCAGTGCTTACCAACTCATCACGAAGCAAACGTGCAGTTACGTATGTATAGTTAGGTTCTTGTTCAATACGTGTACGTGTTGCCATCATCATGGTGGTAGCAATATCACTTTCTTTTACGCCGTTATATAAGTTTTTAACGGTTTCATCGATAATTGCTTGAACATCAATACCTTCTAAGCCTTCAGCAGCTCGATTTACAGTTGCTTGCAGTGCACTTAAATCAAGTGGTTGAAGCTGACCGTTTGCATCGGTAACTTGCAAGGTAGGGTGATGATTAGAATTTGTGTCTTTACGGGCACTTGCGCGTTGATCGCGATAGATAACGTAAGCACGAGCGACTTTGTGCTCCCCAGTACGCATCAGTGCAAGTTCAACTTGATCTTGAATCTCTTCAATATGAATGGTACCGCCAGAAGGTAAACGGCGAGTGAAAGTGTTCAGTACCATTTCCGTCAGTTGGGTAATACGGTCGTGAATACGGCTCGAATCCGCACTTTGTTGACCTTCCACAGCAAGAAAAGCTTTACCAATCGCAACAGAAATTTTCTCTGCATCAAATGCAGCAACATCTCCGGTGCGTTTAATCACCTGAATTTGACCGGGAGTCGAAGTAATTACGCTCATGCCAGCATAGCTCCATTGTCACTTTTGTTATGTTCATAGACCGTTTGAACCGAGCAAAAAACATGCCACGATATTTGAGGGATAAACACAAGACTTAGTAGTTAAAGTTTATTTTCAACACAAGATACGGGATTTTTTACGGTAGATCAATCTTGACTTTTTAGTAATTTTTTATCTGTATGATTTGTCGGGAGATAGCATACCAAAGCTGTGAAAAAACACTTATAGATAACTTTGTGGATAACTCAAAAAACAAACACTTGAGTGAATTTAAATTTAGTGAAGAAATAATTTGTTTAATATTCATACATAGGAAATATGAATAGATTATGACATTTAAGAACAATAAACAGATAATAAAAATACCTGAAAATTCAAAGATTAATAAAATGCAACAAAACATGGTTGTCATGTATCAGTTTGGTGAACGCCTACTTGTTTACAATGTAAACGTGTGTATATTGCAAATGATAAACGAATGTATCTGCAAGATTTTTAAGATACATGTAATGAGATTTATAGGGGCAATGATATGAGCCAAGAAGAAAAGTTACCAAAGATTCTGATCGTTGAAGACGACGAGCGTTTAGCGCGATTAACTCAAGAATATTTAATCCGTAACGGTTTGGAAGTTGGTGTAGAAACCGATGGTAACCGTGCAATTCGTCGTATTATTAGTGAGCAACCGGATCTTGTGGTCTTGGATGTCATGTTGCCGGGTGCAGATGGTTTAACCGTTTGTCGTGAAGTTCGCCCACACTATCATCAACCAATCTTAATGTTGACTGCACGTACTGAAGATATGGATCAGGTACTTGGTCTGGAAATGGGTGCAGACGATTATGTCGCGAAACCAGTTCAACCACGTGTATTATTAGCGCGTATTCGTGCTTTGTTACGCCGTACAGATAAAACTGTTGAAGATGAAGTTGCTCAACGTATTGAGTTTGACGACCTTGTCATCGACAATGGTGGCCGTTCGGTAACGTTGAACGGTGAGCTTGTTGACTTTACAAGTGCTGAATATGACTTGTTATGGTTGCTTGCATCAAACGCTGGCCGTATTTTATCGCGTGAAGATATCTTCGAACGTTTACGTGGTATCGAATACGATGGTCAAGACCGTTCAATTGACGTACGTATTTCACGTATTCGTCCAAAAATTGGCGATGATCCTGAAAATCCAAAACGTATTAAAACTGTACGTAGTAAAGGTTACTTGTTTGTTAAAGAAACCAATGGATTGTAAAATCTGATTAAACTTCCTATAAGGTTGGTCGAGTGTTTAAACACAGTATATTCCTGCGAATATATGCGGGGCTGGTAATTCTTGTTGTTTTGGTGGCTGTTTTTGGGTATTTACTGGTACAAATTATCAACTACCAACGCGCACAAGAATACCGAGAATCTTTAACTGATGGTATTTCTTATGTCATTAGTGAAGGAGTCGCTCGACAACCTGGGAAGCAGCAAAAAATAGATTGGATTTCTGACGCATCTGATTTGCTCGAACTTCCAATTTATTATACCGATGCAAGTAAGGTTGAGCTGTCTCGTACCGAGAAAAAGCGGATTGAAGCACAAAAATCTGTAGTTCGTTACGATGCAAGCAATAGCATTGCATATGTCATTATTGGCTTACGTGACGACCCACAACATTACCTATCTATAAAAGTCGACAAAATCACTGAACGCCAAATGAAGGCTCTTCCTATTTTTGTGCTCGACTATTTAATGTTTTATCCGGGGCAGGAACAAGAATATCTTGCCAAGATTCAAAAGCATTTCTCATATCCGATCAATATTCAAAACATTCAAGATGTAAATCTGGACTCTGAACAGATTGGACGTTTGCGCCAAGACCAAAGTGTTATGTTGTACAAAGATAGCGCAACAGTGCGCGGTACAACCATTTCGATTGTGTCTCCAATACCGAATCATCCTGCGCAGGTGTTAGTGCTGGGTCCGGTTCCAATGTTTAACTGGATGCCTTTACAGCTTTCGGCGGGTATTACTTTATTTAGCTTATTCTTATTAAGTCTAGGTGTTTACGGTTTGATTTTGCCGTTAGAGCGCAAAATCCGACAGGTGCGTTATGCATTAAACCGTATGAAATCGGGTGATTTGTCACTGCGTGTTCCTATTGAAGGAAGCGATGAAATGGCAAACTTGGCTTCAAGTTATAACAATATGTCTGACCATATTCAGCGTTTGATTGAGGCTCAACGTGAGTTAATGAGAGCGGTATCTCATGAGCTGAGAACGCCTGTGGCACGTATTCGCTTTGGTACAGAAATGTTAGCCGAAGAAGATGATTACAATCATCGTATGCATCAGGTCGACATGATTGATAAAGATATTGAAGCACTCAATACCTTAATTGATGAAATTATGACTTATGCAAAACTAGAGCAGGGTACACCTTCATTAGACTTTGCAGAAATTGTACTTTTTGAAGTGTTGGATCAGGTTGCAGTTGAAACTGAGGCTTTAAAAACACAGAAAGAAATTGAACTTATTCCACCGCCTTTATATGTGAAAGTAGATGCAGAGCGTCGTTACCTTCACCGTGTTGTACAAAATCTGGTAGGTAATGCTGTTCGTTATTGTGATAACAAAGTTCGGATTACGGGCGGTATTCATAGTGATGGCATGGCTTTTGTCTGTGTCGAAGACGACGGACCGGGTATTCCTGAGCAAGACCGCAAACGTGTATTCGAAGCCTTTGCCCGTTTAGATGACAGTCGTACACGCGCATCTGGCGGTTATGGTTTGGGTCTCTCTATCGTAAGTCGTATTGCTTACTGGTTTGGTGGGGAAATTAAGGTAGATGAAAGTCCAAGTTTGGGAGGCGCACGCTTTATTATGACTTGGCCAGCACATCGCTTTAAACAACCGCCATTAAAGACCAATAAAAAAGCACCTGCATAAGGTGCTTTTTTTATTGGTTCATTTATAACTGAGTTGCATCAGGTTCCAAAATAGGTTTGCCGCTTCTCAGGCTATTAAGTGCATCTGTATTAAAGTCAATCAAGAGCGAATTATTTTTAGCATCAATTTGATATTTTTGAATAAGAGGCTGATCCCCATCCAAAGTCTCAACTCTATATGAGTCTGCAATATGTAAAATGCCTTCTAGGTTTGTTGTAGTTGATGCGAAATCTTGCCTAAAAATTTCATAGACATCTCGCAAGTCAAAAATGGCATTATCTGCATCTGGGTGTTTATGAATATAGCTTTCTATATGTCGCACCAGTAATTGTGCAAACAAGTAATAGTCTGGTTTATGCGTATATTCTAGATTCATGCATTTTTCTCCTTATTATCTGTTATTAGCATACATGGCAAAACAGAAGATATTGTATAAAATTCATTACACTAGATGATGACTTGGAAATATTACAAAGAAATAAAAACTCTATTACGCCCTTGGCGCTTTGCTTGATAGAGTGCATCGTCTGCTTCTTTAAACAAACTTTCAATAGGGCGGTGATAGCTTGGAGAATATAAGCTAATACCAATACTTACCTGCACAAAGATGGGTAATTTGCCATATACATAAATCGGTTGCTGACTAATTTGAATGCGTATTCTTTCCGCGAGTTCAAAGGCAGCCTCTCTGGTGGTATCCGGAATAAAAATTGCGAATTCTTCTCCACCAAAACGTCCTAGTAAGTCATGAGGATGTAAAATATTTTGTATGGTCGTTACACAGGTCTGTAAGGCTCTATCCCCAATTAAGTGGCCATAACTATCATTCACTTTTTTAAAATGATCGACGTCCAACATAAAAAATGCAGAGGTCTTATTTTCCTTTTGTACTTTTTCTTGGAGTAGGCGGACTGACTGTAAAAATTGGCGTCGAGTTAAACTTGAGGTGAGTTCATCATGGGCAATTGCATGTTGTAACTTCTGAATTAATTCAGAATGGAGTGCGCTAATACTGGAAACGGTAAGTGGCGCAACCGTCATCATGATCAGCCCTATACGTATAGAAATGGTATTGCCTAAATAGTCTTGCGGATACAGTAATAAATAATGCCCTGAGACATGATAAATAATATATGCACTGGTAAAGGATGTAATGAGAGCAACAATAATGGGTTTATAGCGGATAGCGCACCAGATTAATGCGGCGATGGGGTAGAGTAGGGAACCTGGACCCGAGTCGTAATAACTCACTCCTATCGAAATTAAAACAGCGAATAAAGGCAAAAAATCAATCGCTTTGATATATATATGATTACCCTTAAGGTGGTTTTTTATTTTAAGGTAAGGGGGGATGTTTAAAATAATGGGCAACAACAATAAGGCATTTTGAAGCTCTGATGTAACCCAATAACCAAATTCGGCCCAAAAACTACCAATCATAAATTTGGTGTTAAACATAGGCACAAAAGTTGCTGCAAACAAAGCACCGGTTATGCTGCCAATCCCGCATAGTGCGAATAAGAGTAAATAAGAATAGCCTTGATAAGCTGCTTTTATATGGCGATTAAACAATATTGCGAGTGCTAAAGTCGTTACTACATACAGGTAGTTGGATATCGTTAAAATAAGGGTGAGAAAAAGAGGTGTGCCATTAACTAAATCGGCAATCATGTAACCGGTAAAAGCACCAGCAAAACTACCTATTTGGCGAGTTTGTGGAAAACGAAGCAATAGGCCTAGAAATACCGAATTAGCAGGCCAGAAAAAAGCAAGAAAACTAAGAGGGCGAGATGCAATTCCAATAAAGCAACATAGCGTAATAATGATGGTAAATAAGAGAAAAAATTTCAGGGAGGTAGAAAATGAAAATTCACGAAGTGAGTATGGCATCAGCTGCCCTTAATGATAAACACTCTTATCCAAGAGTAATAAAATATTAATGCATGATTAAACATTCATCATAATTCAGAGGGGAAGATGAATACAATAAAAAACCGATTAATATTATAAAAAAGTAAGGTGTTTAATTTGACCGATTGAGCAATTGTGCAAATAATATTAAAAATCAGAAAATGAAAAAAATCATTACAAGTGCGAAAACTATCAAATAAACCGATTATAAGCGGTGAAACCCCCTCTACAAGACATAGATGATTACTTTTGATTGGAAAATCATCCAAAAGACTAAGACGCTTCAACTAGCAAGGGAAATTAGAAATCAGGTACAATTGGCGGGATTAATTTTGTGTTTGGTGTATTTGAAGGCCAATACATACATTCTTTGTTAAATAATAGGCCTGCCAGGAGTTATCCCCGCATGAGTGCCATTACTCCATACGACTGGGCGATTATCGCCTTCGTGATCGGCGTTACATTTCTTTGCGTCTTTATGCTCACAGTTCCCTTACTCCTCGGGGGGAAATCGTGGGGACGTGCTAAGCAAGAGCAGTTTGAATCAGGTGTCGTGAGTGCTGGTGGCGCTCGCATTCGCCTGTCTGCAAAGTTCTATCTAGTTGCAATTTTCTTCGTTGTTTTCGACTTAGAGGCACTTTACCTCTATGCATGGTCTACTTCGGTGCGTGAAGTAGGATGGTTGGGTTATACCACTGTCGTAATCTTTGTCGTTGACCTATTAATTGCGCTTGTTTATGCCTTCTCTGTAGGTGCTTTAAGTTGGGCACCGGCAGATCGCCGTAAATTAGCAGGTGAGAAGATTAAAGTCGGTTCACCAACAATGAACATTGCTGAAATTACACGCTTTAACTCTATTGAAGAGCTCGTAACTGACCCTACAGGCCAGATTCCAGCCCAATCATCAGGTCGTGTTAAGTCAAAAACTACACCTGCATTGTCATCTGAAAAGGAGTAAGTCGGGATGAAATATACTCTGACCCGCGCGAATCCGGATGCTGATCAATATCCATTGCAAGATCGTCAAATTGTGACTGATCCACTTGAAGAGGAAGTGAATAAAAACGTATTCATGACTCGTTTAGAGGATGTCTTGCATACAGCAGTAAACTGGGGACGTAAAAACTCTTTGTGGCCATTTAACTTTGGTACATCATGTTGTTACGTTGAATATGCAACGACCTTAACAGGCGTGCATGACTTGTCCCGTTTCGGTGCAGAGGTTATTCGTGCTTCACCTCGTCAGGCTGACTTGATGATTGTTGCAGGTACCTGCTTTGTAAAAATGGCTCCGGTTATCCAACGTTTGTATGAACAAATGTTAGAACCTAAATGGGTTATTTCAATGGGTGCTTGTGCAAACTCTGGAGGTATGTACGACATCTATTCAGTAGTACAAGGTGTAGACAAAATTATTCCTGTTGACGTGTACGTCCCAGGTTGTCCGCCTCGTCCTGAAGCATTAATCCAAGCATTAATGCTTTTACAAGACCAGATTCAATTAGAGCGACGCCCGCTTTCTGCCGTGATTGGTGATGATCTTCAGCCAGTGTATAAGCCAAAGATGATGCCAGAACGTGATCGTAAGAATGCGCAGCGTATTGCCGTTAAAAACTTACGCTCTATGGATGAGATTAAATAATTTTTTGACGGTGTTTTGACATATCTAACCGATATGTTCATCGAGAAAATTGACAGAATTTGTATTAAATAGGAAGCCAAGCCAATGGCTGAAACTGACATTGCTATGCCAGAATCAACACCAGTTGATTCACGCCCAGCATTTGCAATCGTAGAAGAGCTCAAAACCAAATTTGGTGAGAACTTTTATGTGCAGGCGACTTTTGAAGAGTTTCCAACAGTCTGGGTTGAGCGCGCACGCGTGCAAGAAGTCCTCATGTTCCTGCGTAAAGTGGAACGTCCTTATGTAATGCTGTTTGACTTATCAGCGATGGATGAGCGTTTACGTCAACATCGTGATGGTTTGCCAGCATCTGACTTCACTGTGTTCTATCATTTATTATCGCTTGAGCGTAATAGTGACATTCGTATCAAGGTTGCCTTGAACGAAAACGATCTTAACCTCCCGACAGCGACAAATATCTGGCCAAATGCCAACTGGTATGAACGTGAAGCTTACGATATGTTCGGTATCAATTTCGAAGGGCATCCAATGCTTCGTCGTATCTTGTTACCAACTTATTGGGAAGGGCACCCGCTTCGTAAAGAATATTCAGCACGTGCGACAGAATATACGCCGTACATGCAAGACAAAGCGAAGCAAGATTTCGAACAGGAACACTTACGCTTTGTACCAGAAGACTGGGGTCTTAAGCGTGGTAACGCTGACGAAGACTTCATGTTCTTGAACTTGGGTCCTAACCATCCATCTGCGCACGGTGCATTCCGTATTGTATTGCAGTTAGACGGTGAAGAAGTGAAGGACTGTGTTCCTGATATCGGTTATCACCACCGCGGTGTGGAAAAGATGGCTGAGCGTCAAACATGGCACTCTTTCATTCCTTATACTGACCGTGTTGACTACTTGGGTGGTTGTGCGCAAAACATGCCATATGTCATGGCTGTTGAACAGCTTGCTGGAATCAAAGTTCCTGAGCGTGCACAAGTGATTCGTGTCATGTTGAACGAATTGTTCCGTATTAATAACCATTTACTTTACTGTGGTACGGCAATTCAGGATGCCGGTGGTATGACACCAGTATTCTATATGTTCGCAGACCGTCAAAAAGTATACGACATCGTTGAAGCAATTACGGGTTACCGTATGCACCCGGCATGGTTCCGTATTGGTGGTACAGCACATGACCTTCCAAACAACTGGCAAAAACTTGTTAAAGAGTTGCTAGATTGGATGCCAAAACGTTTGAATGAATACTACACAGCTGCATTTAAAAACTCTGTGTTTATTGGTCGTACACGTAATGTTGCTCAATACGATGCCAAATCTGCACTTGCATGGGGTGTAACCGGTACTGGTTTACGTGCAACAGGTATTGATTTCGACGTTCGTAAATATCGTCCATACAGTGGCTATGAAAACTTCGACTTCGAAGTTCCGGTTGAGTATGAAGGCGATGCGTACGCTCGTGTACTTGTTCACTTCCGTGAAATTGAACAGTCACTCAAAATTATCAAACAGTGTTTGGATAACATGCCTTCTGGTCCATATAAAGCGGATCACCCATTGGCTGTTCCACCACCAAAAGATAAGACGTTACAAGATATTGAAACTTTGATTACGCACTTCTTGAGCGTGTCATGGGGTCCTGTCATGCCTGCTGGTGAAGCGTCATTCATGACTGAAGTTGTGAAAGGTGCAAGTACTTATTACTTGACTTCGGATAAGGCAACGATGAGTTATCGTACTCGTATCCGTACACCGACGTTTACTCACTTACAGCAAATTCCTTCAGTGATTAACGGCAGTTTAGTATCTGACTTAATCATTTATCTGGCGACCATTGACGTGGTTATGGCTGACGTGGATCGCTAAGAGGTAACGCAAAATGATGATTCTGACTGATAAAAAACCACGTGTGAATGTTGAAGGGATTTTGACTGCTGAAGAAATCCACGAAATTGAACATCACATTGGTCACTATCCATACCCACGAGCAGCTTCTTTAGATGCATTAAAGTGCGTACAGCGCCGTAATGGCTGGGTAGATGATGCTCAAATGAACGCCATCGCACAATTATTGACGATTAGTGTTGCAGATTTGGAAGGTGTAGCAACGTTCTACAACCGTATCTATCGCCAACCTGTAGGTCGCCACGTAATTTTGCTTTGTGACTCAATTGCTTGCTTCTTGATGGGTGCTGAAACACTTGCTGAAGCATTCCAGCGCGAATTAGGTATTCAGTTTGGTCAAACGACACAAGATGGTCGTTTTACGCTGCTTCCAATTTGCTGTCTAGGCAACTGTGACAAAGGCCCAACGTTAATGATTGATGAAGATACTCACGGTTTAGTAGAAGTGACATCAATCAAACAGTTATTGGAGAAGTATGTATGAATACTGAACCAAAACCAATTTATGGCGACGGTAATCCGGAAACTCATCCACTGACTTGGCGTTTAAGCAAACAAGAATCGGTACGTAGTGCTGACGATTACGAAGCACTTGAAGGTTATGCCGGCTTTAAAAAAGCATTAGGTATGAAACCTGCTGAAGTGCTTGAAGTCATTAAAGCTGCAACTGTAAAAGGTCGTGGTGGTGCAGGCTTCCCTGCAGGGATCAAATGGTCTCTTATGGCGCCAAATGATGGTGGTCCACGTTACTTGATCTGTAACGCCGATGAGATGGAACCAGGTACCTTTAAAGACCGTTTGTTGATGGAAAAACTTCCTCACCAATTGATCGAAGGTATGTTGATTGCAGGTTATACCCTAGAAGCAACTCAGGGTTATATCTTTATTCGTGGTGAATATATTGAGGCTGCACAATACCTAAATGAAGCGCTTGAGCAAATCCGCGCTAAAGGTTACTTAGGTGACAACATTTTAGGTTCTGGCTGGAACTTTGAGTTACACGTGCACACTGGTGCAGGTCGTTATATTTGTGGTGAAGAAACTGCATTGATTAACTCACTTGAAGGTCGCCGTGCTAACCCACGTACTAAACCACCGTTCCCGCAAGTTGCCGGTGCATGGGGTCGCCCAACGATTGTGAACAACGTTGAGACTTATAACAACTTGCCAGCAATCATGCTTCGTGGTCCAGAATGGTATATCGGTTTATCAGCAGGTAAATCAAAAGATCCGGGCACAAAGATTTATGGTGCATCAGGTAAAGTAAAATTCCCTGGTCTTTGGGAACTACCATTTGGTACGACTGCACGTGAAGTAATCGAAGAACATGCTGGTGGTATGCGTGATGGCTTGAAGCTTAAAGCATGGTTACCAGGCGGTGCGTCTACTGACTTTTTACCGGCGGATACCATTGATTTACCAATGGATGCTGAAACCATTATGAAAGCAGGTTCTCGTTTAGGAACATGTTTATTAATGGTGGTAGACGAGACCCAATGTATGGTGTCGTTGACCCGTAATCTGGAAGAATTCTTTGCGCGTGAATCATGTGGCTGGTGTACACCTTGCCGTGATGGTTTGCCATGGGCTGTTAAAGCGCTTAAAGCACTTGAGACAGGTGAAGGTAAGAAAGAAGATATCGACCACTTACAAGAACTTACTCGTAAATTGTGGATTGGTAAAACTTTCTGTGCTCACGCACCAGGTGCGATGGAGCCGCTTATGGGCGCACTCAAACATTTCCGTAGCGAGTTTGAAGCGAAAGTGACTGATCGTCCTGTCGTGCAAACTAGCAACGTAGAACAAGCTTAAGGGATTCGACTATGGCTACAATTCATGTCGATGGAAAATCGTACGAAGTCAATGGATCAGAAAACTTGCTACAAGCATGTTTATCCCTTGGCATTGATATTCCGTATTTTTGTTGGCACCCATCCTTAGGTTCTGTTGGTTCATGTCGTCAATGTGCCGTAACTCAGTATGCAAATCCTGAAGATACGCGCGGACGTCTTGTGATGTCATGTATGACACCAGCATCTGACAATACCTATATTTCGATTGAAGACAAAGAAGCAGTAGATTTCCGTGAATCTATTGTTGAGTTCTTAATGACCAATCACCCACACGACTGTCCAGTGTGTGAAGAGGGTGGTCACTGTCATTTACAAGATATGACTGTAATGACAGGTCACGACCGTCGTCGCTATCGTTTTACTAAGCGTACACATTACAACCAAGAACTAGGCTCATTCATTGCACATGAAATGAACCGTTGTATTGCTTGTTATCGTTGTGTTCGTTACTACAAAGATTATGCAGGCGGTACAGACTTTGGTGTATATGCCAATGCATCACGTGTTTACTTTGGTCGTCCAGAATCAGGTACTTTAGAGTCTGAATTCTCTGGTAACTTGACTGAAGTATGTCCAACTGGTGTATTTACCGATAAGACTCATTCAGAGCGCTATAACCGTAAATGGGATATGCAATATGCACCAAGCGTGTGTCATGGCTGTTCTTCAGGTTGTAACATCTCTCCGGGTGAGCGTTATGGCGAAATCCGTCGTGTAGAAAACCGTTTCAATGGTTCGGTTAACCAATACTTCCTTTGTGACAAAGGCCGTTTTGGCACAGGTTATGTAAACCGTGCAGATCGTCCACGTCAACCTCAGTTCCGTAATGGCGAAACAGTAGCTACTGTTTCTGTTGACCAAGCGTTGGACCAAACAATTGCGAAACTTGAAGGTAAAAAAGTTCTAGGTATCGGTTCGCCACGTGCAAGCTTAGAATCAAATTACGCATTGCGTGAACTAGTGGGCCAAGCAAACTACTCAACAGGTGTTGCACAAAAAGAGCAAAGCCTCGTTGAACTTGCTGCTTCAATCATGCAAACAGAGGGTATTTACAACCCGAACATGCGTGAAATTGAAAGCTACGATGCAGTACTAATTTTGGGTGAAGATTTAACTCAAACTGCTCCACGTATGGCATTGTCAGTTCGTCAAGCTGCAAAAAACAAAGCTCGCGAAATGGCTGCAAAAACACGTACACCGGACTGGTTGGCTGAGCCTGTACAACGTATTGGTCAGGAAGCGAAATCTCCGATCTATATCTTGGCTGCAACTCAAACTCGTCTTGCAGATGTTGCGACAGGTGAAGTTGTTGCATCTCCAAATGATATTGCGCGTTTAGGTTTTGCAGTTGCTGCGGCAGTTAAAGGTGAAACAGTTAATGGTTTAGATGAAGATGCAAAAGCATTTGCTCAAACTATTGCCGACACTTTAAAAGCAGCAAACAAACCGTTAATTATTGCGGGTACGAGCTTGCAAGATGCTTCAATTATGGAAGCGGCAGCAGAGTTAACGCAAAACCTTGGCTCAAAAGCTGGTTTAAGCCTTGTTGTTCCTGAAGTGAACTCTATGGGCTTGGCATTATTTGGTGGCTTAAGCCTTGAACAAGCATTTGCTCAAGACTACGACACACTTGTTATTGTTGAAAATGACTTATTCCGTCGTTTACCGGCCGCTCAAGTTAAAGCAGCACTTGATAAAGCTGAAACAGTAATCGTGCTTGACCACAGTGAAACTGAAACTGTGAAACAGGCTGATATTGTACTTTCAGCAGCAAGCTTTGCCGAAGGTGATGGCACTGTCGTAAGCCAAGAAGGACGTGCACAACGCTTCTACCAAGTTTACGATCCAAGCTACTACAAACCTGAATACGCGATTAAAGAATCTTGGCGTTGGTTGCATGCCATTGAAACTGGCCTTAAAGGCAAGCCAATTGATTGGACAGTACTTGACGACGTAATCGAAACAATCGTGAAGAACGTTCCGGTACTTGAAGCAATTCAAGACGTTGCGCCAGACGCTGGCTACCGTGTACATGGTTTGAAAATTGCTCGTGAACCACGTCGTTATTCTGGTCGTACAGCAATGCGTGCGCCTTTATCGGTTCATGAACCTAAACAACCGACAGATCCAGACTCAGCATTAACATTCTCTATGGAAGGTTATGTAGGTCCGCAAAAAGCTTCTTCTCTTGTACCATTTGCGTGGGTGCCAGGTTGGAACTCTCCACAATCTTGGAACAAATACCAAGATGAAGTGGGTGGTCACTTAAAAGGTGGTGATTCAGGCGTTCGTTTATTCGACCGTTTAGCAAAACGTCCAGCACGTAGCTATGTTGCTCCAACAGCTGTAGTTGCAAATCCTGAAAGCTTCCGTCTTGTACCAATGCACCATATCTTTGGTTCTGGTGAATTCACAATTAAAACACCTGCAATGGAAACTCGTATTCCTGAAGCTGTGTTTGCTGTGGGCGAACAAGACGCAACACGTTTGAATCTACAAGAAGGCCAACGTATTACAGTAAAAGCAGGCGAAACAACTGTGAGCTTACCTGTACAAGTAATCGAATATTTACCTACAGGTTATATTGGTTACCCAGTTGGTTTAGCTCCGACAGTATCTTTAGCTGAACCTGTTTCAGTGGCATTAGGAGTGTAATTCATGAATCAAGAAATTATACGTCAAACGCCACTTTGGGCTGAGAACTGGCCAATTGCTTACGCTGTTGTTCAAGCAGTTGTGATTTTGCTTGTTGTTGTTCTTGTTGCAGCGTTGATGTCTTTCATTGAGCGTCGTTTGCTTGCTTGGTGGCAAGACCGTTATGGTCCAAACCGTGTTGGTCCTGGTGGTATGTTCCAGATCGTTGCCGACATGCTTAAGATCATGTTCAAAGAAGACTGGACACCAAAATTTGCTGATAAATTAACTTTCCGTTTAGCTCCGGCAGTTGCGATGGCAACTGCGGTGCTTTCGTTCATGGTTATTCCTGTAAGCCCTGCATTGGGTGTTGCGGACATGAGCATCGGTTTGTTGTTCTTTATGGCAATGGCTGGTATTGCGGTTTATGCAGTGTTATTCGGTGGTTGGTCATCAAATAACAAATATTCATTACTCGGTGGTTTGCGTTCAGCTGCTCAAACAATTTCTTATGAAGTGTTCTTGGGTATCTCGCTAATGGGTGTGGTTGCAATCGCTGGTTCATTTAACCTTCGTGAAATTGTTGAAGCTCAACGTGATGTTTGGTTCATCATTCCACAGTTCTTAGGTTTCTTGATTTTCGTTGTTGCAGGTGTTGCGGTAACTCACCGTCACCCATTTGACCAACCTGAAGCAGAACAAGAATTGGCCGAAGGTTACCATGTTGAATATGGCGGTATGAAATGGGGTATGTTCTTCGTTGCTGAATATGTAAACGTTGTACTTATCTCTGCATTGATCGTGACTTTATTCTTTGGTGGCTGGTTAGCTCCATTCAATTTAGAAATTCCATTTGTTCCACCAGTGTTCTGGTTTGTGATTAAAACAGCATTCTTCGTAATGATGTTTGTATTGGCACGTGGTTCTTTAATGCGTCCACGTTACGACCAAGTCATGAACTTCGGTTGGAAAATTTGTTTGCCGCTGGCGTTGGTTAACCTATTGGTAACTGGTGCTGTGATTCTGATGAATCAGGCCTAAGACAGCAGGGAGTACAAAATGTATAAAATTCTAGCTGGAGTTGGGTCAATCGTTCGGACGTTATTCATGGTATTTACCCATGGTTTCCGTAAACGTGACACAATTCTTTATCCAGAAGTACCAGCAGAGGAAATTGTACCACCTCGCTATCGTGGTCGTATTATCTTGACACGTGACCCAGATGGGGAAGAGCGTTGTGTGGCATGTAACCTTTGTGCGGTTGCATGTCCGGTTGGCTGTATTTCACTGCAAAAAGCTGAAAAAGAAGACGGACGTTGGTATCCGGAATTTTTCCGTATCAACTTCTCTCGTTGTATCTTCTGCGGTATGTGCGAAGAAGCATGTCCAACTACAGCGATTCAGCTAACTCCAGATTTCGAGTTGGGCGAATACGTACGTCAAGACCTCGTATATGAGAAAGAAAACTTGCTCATTTCAGGTCCAGGTAAATACCCAGACTACAACTTCTACCGTGTAACTGGTATGGCAATTAACGGTAAAGAGAAAGGTCAAGCACAAAAAGAAAGTGCACCAATCGATGTACGGAGTCTATTACCATGATGTGGCCGTTTTATTTGATGGCGCTCGTGGCCATCGTTTCTACGGTTCGTGTAGTGACTAACACGAACCCTGTACATGCATTGCTTAGTCTGATTGTTTCATTGCTTGCTGTTGCTGGTATTTTCATGATCGTAGGTGCGCCGTTTGCCGGCGCCCTCGAAATCATTGTTTATGCTGGTGCGATTATGGTCTTGTTCGTATTCGTTGTGATGATGCTTAACTTAGGGCAACACACAGTTGAACAAGAGCGTAAATGGCTTTCTTCAGATGCTTGGGCATATCCAGCACTCATGAGCTTTTTACTTGGCTTACTTTTAGTTTGGATGCTCGGTGGTGAATATACAACCATCTCTGCACCACTTGGAGCACAAGTAATTGGACCAAAAGTTGTTGGTCAAGCGCTCTTTACACACTATTTATTGTTGGTTGAAGTTGCCGCCATGTTATTGCTAGCAGCCCTTGTTGCAGCATACCACTTAGGTAAACGTGAACCAGGTGCAGAAGAGGAAAAAGAATAATGGGCCAGATCCCTTTAGAACATGGTTTGATTGTTGCAACCATTCTTTTTGCACTCGGTTTTTACGGTGTAATGGTGCGACGCAACCTTTTATTTATGTTAATGAGCCTTGAGATCATGATGAATGCTGCAGCGTTAGCATTCGTTCTTGCGGGTAGCGTATGGGCACAACCAGATGGACAAGTCATGTTTATTCTGATTTTAACCCTTGCTGCTGCAGAGGCGTGTATCGGTCTTGCGATTGTCCTTCAGTTCTATCATCGCTTCCATCATTTGGATGTGGATGCTGCTAGTGAGATGCGCGGATGAGTTATTTATATCTAACAGTATTATTTCCGCTAATCGGTTTTATTTTATTGGCGGCTGGGCGTGATAAGCTCTCTGAAAATGTTGCAGCAATTATTGGTGTAGGTTCTGTAGGTTTATCTGCATTATTTGCATTGATTGCTGGTATGGCATTTACCAGTAGCGGCCAGCAAGTTTTTGTTCAAAATCTTTGGACATGGTTCAATGTTGGTGGTTTCGCGCCTGGCATTAGCTTACATTTAGATGGCTTATCTTTACTCATGATGAGCATGATCACGGGTGTTGGTTTCCTAATCCACATCTTTGCATCATGGTATATGCGTGGTGAAGAAGGGTATGCGCGCTTCTTCTCTTATTTCAACCTGTTCGTTGCAAGCATGCTTTTGCTTGTGTTGGGTGACAACTTAGCGTTGTTATTCTTAGGTTGGGAAGGCGTAGGTCTATGCTCTTACTTGCTGATTGGTTTCTATTATGCAAATCCTGCAAATGGTTGGGCAGCGATCAAAGCATTTACAGTTACCCGTGTAGGTGACGTATTCTTACTTATCGCTTTATTCTTGCTTTACCAACAATTTGGTACGCTTAATACTCAGTATATCGTTGAACACGCAGCAGAAGTAATGACGAAGAGTTCGTCACTTACCATCTGGACTGCATTAATGTTGTTCTTGGGTGCTGCTGGTAAATCTGCACAAATTCCATTGCAAACATGGTTAGCAGATGCGATGGCAGGTCCTACACCTGTTTCTGCATTAATCCACGCAGCAACAATGGTAACAGCTGGTGTGTACTTGTGCTGCCGTCTATTCAGCGTATTTGAACTTGCGCCTGAAGTGATGCAATTCATTTCGGTAACAGGTGCTGTAACTTTATTAGTTGCAGGCTTTGCTGCTCTCGTACAAACAGACATCAAACGTATTTTAGCTTACTCAACTATGAGTCAGCTTGGTTATATGTTTATGGCTGTAGGTGCTGAAGCGTATCAAGCTGGCTTGTTCCACATGTTGGCTCACGCATTCTTCAAAGCATTATTATTCTTGTCTTCTGGTGCAGTTATTCTTGCTTACCATCACGAACAAAATATTTTCAAAATGGGTGGTTTGTTCTACAAAAACAAATTCCTATTTGCATGTTTTGCGATTGGTGGCGGTGCATTAGCGGCTATCCCATTCTTAACTATCGGCTTCTTCTCTAAAGACGCGATTCTCGGTGAGGTTTGGGTACAAGGTCAATCGATTGCTTTATATAACAGCTTATATTGGGCTGGTGTAGCAGGTGCATTCCTGACTTCAATCTATACCTTCCGTTTAATCTGGGTTGTATTCTTCGGTAAAGAAAATACACATTACCATGAGATTAAAGGTGCTACTTACTGGGCTCCATTAGGTATTTTAGCTGTATTGTCTACTTTTGTTGGTGCTGCATTAAAAGCTCCGGTGGCAAATATTTTGAATACGGCAAAAATTCCTGAATTCCATGTTGCTGAACAATTTGTTGAAGGCATGCATGGGGCAGAGCATTTAGCAGTAGGTATCGCGCTTGTTGGTTTAGCTGTTGGTATTGGTCTATTTGCATTTGCTTACGGTGCAGTGAAGTCGTTTGCAAAAACAAGTCTTGGTGCTGGCTTAGCTCATATTTGTCGTACTGCATTTGGTTTCGATGCGTTGTATGACATCGTTTTTGTTAAACCTTATTTATTCTTCGCCAAACTATTTGGTCGTGATCCGATTGACAGCTTATGGCTTGTTCTTCCTGCGCTTGTTAAAGGCGGAAACAGTTTCACAAGCTCACGTCAAACAGGTTCATTGCGTGAATACGCATCAAGCATGTCACTCGGTGTAGTGGTGTTATTGATGATCTTGATCGTTATTCAGGTAGTGGGGAAATAAAATGGAAAACAATTTAATTTTACCCGCGCTGATCCTTGTTCCGTTCATTGCAGGTTTTACTTGTTGGTTAGTCGATAAACTCGACAAAACTTTGCCACGCTGGATCGCCTTAATTGGTATGCTCATCACGTTGGGCTTAGGTCTTGCACTTTGGCAAAGTGGTACTTATAGCTACGAGTTAGGCTCAAAAGTCCCAACTTGGACAGCTGAGTTTTACTTACCGTGGATTCAATCTCTCGGTATTGGCATTCACCTAGCAGTGGATGGCTTGTCTTTACTCATGGTGTTATTAACAGCTTTACTTGGTGTACTTGCTGTTGGTTGTTCATGGGGTGAGATCCAAAAGAATGTTGGTTTCTTCCACTTAAACTTGTTATGGAGTTTAGGGGGCGTTATCGGCGTGTTCTTGGCAATTGATTTGTTCCTATTCTTCTTCTTCTGGGAGATGATGCTTGTACCAATCTACTTCTTGATTGCGTTATGGGGTCATAAGGGTTCAAACGGTCGTTCACGTGTTTACGCTGCAACCAAGTTCTTCTTATATACGCAAATCGCTGGTTTAGTAATGTTAATCGGTATCCTTGGCCTTGTGGTTTATGGTTACATGATGACTGGTATGATCGGTTTTGATTACAACTATTTATTAGCTGTAGCGAATCGTTTACCTGCTGGCTTCGCGTATGGTTTCATGATCTGCTTCTTTATTGGTTTTGCAGTGAAGTTACCAGTTTTCCCATTGCATGGCTGGTTACCGGATGCCCATGCTCAAGCACCTACAGCGGGTTCTGTAGACTTGGCTGGTATCTTGATTAAAACAGCAGCGTACGGTTTGCTTCGTTTTGTAATTCCATTCTTCCCGGCAGCTTCTGCACAGTTTGCAGATATTGCAATTATTTTCGGTTTGATTGGTATTTTCTACGGCGCATGGTGTGCTTACCAGCAAACTGATATGAAACGTTTACTTGCGTATACGTCGATTTCACATATGGGCTTCGTTTTACTTGCTATTTATGCAGGTAATATTTTGACCTTCCAAGGCCTAATGATCATGATGTTGGCACATGGTTTGTCATCAGCTGCATTGTTCATTATGTCTGGTCAAATCTACGAGCGCTTACATACACGTGATTTACGTTTGATGGGTGGTCTTCGTGGTCAGCTCCAGTATTTACCGTTCTTCTTAATGTTCTTCGTCGCAGCTCTTGTTGGTGTGCCAGGTTTAGGTAACTTTATTGGTGAATTCCTGATTTTGATGGGTTCATTTAATAAATATCCTGTATTCACGATCATTGCTTCTATCAGCCTTGTATTTGCAGGTTTGTATGGTTTGATCTTGATTCACCGTGCTTTGTTTGGTGAACCAAACTCTGAACAAAAGCAACACTACACTAGTCCATTAAAAGACTTATCTGCTCGTGAAGTTAGTATTTTGATGATTTGTGCGATTGGTCTCGTTTGGCTTGGTATCTATCCACAAACATTCTTGGATGTATCTCATTCAAGCATGCAGTGGTTGGTCAATAGTTATGTACCAGTACAAGAAGTCGTTGAAACTGTTCAGCAAACAGCTACTCAACTTGACCATGTGGAGATCCAATAATCATGAACTTCACAGTATCATTTTCTACGCTTATGCCTTTAGCACCGGTGATGATTGTTGCTTTGACAGCAGTCGTCGTCATGCTGTTAATTTCAATTAAGCGTAACCATAATTTAATCGCAACAACCTCTGTTGTCGGTTTAAACCTTGCTGCACTTTATATCTTGTTAGAATTATTTGGCGGTAAATTTGTGCCGGCAAATGTGATGGGCATGTTTATGGTTGATCCATTTACTATGTTCTATCAATTCATGATTTTAGTTGCATCATTGGCTTGCTGTACTTTGTCTCATGCATATATTGAGACTTATAAAGACAACCGCGAAGAACTCTATCTTCTGTTACTTGCTTCTGTAGCAGGTGCAATGTTGATGGTTGCAAGTTCACACTATGCATCATTCTTCATTAGCCTTGAGTTAATGTCGATTCCTGTATACGGCTTACTTGCTTATACATATCAACGTAGTCAGTCGCTTGAAGCAGGGATTAAGTATCTTGTGCTTTCTGCAACAGCTTCTGCAATGCTGTTGATGGGTATGGCGTATATCTACGCTTACACTGGTTCACTTTCATTCTATGATTCTGTACAAGCTTTATTTGGCGCAATCAAACAGCCAATGGTGTTATTAGGTTTAGCACTCATTATTTTTGCTGTTGCATTCAAATTGTCGCTTGCACCGTTCCATAAATGGACACCAGATGTATATGCAGGTGCACCAGCTCCAATGTCAACGTTCTTGGCGACTGCTGCTAAAGTTGCAACAATTGGTTTGTTCGTACGTTATTTGCTTGCTTCTGGCGCAATCATGGTGAACTCGCTAGTGACTGTTTTGACAATCATTGCCGTATTGTCAATTTTAGTCGGTAACTTGCTTGCTGTTCGTCAGGTCAACTTAAAGCGTATTTTGGGTTATTCATCTATTGCTCACTTTGGTTATTTGTTAATTGCTTTAATCAGCATGACATATGCAAGCTTGGGCAGCGTAACTGTGTATGTGGTGACTTATGTATTAACGACTATTGGTGCTTTTGGTGCAGTAGCGTTAATGTCTAGCCCATATAACAACGTAGATGAAGCGCAAAGCCTTGCAGACTACCGTGGTTTGTTCTGGCGCCGTCCAGTACTTACAGCAACATTAACAGTCATGATGTTATCTTTGGCTGGTATTCCATTAACAGCAGGCTTCATTGGTAAGTTCTTGGTTGTTATGGCTGCTGTAACAACTCAACACTGGTTCTTAGCTGCAATGATTATTGTGGGTAGTGGTATTGGTTTGTATTACTACTTACGTGTGATGGTTGTTATGTATATGACTCCACCTGAAACTCCTCGTATTGATGCTGATGCACATTGGGGACAAAAAGTGGGTGGTTTAATGGTATTGGCTGCTGCTGCATTAGTTATTATTTTGGGTGTTTATCCAGATCCAATGATTAATTTGGCATTAAAAGCAGAAATTTTATCTCCATTACATTTCATGCTTTCTCAGCAACAATAATTCTTGTGTACAAAAAAGCCTCCAAATATGGAGGCTTTTTTTTATTGATAGTTAAAAAAAGATTATAATAAATACGTTTTTATATTTTTAGGTAACATCTGTGGCCATTCAAGAAATTCGTCACCCACTTATTCGTCATAAATTAGGTTTATTACGTCGTGCTGACATCAGTACCAAGAATTTCCGTGAGCTTGCTCAGGAAGTGACTATGTTATTGACATATGAAGCGACGAAAGACTTACCAGTTGTGGATTGTGAGATTGAAGGTTGGGCTGGCAATGTTACTACTCAGCGTATCGCGGGTAAAAAAATAACGATTGTACCGATTTTGCGTGCAGGTATCGGTATGCTTGATGGTGTGCTTAACCTAATTCCAAGTGCAAAAGTAAGTGTGTTAGGGCTTGAGCGTGATGAAGCAACTCTAGAAGTACGTACTTACTATAAAAAGTTAGTTCCTGATGTCGCTAACCGTATTGCCATGATTATTGATCCAATGTTGGCAACAGGTAATTCTTTAGTTGCTGCTATTGATGTATTAAAGGCAAGTGGATGTAAAGATATCCGTGTTATGGTGTTAGTTGCAGCACCTGAAGGAATCGCGAAAGTAGAGGCAGCACATCCTGATATTCAGCTTTATACTGCATCTATTGACAATGGCTTAAATGAACATGGTTATATTGTTCCAGGTTTAGGCGATGCTGGTGACAAAATTTTTGGTAGTGTTCAAAAAGACTAATTTTTGAAATAACAATAAAAAGAGACTTCATTAAGCCGTATAAATTTTAAGAGCGGAAATGAAAGTCTCTTTTTATTTACTACAGTAATTGCATTGGGAAAGTAGGGTGAAAAATCATGAAGCAAGAGTTTTATACTGGAAGGGTAAAACAATATAACGCCGATAAAGGATTTGGTTTTATTTCGACGACTGAAGGAGATATTTTCTTTCATATTTCTGATTTCCCTGCATCCGAAGGTGAACCGAAAAGAAATGAAAAAGTGAGATTTCTTGCTGCAGATAATCGAGGAAAATTTAAAGCAATTAAAATTGAGCGTATTGACCCTAACCCTGCGAAGACTAAGAAAACTAAAATTGCTGATCACAATAAAGCGATCACAAGTGAGTTATTGTCTAATTTCCGCCGCTAATGAATGTGAAGATCAAGCTTTAAGCCTGATCTTCATCGCAAAATTTTAAAAATGCTTTAAGGCCCGGACCTTGATATTTTTGGCGGTGCACTAGCATATAAAGAGGGCGGGTAAGTTGCCAAAATGGAGTATCTAAAATAACAAGTTGACCTTTTTCACTTAAAGGTTCAATCGCTAACTTTGAAATACACGACATTCCTAAACCGCCAGCCACTATTTTTAAGATCGCTTCGTTATGTCCAAGCGTCAAACGGATGTTTGCATCTGGTAAATCTTGCAAAATTGCATTATCAAAGACTTCACGAGTACCTGAACCTTCTTCACGTAAGATCCATTCTACGTCATGAAAATCTTGAGGGGTAAGTGGGCGATTTAAACGTGTTAACGGATGGTCAGGTGAGCAGCACACTGCTAGCTCATCGTCACGCCAGTGAATACATTGGAGTTGAGGTAAGTGACAAGACCCTTCAATTAAAGCTAAATCAAGCTGAAACTGATTTACAGCTTCAATCATTTGGCGTGTGTTACCAACTTGAAGTTGTAAATGCGCTTGTGGATGACGTTGTAAGAAGTTAGCCATTAAATCTGGCATTAGATAATCACTGATGGTTAAAGTAGCCCCGATACGAAGGTCAATACTCTGTAACTCACCCTTGGCTGCTTGTTCAAAGGCTTCACAGCGGCCTAAAATTTCTAATGCTTGGGGAAGCAGAAAACGTCCAAGATCATTTAGCTGCAAGCGCTTACCTAAACGATCAAATAAAGGAGCACCTAAGCCGTCTTCTAAATCGGCTAAAGCCATACTTGCTGCACTTTGCGTCAGTCTGACCGCATCACTGGCTTTAGTAACGGTTCCTTCTTGGGCGACTGCTACAAAAACAGCCAACTGGCGTAATGTCATCCGCATGTTTAAAAAGCCTTAACGTTTAAAAGTATTCATTATTTCGGCTGTCATGCTAACATGAGCGCACTATTTCATGCCACGTTGAAATCATGTCAATTGAAAAATTTAGCGTAGAAAAAGTTTTATCTGTTCATCGTTGGACCCCAACACTTTTCAGTTTTACCATGACGCGTCCTTCGCATTTTAAATTTACGGCGGGGCAATTTGCGCGTATTGGTTTAAAGGTAGGAGATGAGCTGGTTGTCCGTGCGTATTCGGTGGTGTCTTCTCCGTTTGATGAAACGCTAGAGTTTTTCTCAATTGTAGTACCAGACGGTGCCTTCACTTCGAATCTACAGCATTTGAAAGTCGGTGATGAGCTTTATTTGGAAAAAATTCCATATGGTTACCTGACGTTGGCACGCTATCAACAGCCTTTACCGCATGATCTGTGGTTACTGGCAACAGGTACAGGCTTGGCTCCATTTTTGTCGATGCTACAAGACTTTGAAACTTGGTCTAATTACCAGAAAATAAACTTGGTCTACAGTGTTCGTACTGCGGCTGAGCTGGCTTATGTTGACCGTATTCAAGAGATTGCTGAAACGTTTGGGGAAGGGCATAGCGGTTTTAAATTTATTCCTATCATTACCCGAGATCCATCTGCGCCGTTGCATGAGCGCTTACCTGTATTAATCGAAAATGGTGAGCTAGAAAAAGTAGCAGGCTTAGAACTCAGCCCAGCATCAAGTCATGTCATGCTTTGTGGAAACCCACAAATGGTTGATGATACGAAAGAGGCTCTAAAACGCCGTGGTCTCACAATGAATCGTCGTGGTGAAGGAAATATTGCGGTAGAAAATTACTGGTAGAAACAGGAAGTAAAATATTTTAAGAAAATTTTTTATGGATATGTTTATTAATGGACAAACATATCCATAAACTCACGGATCTCTGCAATCGCACTGTCGACATCTGTTGAAAGCCATGTTGGTTCAAATAATCCCGCATAGTGTTCAAGGCGGTCTTGAGGAACAACTAGGCGAACAGGACAATCTTCTTCGAGTAAACGCCACGGTAAAATTGGAACTTCATTGTCCAGAAATACATTGATATTACGAATATCAACAATCATCGCATTAATGCATTCAGGAAATGGCATGACCGAGAACTCTTCGGTGCGGCGACGGAAATATTCAAGATCACCCCATTTGAGTTCATAACTTGGTTTATTAAATTCAATAATACCAATGAGATGGTCATCTCTTGTCTGATGCAAATAACATTGATGTGTGACGTCAGTGTCGAGATCAAGAGTTACGCTTTGCTGACGATACATCATAAAATTGAGTAGCTTTAAAACAAGGGGGCTTATTATAGCCTATTTTATAAAAAGTAAGGGCTAAAACATATTGTATTACAAATCGGACTTTAGCGAAGATTCTGAATATCGAGAAGTTAGATTCTAAAACGTTATAATTAAAGTGGCTAAATTTTATACTAAATTAATATTTTTAAAAGTAGAGTTTTGCAACCGTAGACACCTTCTCATAATGCTTTTTCACACAATGCAACAAATCAAATTGTTATGATGAATATAAAGTTAATGATAATAGAAGAGGGGAAAGAAGATGCATGATTTTTCAAAACCGCCTCATGTGACGAGTCCGGAAGAGACTGCAAAAAAAAGAAGATTGCCAGTTTATATTTTAATTATTGTTGGGCTTTTTCTTCTCGCACTTGTGGTTTATATGGTTGCTGATCACAGCAAAACGCCAAAAGAGGAAGCCGCTTTTCAACATGAGACCATACCACAAGTCATTAGTGGTACTTCTGATTTGAAGACCTATGAAGGGTAATAAGCTAACCAGTATATCGTGATAAAAAGCCTTTAGGATGTGACCTGAAGGCTTTTTTTGCAATCTTTTGCATCAATTTGTTGTATTTATGCAGAAGGTTGTTGATTGAAAAATATTCAAAACATAAGGTGACATAGACCGCATTTATCGTCATTTTTTACAACGAACTGGTGTTTTTCATTTAGTGATAACACTAAAAAGAACATAACAATTGAGGACATAACAATATGAATGAATTTTTTAATGGGCCTCGCGGCGCTCAGTTTGATGCGATGTATTACTGGGATCAGTTCCATCCTATTTTAGCTGCAATTGTCATCTTACTGGTAGGCTGGATCATCGCTTTATTGGTTGCGGCAGGTGTAAAAAAACTTCTGCAAAAAGTAAATACTAATGCGAAATTATCTTCAGCGACTGGACGTACACCCAATATAGAAGGTCTGATCTCCAAAGTCGTATTCTGGTTTATTCTGATTCTCGCCGTTGTTGCTGCTTTAAATGTGCTCAACATTAGTGGAGTGAGCGGTCCATTTAGCAACATGGTTAATCAGGTACTCGTCTATATACCAAATATCATTGCTGCTGTAGTGGTGGGCTTTATTGGCTGGATCGTTGCTCGACTGGTGCGGGCGGGGGTGACCAATGTTTTATCCCGAACTCAACTTGATGATAAGTTAAGCAGCGAAGTGGGTGTAGGGGGAATTAGCCAGAATATTGGTGAAATTCTTTATTGGCTTGTATTGTTACTTTTCCTTCCGATTGTTCTTTCAATCTTAGGATTAACAGGCTTACTGATTCCAGTTCAAAATATGGTAAATGATGCTGTAGCATTCTTACCAAATATCTTTATTGCTGGCGTTATCGTTTTTGTTGGTTATATCTTGGCAAAAATTGTACGCGGTATTGTTGAAGGATTAATTAATAGCTTAGGTGTGCAATCTCAAGCGGAAAAAATTGGTCTTTTCAAAAATTCAAATGTAGGCAAATTCTTAGGTTCATTTGTTTTTGCCATCATCATTATTACGACATTGATTGTAGCATTTGAAGCTTTAGGTATTGAGACTATTTCTCAGCCAGCAACAGCAATGCTCAATGAAATTTTACAAGCTATTCCAAACATTATTGCTGCTGGTTTAATTTTACTGGTTGCTTATATTGTTTCACGTTTTGTTGGTCGCTTGGTTGCCGAGTTAATTGCAGGAACTGGTGTTGATGAAATTCCTGCAAAATTAGATGTACAACGCTTTTTAGGTCAAACTAAAGTTTCTAATGCCGTTGGTTGGCTAATCGTGTTCTTTACCATGTTGTTTGCAGTTTCTGAAGCTGCTGACCGTCTTGGTTTCGATCAGATTAGTGGTCTAATCGCAATGTTTATCCATTTCGGTGCAAACATTCTATTGGGCGCTGTAATCTTGGTGATTGGTTTCTGGCTTGCAAATGTTGTGGCGAACGTTGTTCAACGCGGTGAATATAATAGTTCGCGTTGGTTAGGTAGTTTGGTTCGTGTCTTGATTATTGGTTTAGTCCTTGCACTTGGTTTAAGAGCGATGGGTATTGCCGATTCGATCGTAAACCTTGCGTTCGGCTTAACGCTAGGCGCAGTTGCAGTTGCTTTTGCTCTTGCATTTGGTTTGGGTGGTCGTCAACCAGCAGAAAGACTTTTATCTGATTTACTGGATAAAGCTAAGAAAGAGGCAAATCAACCAAATCCTTTATATCAACCGCCTACTACTAATAATACAACAGGTAGTTCGTCTACGGCTTCAACTCCGTCAACGACTACAACTGCACCATCAACAACAGTTTCATCTGATGCAAAACCAGCTGATTCTGCACAAGTAAATCCATCACAACCACCAGTAAATAAACCGTTTGGTTCTACTGGCGAAAATGATGAAATTTAGTAGGTGTAACTAATTTTCAGCTAAACAGTACAAAAAATCTTTGATTTTTGTGATAAGTTCGACCACTCTATATTGAGTGGTCGTTCTGTCTTTGACAGCTATAAAAACAAATAAGTGAGGAAAATACGATGAAAAAACCTGGTCGTTTTTTAGCACCTGTTGTAATTGCTGGGATTACCGTTGGTTTTTTAGCAAGTGCTTATAAATTTGTATTTAGTAAATCCGAATCATCAAAACAGACAACAAGCCATAAGCATGATTCTGAAAATTCATCCAATGATTCGAAAGCATCAAATTAGCTTATTCATCATTTAAACATATTGTGCAGCTGCATAAGCCGAAGACCAAGCCCATTGGAAGTTATAGCCTCCTAAGTGGCCAGTCACGTCAAGTACTTCTCCAATAAAGAATAGTCCTTTCTGCTTTTTGCTTTCGAGTGTTTTAGATGAAACTTCAGTTGTATCAATTCCACCTAAGGTAACTTCAGCAGTACGATATCCTTCTGTGCCTGATGGTTTAACAGTAAAACCATGTAGCTGCTCGGCAATATGATCTAGCTGTGCATCACTGATATTACCAATTGGTGTCTCGCTTTGCTCTGGCCATATAAGCTGTTGTAACTCTTGTACAATACTTTTTGCCGTAAATTCGTTCAGAAGAGTACGCAGTAAAACTTTAGGTTGGGCTTTCTTTTTATCTTTTAAATAAGTTGCTAAATCTTGGCTCGGGAAAAAGTCGATTTTAAAACTTTCACCTGTATTCCAATAGTTTGAAAGCTGTAAAGAACTTGGGCCACTCAAACCACGATGCGTAAATAATAATGCTTCAGTAAAGCTATTCTTCGAGTTAGTTAGAGTCACATCTAAAGCATTACCACTTAAGCGTGTAGTGACTTCTTTAATATGATCCGAAAAAGTAAATGGTACTAAACCAGCACGGGTTGGGAAAACTGTATGTCCAAATTTTTGTGCCAATTCATAGCCAAAACCAGAGCCACCTAAAGTTGGGATGGATAATCCACCTGTAGCAACCACTAATGATTCACAGCTAAAACGGCCCTGATTTGTGTGTACTGAAAAACCACCTTGTTCTAATGGATCGACTTGTCCAACCTCACAATGGGTCTGGATTTCGACATTGTTTGTTTTATTACACTCACTTACCAACATCTCTAAAATTTCTTTAGCGCCGTTTAGCGTAAATAATTGCCCGTGTTTACGTTCTTCATAGGCAATTCCATAATCACAGACCAGACCAATAAAGTCCCAGTTGCTATAGCGTGATAGGGCAGAAATAACAAAGTGCGGATTATGAGAAATATAGTTTTCAGGTTCTACATAGAGGTTGGTAAAGTTACATTTCCCACCGCCTGACATTAAAATCTTTTTACCAATTTTATTGGCTTTTTCTAAAATTAAGACCGAAAGTCCCCGTTTAGCAGCATGTGCAGCCAACATGAGTCCAGAAGCACCTGCACCTAAGACAATGACATCGACATGACTGTTAGACATAAGAAGTTCTCGATTAGTCGTGAAAATTAAAAAGGGGCATATACTATCATGCCAGCACTTACTCATGCTAAGGACATTTATACAGGTAAGGGATAAGGCCTTCTAAAAGCGGGTGAGTTATGCGTGAGGTTTATTTCTAATATCAGCTTGTAAACCACCGGAATGAATTGCCAAAATACGAGTATTCTCTGGAAAATAATTGTTTTTTATAAGTTCAAACAGACCAAATATCATTTTTCCGGTATAGATCGGTTCAAGGGGGACCGTATATTGCTCTTCAAAATTTTCAATAAATGCGAATAGTTCAGGTGAGGTTTTCGCATAACCGCCCCAGCAGTATACATCTGTCAAAGACCAATTTTGTTTTTTAGTCCATTGCCTAATCTCTTGTTGTAAGAAATCACCTTTTAAAGCCGAAAATCCTAAGACTTTCTGATGTGCTGCACTTCTTTCAATCAGACCTGAAATCGTTCCGCCAGTTCCGACTGCACAGCAAATCACATCATATTGCTCTAAGTCATATTGGCTCAGGATTTCCTGACAACCTTGAACTGCCAGTTCATTAGTTCCACCTTCGGGAATGATATAGGTCTGCGGAAATTGTTGCTGTAATTGTTGAAGATAATTTGCATCATCCCGTAAGCGATATTCATGGCGAGAGACAAAATGTAGCTGCATTCCTAAACTTTGAGCTTTTGCCAAGGTGGGATTAAGTGGTTTACCAGCTAACTCTTCACCACGAATAATTCCTATACTTTTTAAACCAAAAAGATGAGCTGCATAAGCTGTTGCAGCAATATGATTTGAGTAAGCTCCACCAAAAGTCAAAATGCTTGATAAACCTTGTTCTTTTGCAGCAAGCAAATTGTATTTTAATTTGAAAAACTTATTACCCGAAATTTGAGGATGAACTAAATCTAAACGTTTAATGTCGAGATGAACAGGAAAGGATAGTTCAATATGCTGATAGGAGATAGGTTGGGCAATGTGATCAAACATTAGAAATTGAGAAAAATAATGATTGATCACATTGTAGCTTTTTAAAGAGGTTTTTAAAAAGCTATTAAGAGCTTGTGTCGACAGAAGTAATCACTGACATACCAGGGCGTAAGTGTTCCATTCCTTCCTGATTTGGGTCAATGGTAATGCGCACGGCAATTCGTTGAACGACTTTGGTAAAGTTTCCTGTTGCATTATCCGGTTTTAGTACACTGAATTCGGAACCTGCGGCCGGAGAGATTTGTTCAACATGACCTGTAAATTTTTTATGTTTCATTGCATCGACTGTAAACCACGCTTTTTGTCCAATTCGCATATTGGCAATTTGGGTTTCTTTAAAGTTGGCAATCACCCAAGTTTGCTGTGGAATCAGATAGAGTAACTGTGATCCTGCGGCCACATATTGCCCAACGCGAGGGTTTACTTCACCAAGTTGTCCATCCATTGGAGCAACAATAACACTATAGTCTTTGGTGGTTTGTGCTTGATCTAACTGTGCTTTAGCACTGGAAACTTGTGCTTCTAAGCCAGCTTCTGCGACTTGAGCTGTTTTAAGTGCTTCTTTGGCAACTAGAACATTGGCCTCTGCCTGTTTAAGGGCTGCAAGATTATTTTCGGCATCAGCAGCGGCTTTATCTTGCTCAGATTTAGAAGCTGCTCCACTATTCCCTAGCTGTTGATAGCGTCTAAGCTGTGCTAAAGAGAGTTCATATTGAGCCCTAACTTGTTCTACTTTAGCCTGCGCAGCCACAATATCTGCTTGTTTTTGAGCAATTGACTGAGTTTGATTGGCTAAAGTATTTTTGGCCTGTTCTACTCCCGAAGCCGCTTGTGCTACTTTTTGGTCATAAGTGGTGGCATCAATATGCATTAATACTTGACCCTTTTTAACATGATCAAAGTCTTTTACCAATACATCTTTAACATAGCCATTAATTTGCGAGGATAAAATGGTAGTTTTACCTTTAACATAACTATTGTCAGTTTGCTGCACACTTGTGGCAAAAGGCCCAATTCTCCATGCCCACAAAATCACTAAAATACCGATAATAAGCACACCCAACATCCATAATAGGGTTGAGCGTTTTGTCGGAATCAGTTTACTTGCAGGTGCAGGTGCAGGTGCAGGTGCAGGTGCAGGTGCAGGTGCAGGCTCATTATTAGATGTTTGAGCAGGTGTTTGTTCCGGTTTATTTTGATCATCTGACATATATCAATCTCAATTTCTATTTCATTAATAACATAAGCCGTTAAGGGCGGCTAATTCCTCTGCGCTGTAGGTATTTACTACGTGCAATATTAAATCCGCCCCATAAGAGTAAGGCGACGGCAAAAATACCGTTTAATGCAATCACATCATTGTAGGCACGGACCTGAGCTTCACGAGTAACCACTTGATTAAGTGAGCGCATAGACTGAGTTGTTTGTAATGCGGGGTCATTTGTTGTGATGGCTGCACTACGTTGATAGGTAGAAAGCCTTTGAGCAACTAATGGGTCGGCTTGTTCCAAATCTTTAATAATCTCGACTTGATAGTTCTGTGTACGATGTTGTTGATAGGTCGAGAAAAAAGATGAGCCGACAAGGCCACCAAATGTTTGGGTTGCAGAGAATAAGACAATAAAAGTCACTACATACGAAGGACCTTTAGCCAAAGTTTGTGCAAATCCAATCAACAATAAAGGACCGATAAACAGGCCGCCGGCAAAGCCTACTAAAAACTGGCTTGCAAAGAAGTTTGAAGGCCGTACATCGCTCGTAAGGTGATAATCTAGTCCACAGGCAATGAGAATCAAAAACTCTGCAAAAAGTAAGTGAAAAATAATTCGTTCACGCGAGAAAGTAAGCGCACTGAATAAAGTTCCGCTTAAAATCCCCACCAATATGACCACATAGAGTGGAACAAATTGGTCTGGACCCATTCCCATAGTTTTTAGGAAGTTAACGGCTGCATAGCTTTGTTCTGACATTAAAAGACGAATGGCAAAAGCACCAAAGATAAAGCGTAGGGTTGAGGAGGCGCCTAACCAACGTGTCATAATTAATGGATTGGCACGATAATGTTCATAGAGCAAACCTAAAACAACTAAGCTAAAACCTGCAATTAATACATAAGCAAGCCATTCACTGTTAAACCACCATAAGATTGGGCCTTGTGTCAGCACAATACATAGACATGCAAAACCTGGTGCCAATAAAGCAAAGGTGAAGAAATCCTGTTTTTCGAAAACATAGATTCGTAAGCTACGTGGTAATTTCAACGAAACCACCATCGCTAAACAACAAAGTGCTAAGCCGAGTTCAAAGGTGTAAAGAACAGACCAACTATCTGTGCTCACAAGAAAAGGAGAAATAATCCAGGCGAGGGGTACACCTAACTGCTGAAAACCAAAGGCAATATATATACCTTTTGCCATGTCGGCTTTTTTAAAAGCTTGCATGGTGTAATACATACCTAAAGAGCTGAGTGGTGCACCAGCTAAACCTGCCACAACCCGAGCGAACAAGGCCATTTCATAGGTATGCACAAAAATGTGCAAAACCAGCACGGCAATAAAAATAACAAGTCCTATTTCTGAAAAGACTCTCAGACCATATTGTTGCCTAGCTTTAAACAAAATCAGATTAGAACTGACATTGGCCATTACATAAGCAGCAGGAAGCCAAGCGGCTTCAGAAGGCGTCAGGCCATACTCACCTTGTATTAAGGGTAAATTTGCCGTAATGAAACCATTACTTAAGCTTGCTGAAATAGCGACAAACAGACCAATAAAAAAATAAAGAAATCGCTTAGGTACAGAATGCGCAATCGCTGCTGGTGAACCAGGTAAAGTCGGTTGTTCTTCTGGCGTCCAGTCAGGTGGCGTTTCTAAATAACGAGGCGTTTTACTCATTCTATCCCTCGAATTTTTTGTACTTGAATACCATGAAATAGTAATTCAATTGCTCGTTTCGCTAAGCAGGTTTGTTCTTCAGGTTCATGTCCTTGAAATGAAGAACCCAACATTGCTGTGACCATTGCATAGTCATCAGCAGTTAGATCAGCTCGGCACAGTTTTTGTTCTATTGCATTTTCAATCAGTGGCTTAAGTGCATTATTCCGCCGTTCATAAATTTTTAGCATAATTGGATCTTGTCGATCAATCACTCTCCAAAAATCTTGCAAAATTGCGAGCTTGGGAAGTTGTGCAATATGTCCTTCAATTAAACGAAATAAACCATCTTCGAATTGTTGAAAATGAGCAGCTTTTTGCTCTAGCTGTGTAATCGCACGCTCTAAAAGGGCACTAATTAAAGCCTTTCGGTCACAAAAGTTGCGGTAGAACGTCGCTCTACCTACACCTGCATGATCAATCACGACTTGTAGGGGGACATTAATACCATGAATACGAAAGCATTCCTCGGCTGCATTGAGTAATTCATCCCGATTATGGGCTGCAATTTTTTGACGTTTACTCATGTGACTGATTTGGGAGGTTTAAAGATGATATATTTAACGGACATTTTTGTCCGTTGTGAATAGTTAAATTGTAAAAACATGAAAATTCAATTTTTATAATTTATCTCTTTTCCATTTTTATATGTGTCATAAAAAGCTGCTAGAATATCGCGCAATTGCATGATGCTAGGTCAATACAATGTTTGAGTCCCTTATTCCTCTTTTTTCAATTGCGATGGCATTGATGCTTGGAGCAATAAGTCCTGGGCCAAGCTTTATTTATGTAGCGCAAAATTCAATATCTAAATCACGTAAACATGGTTTGTTTACTGCTTTAGGGACGGGTACAGGTGCAGCTCTTTTTGGCTTTTTAGCGGTTATGGGGTTACAGGCAGTTTTATTGGCAGTGCCTTCAGCTTATCTAATTTTAAAAATTGGTGGTGGGCTGTATTTGCTTTGGCTTGCTTTTAAAATTATTAAACATGCCAAAGAACCAATTGCCATGGAAAATGATGCCAAATCGAAAATGACTTATAAACAAGCCTACCGATATGGTTTGATTACTCAGTTAAGTAATCCGAAAATTGCTGTTGTACTAGCGAGTGTTTTTACTGCTTTACTGCCAAAAGAAATTCCAAATTATTACTACGTCGCATTACCGCTCGTTTGTTTTATGATTGATGCAGGTTGGTACTCGTGTGTAGCAATGCTTTTATCTTCAGAGAAGCCTCGAAAAATGTATTTAAAAGCAAAAACAGGTGTTGACCGAGTGGCTGGAAGCATTGTTAGTGTATTGGGCTTAAAGTTAATCTTCTTCAAATGATAAATCTTTAATTAAAATATCTAAAAAATATAAAGCCAACTCTTTGTAGTCTGGCTTTATTTTTGCGCAAAATATATACAAATTGAAATATCTTTTTTAGCAATTAAATATTTAAAAAGTGGTAACTTAATTAATAAAACAAAAAGAAATGAGGATCACGTTATGAAAAAACTAATGGTGAGCATTTCGGTTGTTTTTTTCATCTTAACTACAGGATGTGAGATGAGAACAACAAGTAAACAGCAACCTTCAAATGAACGGGCGATGAGTATTGCTGGTTCTCCGGTTTATGAAAAAGACTACAAAATTCCCGATTTACAAGCCAATAATCATGAGCAATCTAATTATTAATTGATGGATAGAATGTCTCACATATAGCACTTTAAATGTACTCAGTACAGATAAGCCTGCTTATTTTAAAAAGTAGGTTAGAAATAAAAAAAGCTCCCAATTTAGGGAGCTTTTTTTATATGTAGGCGGATTAAGAAACTTTATCGCCAGGTTTTGCACCGCTATCTGGTGAAATAATGAAAATGCCTTCACCATTTCCGGCAGCAAGTACCATACCGTTTGAAACACCAAAACGCATTTTACGTGGTGCAAGGTTAGCCACCATCACGACCAATTTACCTTTTAGGTCTTCTGGCGCATATTGACTACGAATACCACTAAATACATTACGTGGTTCAGCTTCACCTACGTCTAAAGTAAGTTGAAGTAATTTATCTGAACCCTCAACTGTACCTGCCTCAACGACCTGAGCAACACGTAAGTCAACTTTTAAGAAATCTTCAATACCGATAATTTCAGCTTCACCAACTGCTGGAGTAGGAGCTGCTTTTTTCTCGGCAGATTTCTCTTTTTTCGCTGCTTTAGTTGCTTGTGGCGCAGGAGTACCTAAAGACTCTTTAGAAGCATCGACCATGGCTGCAACAGCTTTTGGATCAACACGTTGCATAAGAGGCTGGAACTGCGCAATCTCATGGCTTACAAGAATTTGTTTACGTGACTCGAAATCAAAGCTTTCAAGTTTTAAGAAATCTTGAACTTGCTGAGCTAAAGTTGGCAGAACTGGGGCTAAGTACACTGCTAATTGACGGAATAAGTTGATACCGACAGAGCATACATCAAGAACTTGTTGTTCTTGACCTTCTTGTTTAGCAAGAGCCCAAGGTTTTTTCTCATCAATATATTGGTTTGCGCGGTCAGCAAGCGCCATAATTTCACGGATTGCCGTAGAGAATTCACGCGCTTCATATGCAGCAGCAATTGAATCACCAGCATCAATAAAGCTTTGTACTAAGTCAGATTCAGCACATGTACTTGATAGCGTATTGTTAAAGCTGCTGTTAATGAACTTAGCACAGCGACTAGCAATATTAACTACTTTACCGACTAAATCTGAATTTACTTTCTGAACAAAGTCATCAAGGTTCAAGTCAGAGTCTTCAACTTTATCTGAAAGTTTAGAAGCAAAGTAATAGCGTAAATACTCTGGGTTTAGATGTTGTAAGTACGTCTCGGCTTTAATAAAAGTACCGCGAGACTTAGACATTTTTTGTCCATTTACAGTCAAGAAACCATTTACGAATAAGCCTGTTGGAGTGCGATAGTTCGCCCCTTCAAGCATCGCAGGCCAGAATAAAGCATGGAAGTAAACAATGTCTTTACCAATAAAGTGGTAAACCTCATTTTGACTATCTTTCTTCCAGAAATCATCAAAGTTCAAGTCTGGGCGCTTAGTTTTGATGTAGTTTTCAAAACTAGACATATAACCGATTGGGGCATCTACCCACACATAGAAATATTTATTCGGCGCTTCCGGAATTTCAAAACCAAAATAAGGAGCATCACGAGAAATATCCCAGTCTGCTAATCCTGCTTCAAACCATTCATCCAATTTGTTAGCAATTGAAAGAGGTAAGCGACCTTCATCGCGGGTCCATTTTTGCAAATATTCAGCAAAGTTTGGAAGCTTGAAGAAATAGTGATCTGATGATTTTTCAACTGGTGTTGCACCACTTAAAGTCGAACGCGGGTTGAGTAACTCAGTCGCATTATAAGTTGTACCACACACTTCACATGAGTCGCCGTATTGATCTTCTGACTTACATTTTGGACAGGTACCCTTAATGAAACGGTCAGACAAGAACATACCTTTTTCCGGATCAAATAATTGAGTTACAGGTCGAACTGCAATATTTCCGGCTTCACGGTTTTTAATATAGATATCTGTTGAACGAGCTTTGTTTGCATCACTATGAGTTGAATCATAATGATCGAAATGTACGCCAAAACCGTCAAAATCACGGATGTGTTCTTTTTGAACATTCGCGATTTGCTCTTCTGGGCTAATACCATTTGCTTCGGCACGTAGCATAATTGCTGTACCGTGAGCATCATCCGCACATACATAAGTCACGTCATGACCCATTGCCCGCATGGCACGAACCCAGATGTCTGCCTGGATATAACCGAGTAAATGACCCATATGAATTGGACCATTGGCATAAGGGAGGGCATTGGTGACTAAAATTTTACGCACGGATCTCATTCTCTCATTCGTATTTATAAGGTGGAAGATTTTAACTGATGCAGGAAGATAAGCAAAGATTAATAATCTTTGACTAAATATAAGAGGTATCTACAAAAATGGACTTAAAGCCAGAAGTTATTTCTCTTTAGAACAGATAAACAAATCAAAAAATATTTGAATCTTCCTGTATTGTCTTTGTTTCAAATTGCAGTTACGGTCAGAAAATAAGCCATAACGATGTATAACTAATAACTTATTCAGGTAATTTTTTTAATTAACGATGAGGATAACAACGATGACTACTGAAAATAAATTAGATGAATTAAAGGCAAAAGCGGCTGATGCAAAAGTACAAGGTGAAAAAGCTTTGGACGATTTAAAAGAAAATGTAAAAGAGAAACAAACTGCGGGTAAAGAAGCAGTTGCAGATAAAGTAGATGAGCTAAAGACCAAAGCGGCCGATGCAAAAGTACAAGGTGAAAAAGCCTTGGAAGATTTAAAGGAAAATGTAAAAGAAAAACAGGCTGCTGCAAAAGAGGCAGTTGAAGATAAAGCTAGTGATTTGAAAGGCAAACTTGATGATGCTCAGCATAGCCTGCAAGACAAGTTTGATCATTTACGTACTGAAGCAGCGCATAAACTTGATGATGCTAAAGCCAAAGCTGCAGAATTAAAGGAAGAGGCGGCTACAAAATTTGATGAGTTAAAAACTCAAGCAACTGCGAAATTTGATGAGTTGAAGAAAACAGCTACCGAAAAACTTAATAAATTGAAAAATCATGATTCTGCTGAATAAGCTGATTTAAACTAAAATCCGTACTCCTTACCTAAAAGATGAGTTCTGAAGATAGTAATTATTCATCCCAAGGTGAGCGAGTGCGGAGCAATACTGTTACACTATCTCCATTAAGCTGTAATGATCTGTTTTTGGAGTAAACAATATGTCTTGGCTTTCTTCATTAAAATCCGTTTTTTCACCCGCACAAGAAGTGAAAGAAGAGGAAATCCAAACCGTACTCCAAAATTATTTATTGCCAGATTCAAAAGATGCTTTAAAAGAGCGCATTAGTCAGCTTCAAGTGCAAGGTCGTGTTTTACAACTCACCATTAATACTTTCCCAGACGAAAAAGAATACTTGCAGCAAATTCATGATGATTTAGCTGGTGCTTTGCAAAAGTGTGGTATTGAAGAACTTAATTTACATGTAGTTCAACAAAAGCGCCCTACACAAGAGAGTTCGGGTCAAGGTTGTTCATCTAAAGCACCGAAAGAGAATTCGAATTTACCTCCTGTGCTTGATGCTTCACCTAAGTCTGAACTGGATCCAAATAACCCACCAATTCAGAAAGCGGCGCCGCAACAGAGAGATGTGCCACTTCATCCTCGAATCAAGAATGTTATTTTAGTTTCATCAGGTAAAGGTGGTGTTGGTAAATCGACAACTACGGTAAATTTAGCGCTTGCCTTACAAAAAATGGGACTTAAGGTTGGAGTATTAGATGCTGATATCTATGGGCCAAGTATCCCGACCATGCTAGGTAATGCTAGTAAAACTCCTCTGATTGAAAGTGAAAATTTTGTGCCTTTAGATGCTTACGGTATGGCAGTACTTTCTATTGGACATTTAACAGGTGATAACAACACACCTGTTGCATGGCGTGGACCGAAGGCTACAGGCGCTCTAATGCAATTATTTAACCAAACGCTTTGGCCAGATTTAGATGTACTCATGATTGATATGCCGCCGGGTACAGGCGATATTCAGCTGACGCTTGCTCAGCGTATTCCAGTGACTGGCTCAATCATTGTGACGACCCCACAAAATGTTGCTTTGCTTGATGCGACTAAAGGAATCGAGTTGTTTAATAAAGTTGGTATTCCGGTATTAGGTGTCGTTGAGAACATGTCGACCCACATTTGTTCAAACTGTGGTCATGAAGAGCAAATTTTTGGTATCGGTGGTGGTGATAAGCTTTCCGAGCAATATCATATACCATTGCTAGGTCGTTTGCCTTTAAATGCTCAAATACGTGAGCATGCTGATCAAGGTAAACCGAGTGTTATTGCAATGGATGATGCAGCTGATAGTTATATTGATATTGCGAAAGCAGTCTGGCAACAGATTGAAAAAATCCCTCAGCGCACACGAGATGACAAACGAATCTTTTGATTCATCTGACCCGACTTTAAGTCGGGTTTTTATTGGCTGGTTAAAAGAAAAATTTAAATTACTGAATCTAAATAACAAAGCTAAACTTGAAATTGGCATGCAGATTGCTACTTTACGCTTCTTTTTCAAAGAAACAGGTGGAAAATGCAATTTAAGTATAGTTTGGGTGTTATCAGTTTATGTAGCGCTTTATTTTTAGTTGGATGTAATGATGACAACTCATCAGTTTCACAAACACCAACAGTTCAGGAACAAAAACAGAAGTTACAGCCGATTATTATTCAGGGTGCTTTACCCGTAGAGTCGGAAAGAATGGCTTCAAAGTTAGAAAATAAAACTGTTGAAACAATAGGTGGCTGGACCTTTTGGAAAGGAACCTACAATGGCTATCCAATGATTATTTCTAAAACACGTATGGGAATGAGTAACTCTGCTGCCGCAACCGCTTTGGCAATTGAACGGTATAAACCGATTGCGATTATTAACCAAGGAACAGCAGGGGGGCACGATCCTGATCTCCATGTTTATGATATTGTTTTAGGAAAATATGCAACCAATATTGGCGCTTTTAGAACGCCTAAACAGCCATTAGGTGGCGGTTCAAACTCACTAACATGGGTTGAGGCTTTCGACGTTTTACCAACAAAAGAATCTGATCCTGAACCTATTGCAATTCGCAAATTTGAAGGTGACCAAGAGCTATTAATGGCGGCACATAAAGTACGTTATGACAAAGGTGAAGTGGTTGAAGGAACAATTGGCTCGGCAGATGTGTGGAATAATGAACTTGACCGAATTCAATTTTTCCATGAGCGTTATGGTACCTCAGTTGAAGAAATGGAAGCGGCTTCTGTTGCGCAAATCGCAAGCCAGTTTAATGTTCCGTTTTTAGGAATTCGAATTTTATCTAATAATATTACCAATAATGGAGCTTATGACCCTGGTACAGGAGAAGCTTGCCAAGACTACGTGCTTAACGTAGCTGAAGAATATATGAAATCTAAACTACCAAAATAACAATTTAATTTTAGGCAAGAAGATGAATTCTTATAGAGCGTCTTCTTGTTTTTTATGTCCTGTTCTATTTTTCCAGTTTCGAATGACCATCCAACGCCAAAAAACCTCAGTCACTATATATAGTATGGTTGCAAATACAAACGCTTCGACAATGAGACCTGATATTAAAATTTTAGCGAGGCTCAAATCGATATGACCATGACCAAAATGCGTAATCCAACGTGAAATCTGGTGAAGCACCCCTAAAAGCATTTTCTTATTTATCATATGCACATGATAAATATGGGCACCAAACCAGAAACCAATATACAAAATAGGCGCTAATGTAAGAGGATTGCTGAGCCAAGCAAGCATTAAGCTAATAGGTAAATTAACTTCAAACAGTAAAACTGCCATAACAATAAATACACTATGAAAGGGTATAGGCAGTAAACCGAAAAAAGTCCCTACAAAAATGGCGCGAGTAATAGATTTACGGTTGACATACCAAAGCACAGGATTAAGGGTTTTTTGCCCGAAAATCCTTAAAAATTTCATATTTGAAACTTTCTCTGGAGAAGGAAGCCAAGATTGAAAAAATTGCTTTGCCATAATCATAGGATAGTAGAGCTTAGGGGCTCATATAAACACAAAGAAACAATATATTAATTGAAACTTATTAAAAGCTTAAAAATTAAACTTACTGCGGTAATAATTTATTATAGGCCTTTTTAATGTAAAAATAGATTTAAAATAAAAATACTTATATTACTTAAATACAATTTGGTACGTAAAACGCTGTGACTGACTCTGTAGTTTTTTAGCTTAGAATTAATAAAAATTTAATAAATTATTGTTTATAAATAATTTTTAAATTTTATTTCTTAAGATGTTAAAAAATTGTCTTACAATTAGATTTTGCCTTCTAGAATAATATCTATTAATCTGAGATGACTACATTGTGAGGTCATTCAATGATTTCATGGCTTTTTATTGGCTTGGTTGCCACTATTTTACTTACCCCTGGCCCAACAAATACTTTACTTGCATCATCAGGAGTACAAGTAGGCCTTAAAAAATCTGCTAAATTAATTCCGGCAGAGGTTCTAGGGTATGTGATTTCGATTTCAGCTTGGGGAATGTTAATCGGGAAAGTTTCTGCAACGCTTCCTTTATTACCTCCTATACTTAAATTGCTCAGTGCTTGTTATATTATTTTTTTAGCAATTAAATTATGGCACACGGCAAATCAACAGTTTGAACTAGATCAGCCAACTATTCGCCCACGTGAATTATTTTGTGCAACTTTACTAAATCCTAAGGCATTACTTTTTGCTTCAGCGATTTTCCCTGTTGCAGCGTGGACTAATTTTCATATTTATCTCATTCATATGTTGGCTTATTTAGCTTTAATTACCCCAATTGCCTTATTCTGGATTTTTTTAGGGTCAGTCTTGGCTGCAAATAAAGTACGTTGGTTAAATCAATCAAATTTACAAAGAACGGCCTCGTTGGTTTTAGTTAGTTTCTCAATTCCAATTAGCTATTCTGCTTTATTAAATCTTTAAAAATTTATTCCGGGCTATTCTTAGCGATAAGAGTAGCCGCCATTGTTTTCATAATTGCTTTTTTACGTTAAAGTACGTCGCAATCAATGAAATTACCTTTTGGATAGAAAATACATGGCTATTAAGTCTGATCGTTGGATTCGCGAGATGAGCGAAAAACACGGCATGATTGAACCTTATGCAGAGAATCAAGTCCGTTTTGATAAGAATGGCGAAAAATTGATTTCCTACGGGGTCTCTAGCTATGGTTATGACGTACGCTGTGCCCGCGAATTTAAAGTTTTCACTAACGTACATTCTGCAATTGTTGATCCAAAAAATTTCGATGAAAAAAGTTTTATCGATATTGAGTCTGACGTTTGTATTATTCCGCCTAACTCATTTGCTCTAGCGCGTACAATTGAATATTTCCGTATTCCACGTAATGTTTTGACTGTGTGCCTTGGTAAATCAACTTATGCACGTTGCGGTATTATTGTAAATGTCACTCCTTTAGAGCCAGAATGGGAAGGGCACGTTACTTTAGAATTTTCTAATACCACGAACTTGCCTGCGCGTATTTATGCGGGTGAAGGTGTAGCACAAATGCTATTCTTCGAAAGTGATGAAGTATGCGAAACCTCTTATAAAGATCGTGGTGGTAAATACCAAGGTCAAACTGGGGTTACACTTCCTAAGACATAAGTTGTTATAAATAGATGAGCTTTAAAAATGGGTCACTTTAAGTGGCCTATTTTTTATATACACCTTAAAAAGTGACGTTTATCGGAATATTAATAAGGTACGTTTTCTTTTGTAGAAAATGATATAAAATGATCAAGAATTGATTTTTTTCTTTGATGTGGATCACACAAATTAAAAAGAAGCGAAATCGTAAATATCGGTATTTTTCTTATGTATTTAGTTTAAGAGTACACTAAAGAAAGAGAAGCCAAATAAAAAGAAATTAGATTATGCCCCCAAGGATACGGAGGTCGGTCATGCGACAGTTTACGTCTCTTCAGGTTGCGATATTAGCACTCGGAAGTTTATGCTTTTCTACAGCCTATGCTGATTCTACTTTAGTTCCAATGTCAGATGCTGAGCTGTCAGCTACTCGTGGTCAGGCATTAATGAGTATGTCTTATATCGCGCCTAATGATTCGGCAAATCTGGAAAAATTGCGTGATAGTAGTAGTAATGTAGGATTTTATAAATTAGGTTTAGAGGCCGAGTTAGAAATTAATGCCAATATTCGTAAGCTCCAACTAGGTTGTGGTGGGGTAAATGGTGCAGGCGGCTGTGATATAGATTTTGATAATGTTAGTTTAAGTGGTGTAGCAGATACACGCGAGGGCCGCGTAGCAAGCGATGCGAAGCTGACAAATCCTTTTCTTGAATTTGCCATAAAGAATCCAAATAGTGCTTCGACTCGTGAAGTAGCTGGTATTCGCTTGAGTGCTGAAGCAGTTGAGGGGCTTTTAACTATTGGTACAGAAAACTCAGCCACACCAAATGGTATTAATAGTTTAAGTGGTTATATGGTAGTAGCACCGCAAGTAGGTGAGGCGACTGTTGATGCTGCACGCATCACGCAAACGGGTAGTCCTGCTTGTGGCGTATATCCATCTCCTGCGGGTTGTGGTGTTAATCAAGCAATTACAGGTAAAGCTAGAGGCGAGATTGCATTAGGAGCTGGATTCAATCTTGATTTCCAGACCAAGTCCTATGATATAACATTGACTCCTACACAAAAAGCACAGTTATCATTACCACAATCAGTTGTATCCGGACAAAGGATGAGCAGTGTAAATTTATTAGCCTCTGCTATAGTTAATGGTATTGATTTGTCGGGTACACTGGCAGCTGATGTCGATATCCTTGGGGGAATTACGTTAAATGGTAATCTTCGTGGGACCATTAATAATTTGCCGGTAACAGTACCATTGTTAGAAAATTTAGGTTATATCCATAAAATTAATTTGAGTGGTAGTCCATTATCATTATCGATGCAGGGACAAGATATACGTTGGCCTGGAACAGTATCAACAGCAATGCGTGGTTGGTGGCTAGAGTTATCAAATCCAATCGATATTGGTCGAATTGACCCGACTAATAGTGTAGTTATTAAAACAGATACTATTAGAGATGCACTTACTGAGGTGAGTAAAGAATTAACCCAGAATCCATTAAATTGTGGTTTCTTGGCTGTCAATTGTATTGGTGGTGATTTTAATGTTGGGACAAGGGATTTATCAAATGCAAGACCAGCATTATTAGAATTACAGAATTTACAATTAGCTAATCAGTCTTTTGCTCCAAACTGCTATGGAAGTTTAAAGTTTTGCTAATTATGAATGTGTAGTTTTAAATTTTGCATTCATCGGAAAAGTAAGTTTTTAAGCTCTTTTTTTTGCATTTGTGCAAATATTGCGCATAATGGAAATGTGGAAGGGTTGGCAATATCTATTTAGATTTGCCTTCTAGTCTAGGGTGAAAAGGAAAAGTTCACCTAGCATCAAGGATTGTTAAAGAAAAATAAATATGGTGCGCGGCATCGTATAAACAGGAAGGTCAAGATGACTACACTTAATTATACGGTAAGGTTTCAAAAAACCGTTCTGGCAAGTTTAATTGGCTTTTGTATAAGCCAGCCAAGTTTTGCTCTTGAAGAACTTTCTGATGCAGGTTTAAGTGAAACTACTGGTGAAGGTATCGCTATTTTGCCTCAAAATACTTATATGGTATTTCGTGGAGCTGGAGCGAATGAAACCACCAACCAAATTTTAACCGATCGCACTAAAGATACGGGTTATATCAATTATGTACCTGTTGGTCCATTAAGTATGACTTCGGCAGACACCAATAAAAACGGTACAATTGATTCGGGTGACCGTGCAGTGGGTAAGGCTGATATTTATCTTTATGGCCTTGCTTTATCCAAATCTGATAATAATACCAATACACGTATAGCTCCCACTGAGGCTGCAGCAATATCAAGCTGGGGTACAGCTGTTAACCCGTGGATATTTAAAGTTGCAACTGAAAACTTAGTACCGAACTTCACTACAACAAATTGTACTGGAGCTACTGATCCAACTTGTCAGGTGACGTATTTAGCTTTAGAAGCTCCTTTATATGAGATGGGGACTAAAGATGCTGCAGGTCTGGATGCATATAAGCTTAAATTAGGCTTATGGTCAGATATTTTTGTTCGTAATCCTAATAAAATAAATGGAGCAGCAGATCAATTTAACTATGGTGACTCTAATGGTTTAATTGGTACAAGTACTGATGCGAGCCGTGCGAATCGTTTACGTTTGCAAGGTATTTGGAATAATTTTAGTTTAAACGGTAGTCGTCTACAGGTATTTCAAACTTTAGGTGGGGCGACGACTAGTGGGGGCATGAGTCCTTTTTATAATAATACATTGGGGATTGCCGGAGTTATACGTTTGAATAGCGGAGACAGCAAGGATGTTAAGGCTATTACTACAAGTTCTCTAACCGAGGGATCTACTACTTCTCCGTGGACTCTTATTCATGCGGGTGCTAATTCGACATTAAGTACAAGCACAACAGGTGATTGTAATAATGGAGGAACAGGAAGTTTTGGTACCTCAGCGGGATGCCGTTATTATGTAGAAAAACGTACACGTACAGATAGTAAAACCGCCACAAAAACGTGGGATGCCTCAGGCTTATCGAATGCTGGAGTTTTACGTTTGAGTACACGTGAAACGAGCGATACTGGAAATCTTATTACACCTGCAATTAATGGTGGTGTAGCACCGACTTTTGATGCTAATGAGGGAGTTTACCTTTATAACCCAAATATTAATCTTGTATTAGGTACTTTATACCAGCCTCTGGTGCTAGGTTCTGATGGTAAAAACTTTAGTTTAGAAATTGCCCGTATTGCGAATAAGCCAGAAATTTATAAACAAATTTATACTGACTATAGCGGTGCAGATACCTCTTACAAAGGCTCAACTTGTAATGTTTATCAATGTGGTAGCCAATTAACTTTAGGTGGTAAAAATTACCAAGGCTATAATGCAACACACAGTAGTATTTCTATTGGTACTGCCTATAGTGAGGATGGTGGAAAAACTCTAAGAGCTTCAACCGATGAAGGAGCAGTGGGTATTTCGTTTGGTAAGTTAAATTCAGGTACGATTTCACAAACAACTTATTCAAACCAGATGACTGAAGTACATTATAAACAACGTGGAGTAAATACTCAGACGTGGGTTCAGTCTTATAGTTGTACTCTATTTATTTGTGGCGCTGGTACAACAGGATATCTATATCAGTGGGAATATAATAATGGCTCTACACCTTGGGCAATTTTAGCCCCAACAACAAAGCCTGCAGATGCTACATGTTCTCCAACTATTGGTTGTAGTAGTACTTCTGGAACTACACCTATGTATGGTTCCATTGCAAACCGTGTTTGGGCGAACTCATCAGCTGTTTGGTTAACGGCAGCAAATAACGAAGTAAATAATTTAATTGGTGCCAATAATGGAATGACAGGTACAACTTTCCCAACATTAAATCAGGCACCTACACCTGTTATAAACTCTAGTCCAATAAATAACATGGGTTCAGCTGTTATTGATGGTGTTTTAATTCAGCATTTAAAACTGACAACGAAAGGTCTCTAAGGGGAGGGTAACGCGATGAAAAAAATAACTGCTTTACTCTTTGCTCTTTGTGCAACTGTGACTCATGCAGAGTTACAGACCTTGGATAATGATGCATTACAGGCAATCAATGGCCAAGCAGGTGCTGATTTATCACTCATGCTTAATTTAAACCAAACCAGTAACGGTATATTTGATAATGGCAGTGGTGGAGTTTGTGAAAACGTAGAGTTCTGTCACATTGGTTTAGCAATTAACAAACGTTTTGTGCAAGCAGACACGACTAAGCCAAGTGGTTGGGCTGAAAATAGTGATAGCGGTAATAAACTTTGGTTAGTATTTAAAGGCGTACAAGGCACTTTAAATATTCAAAAAATGGGTTTAGATGGTGCTGATTTAAAGTATCTTGATAAAAGTAATACTGAAATTATAAAACCGGCTATTCAACTTAGTTTTAGTGCAGCACAGCCAATTTTAATTCGTAATTTTGGTTTTAATGCTTTGTCAATTGAGCAAGATAACTTTACGAGCTCAACAACAACGCAAGGCTCGAGTGCAAATATGTATGATTATGCATATTTCAAAAAACCAACCTATGCAGCGACTGCTAATAGTGCGAACCAGCAAGTAGCTACTGCGACCCCATCGGCCTATGACTATGGTCGTGAAACAGGTTTTATGGGCTTAATGATGAACGGTAACATGGCAATTCAAGGAAAAGTCATGGTCTTTAGCTGTGATGGTAGCCATCCACGTTGTTAAAGGTTAATGTAGATTTCAAAGGAACTGAAGTGATGAACAAAAATAAAGAAAGTCACGGCTCAAAGTTTATTTTAAATACATTAACAGCCAGTATGTTGTTAGTGAGCGGACAGGTTTTTGCTTTAGAAGCGTTAACAGACGCTGATTTGAGTGCCGTGAATGGCCAAGATGGTATATCGATCCAGACGACTTATAATGAAATTAATATAGACAATGCCTATTGGGACGATCATGCAGGAACTTCAAATAGTGCAGATCAGGTTTTGAGAGCCCAAGCTGGTGGAATAAAAGTACAAAAGAGTAATGCTTCCACACAAACATTAGGAACAAACTACCGTTTGGATGTGGGCAGTAATCCAACGACAGGAAAAACTGGTCTAGATTTCTCCTTACAGAGTAATCCTTCTCTTATTACTGTGAATAGTTTTAAGGTCTGTAATAGTTCGTCAATTTGCTCACCTACAATGGGACAACTGGCTATTCAGACTTCTTCACCTTTGAGTTTGGCCCTTACTACACAAGATGGCTTATTTAATGCAAATAGCCAGTCAAGCATGAGACTTGGCCTAAATAATGCGAATATTTATTTAGGACAAGTAGATGCACGTACGCAACTTAACCAATTAATTTTAAAAAACTTTAATTTTAATTTTGTTGGTAAAGGCGCTATGTTAATTGACCCTAACCGAGGTCTGGTTTTACAAACCAATACGGGGTCTAATACTGCTGCGGTTGGGCAAACTCCAAATAGTACCTATGGCTATGTCGATTTTAATCGTGTCGCCGATTCTGCTTCTGGTTTAACTGCTGGTACATATGTAGACAGTAGTGGGAAAGTAACCAATTCAGGTCTAAATATTGAGGTAATGCTTAGCTCAAATGTTGATAAGTCAAATCCTTATGCCCTAGACACGACAAATAGCCCACAGAATTCTAAAGGCTTGATTCGTTTAGGTGCTAGCGGCCGTATGGTCAATAGTTACTTACAAGTCCGTGGTATGGATGGCTCTTCAGATAAAACAACATTAGGTACTGCCAATACGGCTTCAGGTACGGGATCAAGTAATAGTATTTTAGGTAACTCTGGAATTGCCTTTCGTATGAAAGGGGAGTTCACTAAAGATAATGATTCGATGTTAGGTTCAGATGGCAAAGCAACTACCTTGGAAATTGGTGGTGCAGGTCTGAATGCTTATGGTTTTGAATTCGGTAATTTAACGGGGCTGAACTCGGCTACACGCGGTTATTTTGACAGCGGAAATATTTATCTAAATCTTGCTGATACAAAAACTTTATTAATGCCAAATAACGCAACGTTAAATGCAATTCGTTTAGGATCCGGCACTTTAACCACTGCTGCCGATTATCAGCATAATATTCATCGTGATACGGTGACTAATCCATTTAGCTTAATTCTTGCCATGCGTGGAGCAGAGTTCCAGGCATTCTCAAGACGAGGTCGTTTTACCACCAGTGCAAATGTCGTTGCTGCTAATCAATTTGCAGATAATGGTTTAAATAACCAGTGGGGTTTGGCATTACCTTTTTATAATTTAAATGCGAATGCCGCTGTCTATGGTGTAGATGCGCCTGCAAATAGTGCTTATTACTATACAAAAGATGCCAACGGTAAACCGATTCAAAATTTAGTTGCAACATCTGGTACAACTTCACGTTTAGGTTTTGGTATAGCTGTCGGAACGACAGGTCGAGATGCAGGCGGTACTAAAACAACTTCAATTTTATTAATTGATGGTTCTCCAAATGCTAATAATGCGGGCAACCCTACCGATTATTATATGGGGTTACGTAATATTGATATGTTCCTCAAAGGCAATGGCACTATTGGTTTAGAAAATGGCAGTTTAAATATCGGTTTAAAAGATATGTTACTTGCTTTATCAACCGAAATTGCAGCAGGTTATTTACCAGGAGCTAAATATAAAACTTGTCCGGCAACCGGGTCTTGTACTTCGCCAATCGATAACTTTGCCAAAAATAATGATGTCTTATTTGGTTTAAAACTACGTTTAGGCGGCGATCTTAATTTATCGATAGTGCCGAATAGTTCAATTGCAGATGGTAGTGCTTTAACTGTACTAGGTGATTTTACAATGCCTGCGACAGCAACTGGTAATACTGTACAAATTAGCGACCCGATTGATGGTTCTGCAATTGGTTTTGACAATATTACTGGAAAGCTAGCGTTTAATACCGCTTTAGTTGTGGGCAAAGATACCGCAAGTGGTTTAGGTAAAGTTGGTGTAAATACCGCGGTTTATTTTAATCCTGATAAGAGTATTGACGGCGCATTACGTGTGAAAGATATTAATTTCTATCCACCTTCAACAGGTGCAGGAGCACGTTTAGGTGAGCTTGCAATTACGGGTGGACGTCTAAATAGCAGCTTTAGCATTGTGCCTAGAAATGGCGCCTTTAACTAATCAATAAAAGTGACGTTTAACGTCACTTTTTTATATAAATTTTAGTTTAGTGTGATTGGATTTGCATTCGTCGGGTTATAGAGATAATTGCTTTGTACTTGAATATTATTCTGATAGTCTGAACAAATAATAAACGTTTGTCTCTTAAGGATTAGAGCGACATGAAAAATAAAAATATAGGGTGCTGGCTGTTACTTGCCGGTAGTTCAAGTGTTTGCGCGATGCAACCTTTGGATGATCAAAGTCTTGCGGCTGCGACGGGTCAAAATGGTTTAACCCTAGGTATTCAGGCCGATCAAGTTAAATTTAATCAAGTTGCCTTGATTGATACGAATGGTATTGCATCTAAGTCTTACAACAGTAAAGCAGGTCTTGTCATTGCAGGAAACTCTACTAATCCGGTTCCTGGCATAGAGTTTATTAAAGCTGCTGTATCTACAAATCCTTCTTTTAATATTGCAATTGATACCGATGCTGGTGGTGGAAATCCTTTTTTAAATTTAGCTGTCACGATGGGGAGTGATGTAAATGGTATTCGGCTTTTACCATTTTCAGTTTATTTAGCTCCAAGTGCATCTTTATCTAGTCCATCCGATTACGCACTAACGAGCTATGCACCAAAATCAATTTTTAGTTCGGGCACAACAGTGAATACGGGTGTAAAAGAGCTGATTCGCTCTACTGGTAATCTTGATATTAACTTTGTACAAACCAATAAGCCCCGTTTAAATATTCAATTGGGACATGCTGCCCAGTCGGTTATGGTTAAATTCGGAGGAGCTATTCAATCGATTTGTTCTGCTGCATCTGGCTGCCCGATTACTTTAGTTTCCGATAACACAGGTGCTACATTTGGGTTTAAATTTGCAGGTACGAATGCGTCAACGGGTTTTGTTCTTGATGGATTTTATGCTGGAGTTGATCCGACAGGACTTACCATTGGAAATATAGGTGTATCTAGTAAATTTGATGCATCACTTAACAATGTGACTTTAGGAAATTTAGGTACACAAAGTACAACAACATTTAATAATTTACCCAATGGGTCTATGGGGAGTTTTGGAGTTACGGGTGCTTCGGTGACCGACTTTAAAATGAAAGTAAGTGGCTTTTAAAAAATAATTAATAATTACTTAACCTGAAATACCAAAAGAGGGCGGTTGTTTAAACAATCGCTCTCTTTTGTTTGAGTGATTAAATACGAGAAGAACTGGTTTGCTCTAGCTGCTGAACAATTTCATCTAAAGCTTTAATGCGTTTCACTTGGTCCCATAATTCTTTCGCTTGAGGATAGGCTTTGGTCATCATACCTAACCACTGCTTATAACGGCCAACCATCCCAATTTCTGTTTTTGCTTGACCATTTAAAAAACGTATTTGTAAGTCAACCAGTTGTTCCCAAGTAAACAGTGCTTCATCCATATTTTGGCGAATACATTGTGTTAAATCTGGAGTAGTCACTGCACCACGGCCAATCATTAAATCTTCACAGCCAGATTGTTGCTGGCAAGCTCTAGCATCAGCATTGGTCCAGATTTCGCCGTTAGCAATCACATTAATTTTTAAAGCTTCTTTAATAGGCAGAATTTTTTCCCAATAAGCTGGTGGCGTATAACCATCTGCTTTAGTACGAGCATGTACAGTTAACCAGCTTGCACCCGCATCTTCAACAGCATGGGCGTTTTCCATGGTGTGGTTTTCATCTAGATAACCTAAACGCATTTTTGCTGAAACAGGGATGTGCGCAGGTACTGCATCACGGACTGCTTTAATCAGCATATGTACTACGTCTGGTTCATCAAGAAGTACCGAACCACCTCGATGTCGATTAACGGTTTTTGCAGGACAACCAAAATTAAGGTCAATTGCAGGAGCACCCAGCTCAACGACTTTTGCCGCATTTGCTGCAAGCATCTCTGGATTATTGCCTAAGAACTGAACGTGTACAGGTGTTCCAGCAGCTGTTTTACCATCATTTTTAAGTTCAGGACAAAAACTATAGTAAATATGGTCTGGCAAAATACTGTCTGTAACGCGAATAAACTCGGTTACACACCAGTCGAAGTGACCAACAGATGTGAGTGTATCCCGCATGATCGGGTCAGTTAAACCTTCCATTGGAGCGAGTATGAGTTTCACAGTCTGAGTCACCTGAGCAAAACAAAAACAGCGTTATACGGGATATGTATAACGCTGTCTAGTAGTGCTGAAATTTTAATTGTTTTATCGGCCCAATATCATCTCAAGCACAAATTTACTGCCAATAAAACCGATCGCTAATAATGCAAAACCAATTAAGGTAAAACGAATCGCTTTTTGTCCGCGCCAGCCAAGTTTATAGTGGCCAATCAATAAAGAGCCATAAATAAACCATGAAATAATACTAAATACGGTTTTATGAGCGAGATGCTGGGCAAAGAAGCTATCAACTGTTAAGAAACCAAACGCGAGAGCAATGGTTAATAAAATAAAACCAGTAATGATGAGGTCAAATAATAAAGACTCCATGGCCTGAATGGATGGAAGTAAATTGACCCAAATACGTTTTTTTTGTTTCTTTTTGAGTTCACGGTTTTGGAACCATATCAAGATCGCATGTATGGTTGCCATCAGTAAAACAGCATAAGCAGAAAGTGAAAGAATAATATGAGTATCTAAACCTAATGAATGCTGTTCAATAAACTGATCGGGACGGCTAAATGCAAAACCTAAAATAAGACCAATCGCCGCTACAGGAATGCCGAGCAAGTTTAACGGTACAATCGGGCGGAAAGTACTAAAAACTAAGCTTAACAACAGCATAAGTCCTGATGTAAAAGACACCAGATTAAAAACATCGTAGTTAATTCCTGATGGCGTCAGCATGGCATGACATAAAACTGTGCCATGTAACAGCAGTGCTAAGGTCGTAACAAAAGCAAATAACCATGGGTTTGGTTCACGTTTTGACATTAAACGTATGAACAGATACCAGAAAGAAGTGGTATATGCGATGAGTGCCAAAATTGTGTAAACCAAGGGGAGGCTAATCATGTCAAACCTTTTTCAGGATTAATTCATCTAGATAAGATATAAATTCGCTGCGAACTAAAGTATCCTATAGCATTCTATGCATAAATTTTCTATTTCGAGAAAGATTTTTTTGCAACTAGCCATTTTAAGCGGATTTTGCAATGTTTGATACCTTAACAGAACGACTCACGCAGAGTTTAAGAAATGTTACTGGCTCAGGGCAGCTGACCGAAGACAATATTAAAGATACCTTACGTGAAGTACGTATGGCTCTTCTTGAAGCCGATGTCGCGTTACCTGTAACTCGTGAATTTATCGCGAAAGTTAAGGAAGAGGCATTGGGCCAAGAAGTGATGACTCAGTTATCTCCAGGCCAGGCATTTGTAAAAATTGTCTATGATGAACTCACCAAGATGATGGGTGAGGCTAATGAAACACTGGATTTAAGTGCTAAGCCTCCAGTTGTGGTATTACTTGCTGGTTTACAAGGTGCAGGTAAAACAACTACAGCAGCCAAGCTGGCACGTTTCTTAAAAGAACGTCAAAAGAAAAAAGTAATGACCGTTTCTGCCGACGTTTATCGTCCGGCAGCGATTAAACAGTTAGAAACTGTGTCAGCAGAAGTTGGTGCAGGCTTTATTCCATCAGATCCTTCTGAAAAACCAATTGATATTGTTAACCGTGCAATTGAACAGGCAAAAATCCAGTTTGCTGATGTGTTGATTGTCGATACAGCGGGTCGTTTACATGTCGATGAAGACATGATGGACGAAATTAAAGAGTTACATGCAGCAGTTAAGCCGACTGAGACCTTGTTTGTGGTTGATGCCATGACAGGTCAGGATGCTGCAAATACTGCTAAAGCATTTAACGATGCTTTAGCGCTTACAGGTGTGATTCTTACTAAAACTGATGGTGATGCGCGTGGTGGTGCGGCACTTTCTGTGCGTGCTATTACCGGTAAGCCAATTAAGTTCTTAGGTATGGGCGAAAAGCTTGATGCTTTAGAACCATTCCATCCGGACCGTGTTGCTCAACGTATTTTAGGTATGGGTGACGTACTTTCTTTAGTCGAAGAAGTTGAACGTAAAATCGACAAAGAAAAAGCCGAGAAAATGGCGAAAAAATTGCAAAAAGGTGGCAGCTTCAACTTTGAAGATATGCTGATGCAATTTGAGCAAATGAAGAAGATGGGCGGCATGATGGGCTTCTTAGACAAGTTGCCAGGCATGAGCAGTGCAGGAATTCAGCAAGCAATTGAGCAGGCAAATCCTGAAAAGCAGGTCAAGAAAATGGAAGCTATTATCCAGTCAATGACCATCAAGGAACGCCGTAATCCAGACCTGATGAACCCAAGCCGTAAAAAACGTATTGCAGCTGGGTGTGGTATGGATGTAGCTGAAGTGAATAAACTCATTAAGCAACAAGCACAAATGGCTAAAATGATGAAGAAGTTTGCGAATCCATCTGGTATGAGCAAAATGATGCGCTCATTAGGCAATATGCAAAAACAATTTGGCGGTGGTGGCGGTATGGGACCGCTGTTTGGTAACAACGACCAAAAGAAATAAAACCATAAAATAAAAGGCGCCTAGAGCGCCTTTTATTTTGGTCTGTATTCTAGTCTTTAGGATAATGGGCAATATATTGTTGTAACCCTTTAAGCAAAAGATCTGTTTCAACAGTAGGTTGGTACTTCTGTAGAAATTTTGCAAAAAGAGGAGCATCGCCACCTGTGAGGAGTAGTTTTTTAGGTGATTGTTGCATAATGCTTTCAATCGTACTAATGAGGCCCAGTAAAATACCATGATGTACTGCATCTACGGTGTTATTGCCCGGATTTAGATTATCAAAAGCCGAATCGGGAATTTTAATACCTTTGGTATTTTGAATCAGCGCATCACGCTGTAAATAAAGGTTTGGCAGAATATAACCGCCTAAATGCTGTTTGCCTTTGGTTAAATCAATCGTAAGCGCTGTTCCGCAACCAATAATGCAATAGTTTTCTTTTTCCTCAGCAACAGCAAGTACCTGTAGCCAGCGGTCAATCCCGAGCTGACTTGGAACTTCATAGCCACATTGTAAACCTGCATATTCAGCATGCACTTTGGCAAAAACAACAGGAATTTCTAGCCATTTTAGAATTTGCTGAATACGCTGATTATTTTCGGTATCGAGAACCGAAGAAATCCCAATACGATGCAAGCCTTGATGTTTAAAGTGTTGGATTAATCCCAGTAATAAATCGGCAGGAGACTGTAAATGTAACTCAGCTGCATGTTCAATAATTTGCTGATTTTCAGTAATCCAGTATTTTAAACGGGTGTTTCCGATATCAAGCCATAAACTTTTCATGGGAAAAATACCTGATTACTGAGTGGTTTGTGGTCTTAGACGACCTTGATAAAACTGCTGTGGTTCAGGAGTTTCAAGAATCACCGCACCTTCATTAGAGATACCAACGAAACGGCCATGTACCAGTCCTTGGCTATGCTCAAACTGAACTAACTGATTAAGCCATGCAGCATGGTGGTTAAAACGTCCTGCAAGGTTATAACAACCATGATCAAACCAGCGGGCTGCATTTTGAATTGCAACATAAAGCTCTGAAATTAACTCAAGACGACTCATTTGCTCTAGGCCTAAATCTTCTAGAGACGTGATCGATTGATCACTATCAGTGACTGGTGGTGTTTTTAAATTAATACCTACACCCACAATCGCCTGATGTTGGGAAAGAGGTTCAACCAAAATTCCGCCCCATTTTCCTTGTGTACTATACAAATCATTTGGCCATTTCACTTGTAGGCTCAAAGGTTGTAGCTGTGGAATTTGCAAAATATTCAACGCAACTTCAAGTGCTAAGCGACCATCTAAGGGTGTTCGAGTTTGCACCAATGTGCTTAAATAAATGTTTCCTTCAGGTGAAATCCATTGCCGTTGATGTTGACCTCGCCCTTGAGTTTGTTGAGCACTGCAAACCAAGCCTGTTGTAATGCCTTTTTGGGCAATTTCACGAATATCATCATTGGTCGAAGTTGTGGTTGCTTTTAATAAAACCACTTCTGGAAGCTGGTTTTTTGCGCTTAAAAGTTGTTGTAGTTGGCGAGTCTCTAAATCCATGTTGAATATGAGCAGAGTGGTAAAACATTTATGGAGTTAATCATATATTTACTCATTGGCGCAATTGCTGGTTTTACTGCCGGACTGTTTGGAGTTGGTGGTGGACTAATTATTGTACCAATTCTCTATGTCGTTTTTACCCAGTTGCACTATGATCCCGCGGTAATCATGCATATTGCAGTCGGAACCTCCCTAGCAACCATTATTGTGACTTCCTTTAGTTCAGTTTCGGCTCATCATAAAAAAGGTGCAGTCCTCTGGCCTGTTTTTCGTAATTTAGCACCGGGACTAGTGATTGGTTCCTTTTTAGGTGCAGGTATTGCCGATCTTTTGTCTGGACAGCATTTACAGCTTCTTATTGGTGTCTTTGCTGTTGTGATGGCTTATCGGATGTTCAAAGGAGCCCATGTTGTGGTTGACCCAACACGTCAGCTTCCTTCAACCCCTATGCAATTTATGGCAGGTGGTGGCATTGGTATTGCCTCTGCAATTTTTGGTATTGGTGGTGGGAGCTTAACCGTTCCATATTTAAACCGTCATGGCGTAGTCATGCAAAAAGCAGTTGCGACCTCTGCTGCTTGTGGTTTACCTATTGCTATTGCAGGTGCAATTGGTTTTATGTGGTTTGGTGCTAAAGAGCACATTTCTGTACCTAATACGATTGGATATATCCATATCTACGCTTTTATTGGTATTAGTGTCATGAGTTTTGTCACTGCTAAACTTGGGGCTAAGGTTGCCCACGCATTGTCACCACAAATGCTAAAAAAATGCTTTGCTTGCTTGTTAGTCGTGGTCGGCAGTTACTTTATTTATAAAGGTTTTATGAATTAAAAACGTTTTATTAAAAATATATAGAAAAGAAAGCTTAGACTCTCACGGTTTAAGCTTTTTTTATTTGAAGACTTGAAAAGATTAACGGTGAGTTTTTCATCCGATTTCTGTATGGATTTTGGGTGGGTTGGCTTAAAATGCAATAAAATTGTCAGACAATGACATAGTTTTTAATGGATGAGATCAGTTAAAAACAAGGATGCGAAAGAAAAGCATGGATTAATGCATATAAAAAGTAGCGGGTGATTTATGAATCTCGAAGAGACAGAAAGTCTTTCTGAGCAAATTGTCAAATATATTAGCGAACAGATTATTAGTGGCGAATTGGTTGAAGGCGAACGTATACAAGAGCTTCGTATCGCTAAAGAGCTTGACGTAAGTAGGGGGTCAGTTCGTGAGGCGCTATTATTACTCGAGCGTACGCATCTCATTGAAATTTTTCCGCGTCGTGGTGCAATTGTTTCGGAAATGTCGGCACAACAGGTCAAAGCGTTGTTTGATACAAATATGATGTTATTGGGGCATATTGTACAACGCATAAGCGAAACATGGCGTGCCCATGAAGCTGATCAATTACAACTCTTGTTAGAACAGCTTCTTGAGCATGTAAAAGCAGGCGATATTGAAAAATTCTACGATGCTATTTTCCAATATCTTGCTGAACAACAAGATATGGTCGGTAATCCTTATTTAATGAAATTTTATAAAGAATTATTACCATCATTACGTCGTAGTTATTTTTTGACGCTAAATACCTCTAAACGGGAACTACAAGAAGCGTTTGCATTATTTAAACTCGTGACTGATGCAATTTTGATCCGAAAATCACAACAAGCCGCTTTATTTATGGAAGATTTTTGTCGACACTTACGTAACCTTGTGTTGGAATCGCTGACACGAATGAAACAGATTGAATTGGCTTGGGCGAGACGCTCACGCCGCTAGTTAGGGCATTATGCGTTTAAGCAGTTTAAAACTTTCCGGCTTTAAATCTTTTGCAGATAGTACAACTTTAAATTTTAAGGCGAACCGCACAGCAGTGGTTGGTCCAAATGGTTGTGGCAAATCCAATGTTATTGATGCGATCCGCTGGGTGATGGGGGAGTCAAACGCTCGTCAGCTGCGTGGTGGTAGCATGCAAGATGTTATTTTTACCGGAACATCCAAGCGTAAGCCAGTTGGTGTTGCCAGTGTAGAACTGCGTTTTGACAATACCTATGGCAAATTAGGTGGAGCTTATAATGCTTATAATGAGCTCGCAGTTCGTCGTCAGGTAACTCGCGAAGGTAAATCTGAGTATTTCTTAAATGGTACACGTTGTCGCCGCCGTGATATTACTGACATTTTCTTGGGAACAGGGTTAGGGCCACGCTCTTACGCAGTCATTGAACAAGGCATGATCAACCGCTTGGTTGATGCCAAGCCTGAAGAAATGCGTATTTTCATTGAAGAAGCGGCAGGTGTTTCACGCTATCAAGCGCGTCGACGCGAAACCTTGCAACATCTTGAACATACGGAGCAAAACCTTTCACGCTTGGAAGATATTGCGCTTGAGTTAAAATCGCAGCTTAAAACGCTTAAACGCCAGTCAGAAGCAGCAGTTCAATATAAAACATTAGAAAGCCAGATTCGTACACTCAAAATTGAAATTTTGTCTTTTCAGGCAGAGAAAAGTATACGTCTACAAGAAGAATATACCGTTCAAATGAATGAACTGGGGGAAACATTTAAGTTAGTTCGTTCAGAATTAAGTACGATTGAACATGATTTAGAATCTACCAGTGCTTTATTTCAGCGACTTATTCAGCAATCTTCACCACTACAACAAGAATGGCAACAAGCTGAAAAAAAATTATCTGAGCTGAAAATGACTCTGGAACAAAAACAGAGTTTATTTCATCAAAACAGTACAACCCTTGTTCAATTAGAACAACAAAAAGCTCAGACGAAAGAGCGTTTACAGCTTTCTGAATTGCAACTCGAAACACTGAATAGCCAGTTAGAAGAGCAAACCGAAGCTTTAACTGCAATTGAGCATACAGCAGCTGAAGCAGAGCAAAGTTTTGCCGGTTTACAATCACAGCAACGGCAAGCGCAGCAACAATTTGAGCAAGTAAAAGCTCAGGTTGAAAAACAACAACAGCAAAAAATGCAAATGTCTGCTCAAATCGAGCAATTAGGCAAAAATGTTCAGCGCATTGAACAGCAAAAAGAAACGCTGCAACATCAAGCAAACCAGATCCAATCGCAAGTACACGAAGATGAACAAGGCGAGCTTGAGCAATTACAGCAGCAGCTTTGTCGTGAAATTTCAACGTTAGAAGCGGAAATTGAGCAGTATGTGCAGCGTATTGAACAAGCTCAACAAGCGCATCAGACAAATAAAAACCAGCAGCAAACGTTAAAAACAGAAATACAGGTTCTATTATCAGAGCAGAAAAACTTAAGCCAGCTTGTTGCTAAACAAAGTCCAAAGCAAAACCAAGATACGCTACGTTTAATGCAGGCTCTAGAGTTAACAGAGCAGGGCAAACCACACGCACAAATTATTGAAAAGTTTTTAGCAAAATGGTTACAGGCACATATTGTTGAAACTGAACAAGCCTTTCAGGAAGGAATTGCTCGCCAGTTAAAGCCTTCAGAGCAATCAAGCAAATTTAAGGGGAACCTGACTTGCTTGAATGATTGGATTGCATCGCCACAGCTATCAATATTCTCGAATGTAGCGATTGCACAAGATTTATCTCATGCTTTAAATGAACAAAAGCAACTGCAATATGGCCAGTCTATTTTGACTTTAGATGGTTATCATGTCGGGCAAGATTGGGTAATTGCTCTTATGTATGATGACGAAAGTCAAAGTGCGCAAGGTATGCTCAGTCATCGTATTCGTCTAGACGAAATTGAACAAGTTCTTCAAAAGCAGCAACCAGAATTACAAGCATTAGATCAAATTATAGTTCAGCAAAAAGATGAGCTAGGACAGTTACAAGTTGACCTACAGCAAAAACAACAAGTCATTAAACAAAAACAAAAAGACTTGCAACAGCTTGATGTACAAATTGCCAAGCAACAAACCGCAGCACAAGCATTTTTATTGCAAAAACAGCAATTGAAAGATCAACTCGCTCAATTAGATACGCAGCTTGAAGAAGATGCGATGCAAAAAGATGATCTTGAAATTGATTTGCATGCATTGGCAATGAAGCTCGAAACTATTTTACCTGACTATAAAACTTTGCAATTTCAGGTAGAAGAATTAACAGAGCAGCTTGAGGAACAGCAACAAGTCTTACAACAGCAGCAGCAAGAGCGCGAGATTTTACGCCGTAATAGTACGCAGACAACTCAACAAATTGAGCTGCTTGAAAAAGATATTTCGTTCTTGCAGAGCCAATATCAACAAATTACAGCGCAAATGGAACAGGCGAAAAAGTTTGTTGACCCTATTCAGTTAGAGTTGCCAAACCTTGAGTCAGAGTTTCAACAACAGTTTGCTCAAACCGAAAAGCTGCAAAAGACATGGAATGAATGGCAGATTGAGCTTAATAGTGTCCAAGAGAAGCAACAAACGCTTACAGATCAACGCCATCAATACCAACAGCAAGATGAAAAGCTTAGAGAGCAGCTTGAAGCCAAACGTTTAGCATGGCAAGCCGCCAAGTCGGATCGTGAGCACTATCAAGAACAGCTCAAAGAGTTAAATGCCGAGCTTCAAACGGGTTTGAAAATAGATTTAACTGAACACCAGCAAAAACTAGAAAAAGTACAGAAACAGTTTGAAAAAATCGGTGCAGTTAACTTAGCTGCTTCACAAGAGTTTGAAGAAGTTTCTCAGCGTTTTGATGAGTTGAGCCACCAGATTCAAGACTTGGAAAATACGGTAACTCAGTTAAAAGATGCGATGAAGAGCATTGACCAAGAAACCCGTAAGTTGTTTATGTCGACTTTTGATCAGATTAATCAAGAGTTACAAAATCTATTTCCAAAAGTTTTTAATGGTGGTGAAGCCAGTTTAAGTCTTGAGGATGATTGGCAATCTGGGGTTAAGCTCATGGCGAGACCACCGGGTAAGAAAAACAGTTCTCTAGCATTACTTTCCGGTGGAGAAAAAGCGTTAACAGCGTTAGCATTAGTATTTGCTATTTTCAGGTTAAATCCGGCACCGTTTTGTGTACTCGATGAAGTGGACGCTCCACTCGACGATGCGAATGTACAGAGATATTGTAATTTGGTAAAAGAGCTTTCTGAACATGTACAATTCATTTACATTACACATAATAAGCTGGCGATGACCATGGCAACTGACTTGTTGGGTGTAACCATGCCTGAACCGGGTACATCAAAATTAGTCACTGTCAATTTAGAACAGGCAAAAGAATACGGGTTAGTTTCGGAGTCATAGAATGGAAATCAATACGATTATTGGCATCGTTGTTGCCATTATTATCATGCTAATTGGCTTAAGAATGATTTTAAAAAAGCCGAACCATGCTGAACCCTCGCTAGACAGTGATTTGCATATTAATCCTGAAAGTAATCAACCGGTTATCCCTCGTCATGTACGAGATCAACTTGAACAGCCAGAAGTTACTGTTGCGTCAGCAGCCGTTGCTGAACGAGTGGAACCAACTTTAAGCGAGCCAGCCCAGTCAGAAGAAAAGGGAACAAAAGAACTAGAACAGGCTTCACAAGCTCAAACAGTCCAGACACAAGTACCCGTTGAAAATACGCCAGTAGAAGTAGAAGAAGTTAAAGCTGAAGAAAATACTGTTAGCCCAACTGTAAGTGAAAATAGTTCAGTTGAGTTAGTTGATACCGTTTCTGCTGAACCAGAAGTTGTTAGCTCATCAGAACCAAAAGTTGCAGAAGGGCAACCGAAAACTGAGCCGGAATTAAGCTTAAATCCAAATATCGAAACTGCTGAAATTGCTGAGTTTGAAGGTGAAAGCAACATTCTTGATGTACATTTACATGAGCAGCAGCGTTTTGATGACGAAAGTGCGTTAGCAATGGCTGAGCAGATTATCGCATTAAATGTATATCCAAATCCGCGCCGTGCGTTATCGGGTGATAAAGCACTGAAAGTGCTTTTAAAATATGGTCTACGTTACGGTGAAATGTCTTGTTTCCACCGCTATGAAAATACCGATGAGCCAAGTGCACTGATGTTCTCTGTATTGCGTATGACTGATAATGGTCCTGCTGGTTTCGATTTAGAAACTTTATCGACTGAACAAGTTCAAGGCTTAGCATTTTTCCTTGCACTTCCAAACAGCAAAGCTGTTACCGGTTTTGACATGATGACCAGTATTGCAGGCCTTATTGCTCGTGAAATTGATGGTAAGGTTTATGATGAAAATAACCTTGAATTTACGCCACAGTTAAAAGAACATTGGCGCCATCATGTGATTGATTATCGTCCAGCACAGGCAACAGCCTAGTTTAAATTTTTGGTATAGGTTGCGATAATTGCAATATATCTAGTCGCAGCTCAGGGTGGAGAAATTTCCACCCTTTTTTATGGTGAATAAAATAATGGCAATAACTTCCGTGATCGAACAGATGCGTCAGCTTATTCAACTGATTGCAAAGCATAACCATGCCTACTATGTCATGGATCAGCCGACAATCTCGGACAGTGAATATGATCATTTATTTCATCAGTTAAAAGCTTTAGAAGAACAATATCCGGAACTTGTACAAGCCGACTCACCAACAACGAAAGTAGGTGGTCAGGCGCTTTCAAAATTTGAGAGTGTGACGCATGTGGTGCCAATGCTTTCACTTGGTAATGTATTTAACAAAGAAGACTTATTTGCATTTGCACGCCGTGTAGAAGAGCGACTTCCGAACCAGAAAGTACAATATGAAGTTGAGTTAAAACTCGATGGCCTTGCGATTTCACTATGGTATGAAAATGGTGTACTCGTTCGCGGTGTAACCCGTGGGGATGGCGAAACGGGTGAAGATATTACTCAAAATGTTAAAACCATTCGTAACTTACCTAAAGTTCTGCATTCAGAAAAATATGAAATACCTCGTCTACTTGAAGTACGTGGCGAAGTATTGATGCCAAAGTCTGGTTTTGAAAAACTCAATGCTGATCAAGAAGCAAAGGGAGAAAAAACCTTCGCTAACCCTCGAAATGCAGCCGCAGGAAGTTTAAGACAACTTGATCCAAATATTGCTGCTGCTCGACCTTTGGCATTTTATGCGTATGGGATTGCACAGTGTGAACCGAATCATGGCCTGACAACCATGCATGATAGCTTGCAATGGTTAACGGAACTTGGGTTCCAAATTGCTGAGCGTCAGTACTTGTGTAATTCAATTCAAGAAGTACAGCAGCGCTATGAGCAAATTCAACAAGAGCGTCCAAACTTGCAAGTTGAAATTGATGGCATGGTGGTGAAGGTTGATGACCTAAAACAGCAACAGCAGCTTGGTTTCTTAAGTCGTGAACCACGCTGGGCAACTGCTTATAAATTCCCGGCACAAGCTGCATTAACTACAGTTGAGCAGATTGACTGGCAAGTAGGGCGTACAGGGACTTTGACCCCTGTAGCACGCTTAAACCCTGTTTTTGTGGGTGGTGTGACTGTTTCTAACGTAACGTTGCATAATATTGGGGAAATTCATCGTCTGGATGTACGCATTGGCGATACGGTAAGTGTATATCGTACGGGTGACGTGATCCCTAAAGTAGAAAAAGTTTGGCCGGAGTTCCGTCCTGCTGAAGCAGAAGTTGTTCATTTACCAGAGTCCTGCCCAGTATGTGCTTCGCCTGTAGTGATGCCTGAAGGTGAGGCTCTCGCACGTTGTTCAGGCGGTTTATATTGTGCCGCACAGCGTATTGAAGCCATTCGTCACTTTGTATCGCGTAAAGCGATGGATATCGAGGGCTTGGGAGATCGTTGGGTAGAATCTTTATTACGTCTCGATTTACTTAAAGATGTTGCTGATATTTACCATTTGCATGAGCACAGAGAAACTCTGTTGGGCATCGAAAAAATGGGAGAAAAGTCAGTACAGAACTTAATAGATGCGATTGAAGCAAGTAAGAAAACAACTCTAGCACGTTTTATTTATGCATTAGGTATCCGTGGAGTAGGTGAAACAACGGCTAGAATGTTAGCAAATACATTCCAGACGCTTGAGGCTCTTAAAGCTGCGAATGTAGAAGCTTTAAAGAAAACCCCAGACGTAGGGGATATTACAGCAGAGTGGATTGCTGACTTTTTCTTAGCACCGCATAACATTGAAGTACTCGATCGTTTAATTGCCGCAGGAATTCATTGGGATGCGCCAACAGCACCAACGCGTCAGCCTTTAAATGGTGAAAGCTGGGTACTTACAGGTACATTAGAGCAAATGACCCGTGATCAGGCCACTCAAATGCTACAAGCATTAGGTGCACGAGTAAGTGGGAGTGTTTCTAGCAAAACGAAATGTGTAGTTGCTGGTGAGAAGGCGGGTTCAAAATTAGAAAAAGCTGCAAAGTTAGGTATTCCTGTCATGAATGAAACAGATTTCTTATCACTCATGGCAGGCTATGGGCAAACTTTGAGCTAAAAGGTTAGCGAAATAAGAACCATTGATTTTAGTTACAAATTTATAAATTGATGGTTTTTGCCATATTTGAACGCTTGTCTGAGCTTATAAATCGGACAAGCGTTTCTTTTTGCAAAGGAAATTTAAATAACTTAAACTGCAAATGCGTATGTTTCTCATTTTAATTTGATAAAAATCATAAACTTAACTATTTTTTGTTTTGCAATCATTTTTAAGTTTGCCCATAATAGACTCATACGATAGGAGATTTATTATGCGTGGCAATCCAGAAGTCATAGACTATTTAAATATGCTCATTGGCGGAGAGTTGGCTGCCCGTGATCAATATTTAATCCATTCTCGTATGTATGAAGATTGGGGCTTAAACAAGATTTATGAACGTATTGACCATGAGATGCAAGAAGAAGCGTCTCACGCCGATGCGATTATTCGTCGTGTATTATTTTTAGGTGCCAAACCAAACATGCATCGTGAAGATATCAATGTTGGTACAGACGTTGTATCTTGCTTAAAAGCCGATTTAGCACTTGAATATCATGTGCGTGAAAAATTAGCGACAGGTATTAAACTTTGTGAAGAAAAAGGCGACTACATCAGTCGTGACATGTTACGTCAACAATTATCAGATACTGAAGAAGACCATACTTATTGGCTTGAAAAACAGTTGCGTTTAATTGAACTGATTGGCCTACAAAATTATATCCAGTCTCAAATTTAATGACTTGAAAAACCCAGCTTAGGCTGGGTTTTTTATTGGCTCATTTTAATAAAATGAAGTCACCGTTTAAATGTTAATTCTGCCAAATTGAATATATTCAAAGCCTTACTACATAAGGCTTTGGCAGTTACAAAAAAGTCAGAAAATTTGTATCAGACCCCATGTTTTTTTTGTGGAATTGGATATAATTTCGCCAACAAAAACCCTTGCCTAGAAATTTAATGAGGCAAGGGTTTTTCTATGGGGAATCGGTTGGTATGGATCGCCAATGGTTTTATGGTGAGCTTCGCGTATATGTTATTTTCCAAACCTGCTGTTTTAGATACAGCTACTCTCTTAAGTACACAACGATTAGCAACTCGTCTTAGCTTTTTTAGCTTGGGCTTTGCGATATCTGCATGGGCACCACTTATTCCGTATGCTCAGCAACGTTTAAACCTAAATCATGCAAATTTTGGTTTATTGCTGCTTTGTATGGGAATCGGCTCAATGATTGCTATGCCTGCGACTGGGGCATTAGTTAAGCGTTGGGGATGTCGTCCATTAATTGCTGTGGCGACCATACTCTTGATGGTATTACTACCAAGTTTAACGATCTGGCATAGTCTTGTATCTATGGCTGTAGCGTTATTCATTTTTGGTACGGCAGCAGGTAGTCTTGGCGTTGCTATTAATTTACAAGCAGTTGTGGTGGAAAAGCACAGCTTACGTGCGCTCATGTCTAGTTTTCATGGTATGTGTAGCCTTGGCGGTTTAATCGGTGCCATGCTTGTCACTGCACTATTAGCAATTGGCCTTTCACCACTCATGAGTACATTGTCTGTAGTCATGGTTTTATTGGTGGTGAGCTTTGTTGCCATTCCATCTGCCTTAACAACATTTGAGCAAGATGAACAAGGTGCAGCGGAAATAACTGACGCGCCTAAAAAATCTTCACGTCCGAATGGTACGATCCTTTTGATTGGGATGATGTGTTTTATTGCCTTTTTGTCAGAAGGTGCGGCAATGGACTGGGGTGGTATTTATTTAACTAGTAAATACCAGCTTAATCCTGCCTTTGCTGGGCTGGCTTATACTTTCTTCGCGCTTAGTATGACAAGTGGTCGTTTTGCAGGGCATATCTTGTTAAAACAGTGGGGTGAGAAAACTATTGTGACTTATAGTGCAATTGTCGCTGCTCTTGCTATGGTCACTATTGTGATGGCACCTGTTTGGCAAGTTGTCGTATTGGGTTATGCACTTTTAGGTTTAGGCTGTTCTAATATTGTACCAGTCATGTTCTCTCGTGTTGGACGCCAAAATGATATGCCTAAAGCAGCGGCACTGTCTTTAGTGTCAACGATTGCTTATACAGGTTCATTAAGTGGCCCAGCCTTAATTGGTTTGATTGGCCAGTGGACTAGCCTAACCACCGTCTTATCAGGAGTGGCGGTTTTATTAACCATGATTGCTATACTCAATCGCTTTACTCTTGTGAAGGCAAAGTAATCTAAGCTTGCTTACCAACCGCGGAACATCGAGTAAAACATCCTCGATGTTCCATAAGCTTAAATTATTATAAGACATGGTAAGTGGGTTGATACTTTTCTTGTAAGGACAACTTAGACTTTGTGAATGTCGGAGAATTTTCTAAATCCTTCAAGAAATTATTTCGCCAATCGCTCAGGTCAGTAGCTGCTAAACCTTCTATTAACTGTTCATAACGATTAATACGTTCAGCTTTGGACATCTCTAGAGCGGTTTTTAAAGAATCCATCATGGCTGCTCTATCTAATGGATCAACAATCAATGCTTGAGTCATTTGTTCAGCAGCACCAGCATATTTAGATAAAATCAGCACACCTGGGTTCTCTGGATCTTGAGCTGCAATATATTCTTTTGCGACCAAATTCATACCATCACGTAATGAGCTAATCCAGCAAATGTCAGAACGACGATAAATATGCATCAAACTGTCATGTTGAACTGTGTCGAAGCAACAATCGATAGGTCGCCAATCTTCATGAGCAAACTCTTCATTAATCAGTTCTAATTTGGCCTTAAAGCGTTGGTATAAGCGTTGATAGGCTGGAATATCTGTACGTGAAGGCGTTGCAACTTGAAGGTGACGTACCAATCCATGATATTCAGGATTAGTTTCAAGGAAAGTTGCAAATGCATTGAAACGTTCAAGTAAACCTTTTGAATAATCAATCCGGTCAACCCCAATAATTGTTTTTTGACGTGGTATATCTTCAAAGTTAAATACGTATGGGGTATGAAAGGCCTGTTGTGCTTGGCGCTGAATAAGTTCTGGTTGAACCCCAATAGGATAGGACTTAATCAAGATTTGACGTTTTTTATAACTGATTCTATCGCTTAGTATTTTTTGAGCTTCAAGTAAGCCCATACAAGTTTGCATACAGGTGTTCTGATCGGTTTGAGTTTGTAAACCAATCACATCATATTGGCAAAGATCTTGGACTAACTGTAGGGCAACTGGGATCTTGCGCCAGATATTTAAGCTTGCGAAAGGAATATGCAAAAAGAAACCGATTTTATTTTGCATACCTAATTCACGGCAATGACGAGCTACGCTGAAAAAGTGATAGTCATGCACCCAAATAAGATCATCGGGCTGAGCAATCTGCTGTAATTTTTCAGCAAATAAACGATTGACCTTTTGGTAGGTATTATATTCTTCTGCATTATATTCGATCAGGTCATCCCGATCATGCATGGCAGGCCATAGTACTTTATTAGCAAAACCACAGTAGTACTGTGCATATTGCTGATGTGTAAGAGGGCAGGTAATGTAGTCGATCCCATGAGAATATGCCTGATCGAATTCAGGCGCTTCAGTATCGGTAATTTGCTGACCATTCCAGCCTAACCAAATGCCGTTACTATCATTTAATGCGTCTTGTACAGCTACTGCAAGGCCGCCTGCTGAAGCCTTACCCGATGGCATACTGATTCGATTCGATAACACGATTAATTTAGACATATTTGTTCTCCATTCTGATCTTGACTATTTTTGACGTATAACTTTTTTATTTTTTCTAGGAAGAAAAAAAGAAAATTAGAAACACTATTAATATCTTTTAATCTATATTGAGCTTCTGTTTCACCAGAACCTACTTTAATTGAAGTGCCAAACTGTTGATTAATAAAAGTGAAACCTGTTTCATCCGTTAAATCATCTCCTATAAATATGGGATGAATTAACGGTAAATTAAGATGATTTAATACTGTTTGTATTGCTTTGCCTTTATCTGCCTGCTTAGGTAATAATTCAACGACAAATTTTCCTCTATTTAATTTTAATTGAGGATAAAAATATTTAATCTGTTGCATAATATAAATTGCATTATCTTCTAATTCCGGGTTTTTTCGATAATGTAAAGCAATAGAATGTCCTTTATCCTCAATTAATAAATCGGGATATTTTTCACAAGAATTTATAATATCTTCTTTTAATTTTCGAAAATTAATATCGCTTAAATCCGGGCGAATATAAGTATCAGAATCAAAATAAATATCTAAACCATGTAAGCCCGCTATAGGTAATTCAATAGACTGAAGTAGCTTACTCGCTGTTTCAACATCACGTCCTGTTACAGCAATCACAGGTATATTTAATTCAATAATTTTTTTAATAACTTCTAAGGTAGTATTTGGAATAAAACTATGCTCAGGATGAATTTTAAATGGAGCTAATGTTCCATCAATATCCAAAAATAAACAATAATTTTTATCTGTAGGTAAGTTATTTATAATATCATTGGGTGTAACAAAATATGTATATTTTTCTCTCCCATCAGATATTATACTTTGATTGTTCATATTTGCCTGCCCATATTTTTGATCAATATTTAATCTTCTAACATTAAAATGAATTGATGAGTCATTTTTTTTAATAAAAAAACATAAGTATTAACATTAATTACATTGCATGATGGATTTATGGGTGAAGTGTGGATTATGTTGTTTTTTGATTTGCTTCAATGTTTAGATAATTAAATTTTTGTATATTTCATATAAATATTTTAGGCCTTATTTATCAATATATTTCAGAATATTTAACAGCCCTAAATAGTTGATTTTAATTTTTTGAATTCAATTTTTATATTGATTTTAAAAGATATTTTAAATTGATATTAATATATAATTTCCATAAATTTGTCTTTGAGCGTGCATATGAAGTTACAAAATAAAATTTTATTGATTACAGGTTGGGGAGTAGGAATAGAACCTTTGCAATCGTTAAAATTAGGTTTAACGAAAGCTGGGTATGACACGCAACTTATTAATATTTTTAATGTTATAGATAGTGACTTTCACGAGCAGCTTGATTTTTTAACTGATATTGATGTGGTTGTAGGTTGGTCTTTAGGTGGACAGTTAGCAACATACCTGGTTGACTTTTTTTATAAACAAACGGGCCAAACTAAAACGTTAATTACGCTTGCCTCTAATCCTTGTTTTGTGGCTAATATCTCGTGGCATACTGCTATGCCTGCTGATGTATTTAGTCAATTTAAAGCGTCCTTTTTACAAAATCCCCAAGCTACTTTAAAACGTTTTTATTATTTAATTACACTTGGCTCATCTCAGGCAAAACAAGATTGGTTTAGTGTACAAAACATAGCAAATCCGCCCTCAAATAAACTGTTGTTAGAAGGTTTGCAAATGCTTGAGCAGCTAAATTTGGTAGATAACTTGAAAACCTATTCAGGTCGACAGCTTCACTTGTTTGCTGAACAGGATAATGTCATTCCTTGCAAGATTGTTGAAAATTTTAAAGATATAGCGACAGAAAACATGAGTTATAAGCTAATAAAAGATGCTACACATGCTTTTCCTTACTTACAGGTAGAAAGAACAATTGAAGAAATCTGCCAATTTTTAACAATTCATCAGCAAAGTTCATAAGCTTTGATTGATCTCGCAATTTTCTTTCATTCTTAACAGGTTTAACATGTGCTAAATGAAAGATTTGATTGCTGTAAAAGGGTATAGAGGATGACCGATAATTTTGATTTGGAACATATTTGGCATCCATATACTTCAATGACCCAACCTTTACCCACATTTAAAGTGAAGCGTGCCTATGGGGCAACGATTGAACTTGATGATGGTAGAACTTTAATTGATGGCATGTCATCTTGGTGGTGTGCAATTCATGGCTATAACCACCCTGAACTTAATCAGGCAGTGACCGACCAACTACAAAATATGTCTCATATCATGTTTGGCGGTTTAACTCATGATCCTGCTATTGAACTTGGCAAAATTCTTTTAAAAATTACACCACCGAGTCTCGATAAAATTTTTTATGCAGATTCAGGTTCGGTTGCTGTTGAAGTTGCTTTGAAAATGGCTGTGCAATTCTGGACAGCACAAGGTGAACCACAAAAAACAAATTTTATTACTACACGTTCTGGTTATCACGGTGATACATGGAATGCGATGTCTGTTTGTGATCCAGTGACAGGCATGCATCAGATTTTTGGTACAAGTTTACCGAACCGTCTTTTTGTAGCAGCTCCGCAAACCAAATTTCATGAGGAGTGGAACCAAGAAGATATTGCCGAGTTAGAGCAAGCTATTCAGCAAAATCATGAAAACCTTGCTGCACTGATTATTGAGCCGATTGTCCAAGGTGCAGGGGGCATGCGCTTTTATCATCCTGAATATTTGCGTCAGGCTAAAGCGCTTTGTGAAAAATATCATCTGTTATTAATTTTTGATGAAATTGCCACTGGTTTTGGTCGTACCGGTAAGCTTTTCGCTTGGGAACATGCACAAGTTGAGCCAGATATTATGTGCCTAGGTAAAGGGTTAACAGGCGGTTATATGACTTTGTCTGCGACCTTAACGACAAAGTATGTAGCAGAAACCATTAGTCGCGGTGAGGCTGGGGTATTTATGCACGGCCCAACTTTTATGGCCAATCCACTCTCTTGTGCCGTTGCTTTAAAAAGTACGCAATTATTAATTGAGCAAGATTGGCAGGCCAATATTAAGCGAATTGAGCAACAGCTTAGCCAATATTTAATGCCTTTAAGCCAGCTTGATTATGTTGCCGATGTAAGAGTGCTCGGGGCGATTGGTGTAGTAGAACTCACCTTTAATGTCGATATGAAAACTTTACAGCAACAATTTGTAGAGCGTGGAATCTGGATTCGTCCTTTTGGAAAATTAGTTTATGTCATGCCGCCTTATGTCATCACTCAACAAGAGTTAAGTGGCTTGCTCGAACAATTGGTTGAAGTAGTTAAAACGATGCAGGGGGCACATTAAGATGTCATTGCTCGATCATTTTGCTACAGAGTTAGATGAGTTAAAACGACAAGGTAATTTCAGACAATTTACCCAAAATGTGCAGCATGGCCGTTTTATTACGATTCAAAATAAAACGATGCTCAACTTAGCTTCAAATGACTATCTTGGGTTGGCAGCTGATATTGATCTTCGCCAAGAATTTTTAGATTGCTATCCATTAGAACGCAGCTATTTTAGTTCTTCATCTTCACGTTTATTAACGGGCAATTTTGATGAATATGAACAGTTGGAAAATAGCCTAAGCCAAGCATTTGGTGGTCGGGCGGCTCTATTATTTAATAGTGGCTACCATATGAATATTGGTATTTTGCCCGCTGTTGCTGATAGTAAAACTTTAATTCTGGCAGATAAGTTAGTTCATGCCAGTATGATTGATGGGATCCGTTTGTCTGGTGCCCAGTATGTGAGGTATCGACATAATGATTTACAGCATTTAGAGCAACTTCTACAAAAGTATCATGATGATGACCAGATTGAACGAATTATTGTGGTCACGGAAAGTATTTTTAGTATGGATGGCGATGAAACAGATTTAACCGCTTTAGTCCAGCTTAAAAAACGCTTTGCTAAAACCATGTTATATGTCGATGAAGCTCATTCAATTGGCGTACGTGGACAGCAAGGTTTAGGATGTGCCGAACAATATAATGTAATTCAGGAAATTGATTTTCTAGTTGGTACCTTGGGTAAAGCGCTAGCAGCAGTCGGTGGTTATATTATTTGCCATCCAATTATTAAAGATTATCTCATTAATAAAATGCGTCCGCTTATTTTTAGTACCGCTCAACCTCCGATTGTTATGGCATGGGCAAATTTTATTTTTAAAAAAGTATTAATGGCTCAATCTCAACGTGAACATTTAAAAAATATTAGCCAATATCTTCAACAAGCAGTGGTGCAAAAGGGGTATGTGAGTCCATCGACCAGCCATATTATTCCAGTGATTGTGGGAGAAAGTCAGGCTGCTATCGATAAGGCGAAACAGGTTCAGGAAAGCGGTTTTTATGCCATGCCTGTACGTCCACCAACAGTACCTAAAAATAGTTCGCGTTTGCGCATTTCCTTAACATCAATGGTTGAGCAACATGAACTTGAAGCATTGGTGAGTTTCCTGTGAGTTTGAATAAAAATTTGGTTGCCCAACGTTTTGCTAAAGCAGGGCAAAGCTATTCAAAGCATGCAATTGTCCAAAAACAAATTTGCCAAAACTTAACGAACTTACTAAAGCAATTTTGTCCAAGCGCAATGTCACGTGTCTTTGAAATTGGTTGTGGTTCTGGCAATTTAACTCGTCTGCTTGTTGAATCTTTTCAAATTGAAAATTTAGTTTTAAATGATTTATATGCAGAGGTGCAACAGCACTTTAATCATGAAGAACATGTGAAATGGTTAATTGGAGACGTTGAAACCTTAGAATTCCCTCAGCAGCTTGATATGATTGTTTCCGGTTCAGCTTTGCAATGGATGCAAGATTTACCACGGCTACTTCAACATTGCTATGCTGCTTTAAATGAGCAAGGCTGGCTATGCTTTTCAACATTTGGTCCTAAAAACCTCATTGAAATTAAAGAGCTAACCGGACAAGGTTTAAATTATTGGAATCTTGAAAATTGGAATAGTGCCTTAACTCAGGCTGGTTTTGAGATTTTGCATTTGGCACAGTCAGAAACTCAGCTTTATTTCGATTCGCCTAAAGCCGTGTTGCAGCATTTAAAAGCAACAGGTGTAACGGCAACTGCTCAGCATCGTTGGACTAAGCAATCTTTACAGCAGTTTTATCAAGATTATGACCGGTTTAAGCACGCCGAGGGGTACTCCCTAACATATCACCCGATTTATTGTATTGCCCGGAGAATGAAGTAAATGAGTGGCCAGATCTATTTTGTGAGTGGGATTGATACCGAAATTGGTAAAACCTACGCGACAGGTTTCTTAGCAAAATTATGGACTGAGCAGGGTAAAAAAGTAATTACCCAAAAACTTATTCAAACAGGTAATGCTGATATCTCAGAGGATATCCAGAAGCATCGTGAAATTATGGGGCAAGGTTGGTTTCAGGAAGATCATGACAAGCTGACTATGCCGGAAATCTTTAGTTATCCTGCTTCACCTCATTTAGCAACGCGTCTTGATAACCGAGAGATCGATTTTCAAAAAATTGAAAATGCGACTAAAACATTGGCTGAGCGTTTTGAAATTGTATTGTTAGAAGGTGCAGGTGGCTTAATGGTACCTTTAACCACCAGTTTACTTACTATTGATTACGTTGCTCAGCATCAGTTTCCTGTTATTTTGGTGACGTCTGGTCGTTTGGGGAGTATTAACCATACATTGCTTAGTCTCGAGGCACTTAAGTCACGTGGTCTGAAATTAAAAGCTTTGGTTTACAACCTAAAAGATGAATCAAAAGATCCATTAATCTCTCAAGATACTTCAAATTATTTGAAAGACCATTTAGCCATTCATTTCCCTGAAGCTGAGTGGATTGAACTAGCAAAAATGAATGAATTAAAAAAGTAGGCCATAAAAAACCGCTCTAAATTGAGCGGTTTTTTGATTTAAAAGCTTTACTTAGAACTTTTTAAATCCACGATTAAAACCAGTCGATTTGCGCTGATTACCTGTGTTAGCTGGCGCTTCTTTTTCATCATCACGACGTTGCTGACGTAAGTAACCACCACGGCGTGCTGCCATTGGCTTTTCTGTCATACGTTCGGTGCGACGTTTTGCCATGCCAAATAAGCCTGTACCTTGACGTGGTTTTAACTCAACAGATTTTGCCAAGTTATCGATGTCAGTTTTGTCGAGTTCCATCCAGCGACCAGTACGTAATTCGCGTGGTAAAATGACAGTACCGTAGCGAGTACGCAATAAGCGGCTTACTTTAAGGCCTTGTGATTCAAAAATACGGCGTACTTCACGGTTACGGCCTTCTTTCACTACAACTTGATACCAGCGGTTAATACCTTCACCACCAATTTCAGAGAAAGATTCGAATTTGGCAGGTCCATCTTCAAGCTCTACACCATTGACCATGTTTTGACGTAATTGTGGTGTTACTTCACCCATTACACGTACAGCGTATTCACGTTCAATTTCATTAGATGGGTGCATTAAGCGGTTAGCAAGCTCGCCATCGTTTGTAAAAAGTAATAAACCTGTACTGTTAATATCTAGACGGCCTACCATTACCCAACGGTCATTTGCAATTTGTGGCAAATGATCAAATACGGTTGGACGCTTTTCAGGGTCATTACGTGAACAGATTTCACCCTCTGGTTTATAATAAATCAGTACACGACGACGAATTTCATCTTCGATCTGGAACTGAACTTTACGGCCATCAATGCGTAATTCATCGCCTGGTTCAATGCGCTCGCCAACTTGGGCAACGCGGCCGTTCACACTCACGCGTCCTGCGGCAATAACCTCTTCCATATATCGGCGAGAACCTAATCCGATTCGCGCTAATACTTTTTGCAATTTTTCACTCATGACAGCACAACCTTAGACATAATGATCAACAGTCCACCTATTTATGACTTCGGTGCATTTGCATCGAGAGCCATAAATGCTTCCTTGGCGTTCTGCAGGGGAGGCAATTGGCCTAGAGAGGCTAGACCAAAAGCATTCAGAAATTGAGGCGTTGTAATTAGCAACGCAGGTCTTCCGGGTAAATCTCTAAAACCGGCTTCTTTAATCCAGTTCCAGTCAAATAGCGTTCTGAGAATCTGACTATTATTAGATACACCACGAATTTGTTCAATATCAGCACGTGTGACCGGTTGATGATACGCAATGACAGCCAACGTTTCTAGTAATGATGGCGACAGTTTTGTTGGTCGCTCTGGCCAAATCTGCGCAATGATATTGCGATATTTGGATCTTACCTGAAAACGAAAGCCCTGCGCAGTTTCAATCAACTCAATGGAACGGCCATGTTGTAAAAGGGCAAGCTGTTGTAAAAGCTGACGAAGCTGTTGTTTGTTATATTGATTATTAAATGCTTCTTTTAAACGGGCAATTGAGACAGGCGCTTCACTCGCAAAAATAATGGCTTCAAGCTGTAATAAAACTTCATGATGAATATCAGCTAATGACAAATCATTATTATTTTGTTCAAAACTGCTCATATTGAAGACCCTTGAATAGCTAGTGGAGCTTCAACTCCTGTAGCAATAATCTTAATCTTTTGTTGTCGGGTCAATTCTAAAACAGCCATAAAAGTTACAACCATTCCCATACGGCCTTGTTGGGGATTAAGTAATTCTTTAAAACTTAACACGTCGCCTGACTCTAATTTCTCTTCAATATAAGCAATACGTTCTTCTAACAGTACAGGCTCTTGCGCAATTGTGTGTGTTACAGGTTCCGGACGGTTAAATACACAGAACAAAGCATCGTGTAATGCTGAAACATCATAACCTTCATAAACAGGTGCAATATGACCTAAGCTTACATTGGCACTGAATGTATCACGGTCAAGAACTGGCATTTGGCCTAAACGTTCAGCGGCTTGTTTAATGCGTAAATAAGTTTCGAGTCGATCAATAAGATCCTGTTTAGGATCTTTTTCGATGCTTACTACAGTAGGCTTAGGTAAAAGTAAGCGAGATTTCAAATCAGCCAATAAAGCAGCCATGACCATATAGTCGGCAGTCAGCTCAATGTTTAAGGATTTCATACTATCCATATAAGCCAAATATTGAGTTGCAATAGGAGCAATATCAAGCTGGATGAGATCAAAACCGTTTTTTTGAATCAGATAAATTAAAAAGTCGAGTGGTCCTTCAAACTGTTCGAGCAAAATCTCAAAGGCAGCTGGAGGAATATAAAGATCCTCAGGAATCGTATCGTGCCACTCATCTAAAACACGGATGTGTGGAACGTCTTCCATGGATTGATGAAGTGATTGGTTCATTACGATTATAAGCCACGCGAATTTTCAAAAGCATGAGACTTGTTTTTCAAGTCAATAAGAGCTGTAGCAGAAGAACAGCAGATAGTGAGAAGCATTCTAAAGGAATTGTGACTTTTAATAAATTGCTTAACGACTAAAGTGTAAAAAAAATCCAAACTAAATAAAGAGTATTTTTTTTCTTGATAATGCTTTTTTTTAAACTATTGGTAAAAAATGAAAAGTAAGTGCTTATTCAAAAGCACTTACATCACCGACACCACGACGAATAATTTCAGGATGCTCACCTGATAAATCGACAATACTCGTGGTTGTTAAAGTACCAAAACCGCCATCAATAAAGACATCAATACGCTTAGCTAATTGATTTTCAATATCGTAAGGATCATCTAGTGGATCTTCTTGCCCCGGTAAAATTAATGTACTGGTGAGTAAAGGTTCACCCAGCTCTTTTAATAAAGCCTGACAAATTGGATTGCTTGGAATACGTAGACCAATCGTTTTCTTTTTAGGGTGCATTAACCTACGTGGAACTTCACTAGTTGCCGGTAAAATGAAAGTAGTGATGGCTGGTGTATTTGCCTTTAATAAACGGTACGTCGCATTATCAACTTTGGCATAAGTCGCGATATCTGATAAATCGCAACACATAATTGCATATTGATGCTTAGGACCTAAACCACGAATCTGGGCAATCCGTTCCATCGCATTTTTATTACCAATCTGGCATCCGATTGCATAGGCAGCATCGGTCGGGTAGACCACAACGTCTCCAGCACGAATACGCTCAACCGCTTGCTCAATGAGGCGTTGCTGTGGATTTTCAGGATGTACATGTAAATGCAGCATATTTTAGAGACTCCATCACGCCATTATTAAAAATAGTATTAGACCTTTCAAACTTGTGAAGCAAGTAACTTACGTAGTTTTTTTGTCATTTAATCAAGAAGTTCACGTTTAAATTCATTTAATTGTAATGCTGCACCTGCTCGCGTACATTGGCAAATACATTCAATGAATCTTGCTGCATCGGCAGGCAGCTTTGCTTCACCAGAAAAGTAACGTTGAACTTGGGCATAAACATTATCTTTAAACTTTCTGCCATCTCCACCTTCGCCCGTAAGGTTATCTAGCGAGACTCTGAATTTTCTGCCAAAAGACTGTGCAAATAACCATTCAATGGCTTGAGGTTTGATTTCTACTTGTTCAAATAAATCTTGCTGTTCTTTAGTTCTGCCATCTGGCGCATACCAATAACCTAAATCGGGTAATAGACGACGTTTTGCACCTGCAATCGTCCAATGGCTAATTTCGTGAAGAGCACTATTGAAAAAACCATGAGCAAATTGAATTTTCGCTGGCTCATGCTCATTCGCTGGGAAATATTCTGGTTCAAATTCTCCACGAACTAATGTCACATTATGGTGGGAAAACCAGTGATTAAAGTGTAAAATAAGCCAATCAACTTGCTCAGACTCTAATTTTGAGCTTGGCCATGGTGAGAGTTGCACCACGTCAGGTAAAAGAGGGTTCTGGTGGGTTGAATGGGTGCAAACGAGTAATGAAGTGTTAACTTCAGGTTGCGGCTGCAACAGGTGCATTGCTTAATTTACCCCGAGTTCTGTCTAAAGAAGTACAAAATTGTATCTTAATCTTTGACAGAGTACCGATGAATTTGTAGAATTGCCGCCTTAATTATGTCAGCAAATACCTTTCCGGCACAGATTGAGCCGTTTAAATGGGCTGAACAAGGCTTTACATGGTCAGGTCAACTGCCATTGTCTCGCTTTGCTCGTATTGCTCGTGAAGCTGTTGGGTCAATTGATAACCAATTGATCAACATAGACTGTAAGCTATCAATGGATGCCTATCATCGCATTGTGTGGTTAGATGGTCACATGGAAACGAAAGTTCCAATGGAGTGCCAACGTTGTTTGGAACCTGTTGAAATGCCAATTGTTTCTGACTTTCATATTGCACTTGTAGATGATGAGTCACTGATAGAGCGCTTGGATGAGGATGCTGATTTCATCGTTTTAGGTGAAAGTGAGTCTTCGACAAAAGGTGATTTTGATACACCTGCCTCGATCAACTTACTCGCATTACTAGAAGATGAACTGTTATTGTTGATGCCTTTATCTCCCAAGCATGATGCTTGTGAACATAAACATCAACCTACCATTCAGAACGTTGTCGAAGAGAAACGGGATAATCCGTTTGATGTTTTGGCAGGTTTGAAGGGTAAACTTAACTCATAATTTGTGTTATGATTATGGGATAAGACAACTGAATTTGTTCTGATCCATTTTTTCGATCTTTGTAAGGAGCCATCATGGCCGTTCAGCAAAACCGTAAAAGTCGCTCTCGCCGTGACATGCGCCGTTCACATGACGCTTTAACCGAGAATGCATTAACAGTAGACCAAGCAACTGGTGAAACTCATCGTCGTCACCACGTGACTAAAGACGGTTTCTACCGTGGTCGCCAATTATTCGCTAAAGCAGCTGATGCTGAATAATTGCATGATATGCATTAAGCGTGATGCTTAAGTATAGAAAAAATGGGAGCGAAAGCTCCCTTTTTTTGTTGTTTTTCGCAATTATAAATATACAAATTAAATGTTAAATTTCCGCTCCAGAGAAATGAGTGAAAACCCAAAAAGGATTTCTTATGTCTGCTAAACGTCTTGAACAAGTAGCTTTAGCCACAAAAACTGCATTTGTGTTTCCAGGTCAAGGTTCACAAAAAGTTGGTATGCTCGCTGAACTCGCAGAACAGTTTAGTGGAGTTGGGCAAACTTTTGCCGAAGCTTCAGACGCGCTAGGATTTGATCTTTGGCACATTGCACAAAGTGGTGAAGGTTTAGACCAAACAGAAAATACCCAGCCTGTATTATTAACTGCCAGTATTGCTTTATGGCGTTTATGGTTAGATTTAGGTGGTTTAGCCCCTAAATACCTTGCAGGTCACTCTTTAGGTGAATACAGCGCTTTAGTTGCAGCAGGTTCAATGAGTTTGGCGGATGCAGTTAAGTTAGTTAATTTGCGTGGAAAACTCATGCAAAATGCTGTTCCTCAAGGGGAAGGCGCTATGGCTGCTATTCTTGGTTTAGCTGATGATAAAGTAGTTGAATTGTGCCAGAGTGTGTCTGCATCAGGCCAAGGTTCAGTTGAAGCAGCAAACTATAATTCACAAGGTCAAGTTGTGATTGCTGGTAGTACTGCATCTGTACAGCAAGTTATGGCATTGGCAAAAGAACAATCTGCTAAAGCAATTGCTTTACCGGTTTCTGTTCCATCACATTGTTCATTGATGAAGCCGGCAGCAGAAAAATTTGCAGAAGCTTTGGAACAAACTGCCATTGAGCTACCTACCATTCCTGTAATACAAAATGTCAACGCGGAAATTGCTACCGATGTTGCTCAATTACGTCAGGCTTTAACAGCACAATTGTACCAGTCTGTACAATGGACACGTACCATGCAGTCTCTACAAGACCAAGGTATTCAGTACATTGTTGAGTGTGGTCCAGGTACAGTATTGAGTAATCTCGCAAAGCGTTTACCAAATATTGAAAAAGCTTTTTCTATTGATAGTAAGAGCAAAATGGAAGATGCCCTAAATGCTGTTTTAGTGGCAGAAGGAAAAATTGCATGACACAAGAACGCAAAGTTGCATTAGTAACGGGCGCGAGTCGGGGCATTGGCGCTGCAATTGCCCAGCAACTTATTCAAGACGGTTATTTTGTCGTAGGTACTGCGACTTCTGAATCTGGTGCACAAAAGCTAACTGATAGCTTTGGTGAACAAGGTGCAGGTTTGGCTCTCGATGTGCGTAATCTCGATGAGATTGAAGCAGTCGTGTCTCATATTGAACAGAACTATGGTCCTGTACTTGTTCTCGTTAACAATGCAGGTATTACGAAAGACAATTTGTTGCTTCGTATGTCGGAAGATGATTGGGATGACATCCTCAATATCCACCTTAAAGCCGTTTATCGTTTATCTAAACGTGTACTTAAGGGTATGACGAAAGCACGTTTTGGTCGCATTATTAATATCAGTTCTGTTGTAGCTCACTTTGCAAACCCAGGCCAAGCGAACTATTCTGCTGCTAAAGCAGGTATTGAAGCATTTAGCCGTAGTCTTGCAAAAGAGATGGGTAGCCGCCAAATCACTGTAAATAGTGTGGCACCAGGTTTTATTGCAACAGAAATGACAGATGCACTTAGTGAAGACATTCGCAAAAAAATGAGTGATCAAGTGGCTTTAAATCGCTTAGGCGAGCCACAAGATATCGCAAATGCGGTGAGTTTCCTTGCAAGTGATAAAGCAGGTTACATTACCGGTACGGTATTACATGTAAATGGTGGTTTATACATGGCCTAACGCCGATGTATAAACTTTTAAAAATTTTTATATTCAATTAAACTAGTGGCAAATCAAACGCCACAAGCAATGAGGAGAATTCCTGTGAGCGATATCGAACAACGCGTTAAACAAGCGGTTGCAGAACAACTTGGTCTTAAAGCTGAAGAGATTAAAAACGAAGCATCTTTCATGGATGACTTGGGTGCTGACTCTTTAGATTTAGTTGAACTTGTTATGTCTTTCGAAAATGACTTCGACATCACTATCCCTGATGAAGATTCAAACGAAATCACTACAGTTCAATCTGCAATTGACTATGTAACTAAAAAACTTGGTTAATTCGCATATTGCTGATTAAAAAAGAAGGCCACCGTAAGGTGGCTTTTTTTATACGAGTAAGATAATTGATGAGATACATATTTTTACAAGATCAACCTCAATTGATAGCAGAGGTGTCTCTTTTTTCAAGTATAACAATAAGGGTCAGTTTAATGACTTTACTATAAACAATAATATGAGGACTAAATAATGGGTCTTTTTGATTTTGTAAAAGGTATTGGTAAGAAAAATACCGCACCAGCAGAACCACAAGCAGCTCCAGCAGCACCAGCAGAACCTTCTGCACAAGAAATTGCGAATAAATTATTGGGATTGATTAAAAGCTTAGGCCTTGGGGTGGAAGGCTTATCTGTAACATATAATGGCTCAACTGACACTGCTATTATTAAAGGGCAAGTCCAAAGCCAAGCAGATAAAGAAAAAATCATTCTTATTGTGGGTAATGTAGATCATGTGGCACAAGTAGATGACCAGATGACTGTTGCAACTCCTGAGCCAGAAAGCAAATTTTATACAGTGAAATCTGGTGATAATCTTTCAAAAATTGCAAAAGAATTTTATGGTGATGCCAATCAATATCAAAAAATCTTTGAAGCGAATAAACCAATGCTGAAAGATCCAGATGAGATTTTTCCAGGACAAGTTTTACGTATTCCTCAATAATAGGAATATAAAAAAAGGCGCTTAAAGCGCCTTTTTTATTTATTGGTTAAAACCGTTTTGGAATCTTTTGTCCATTGGGTACAGGTGTTTCAGCATTTTTTAACACACCAAATAACCATGTTTCTGCATGTTGAACTGCAATTTTTAAAGAGTCACCTAAAGCTAAGCGACCTGCAATAAAACTCGCTAATGAACAACCTGAGCCATGATATTCACCTTCAAGGCGCGGACATGTACTACTTGCTGCAAGCTCACCATCAATATATAAACTATTTTTAATAAAGTCAGGTGTGTCTTCATGTCCACCTTTCACCAATACGGCCTTGGCACCCATTTCAAATAACTTTTGGGTTGCTTGATCTAAGTCGGTAACGCCTGTTAAAGCGCGTAATTCAACTGTATTTGGAGTAATAAGTGTCGCTAGGGGAATCAGTTCAACAAATGCTTTAACTAAAGTTGCTTGGTCTCCTAAAGAACCGCCACTGTTTGCAACTAAGACAGGATCAAGTACATATTGATAGTCAGGATGAGCACGTAAAAATTCGGCTAGAGCCGCAATATTATCGGTAGTGCCTAGCATGCCAGACTTAACACATTTAATGGGTAAATCGCCTACAACAGCATTTGCTTGGGCTAATAATAGTTCTTTTGAGGTTGCTTCAAAGCCAAATACTTGTTGAGAATTCTGAATGGTGAGGGCTGTACATGCAATTGCTGCATGTGCACCACTTTGTCCAATCGCTTCAATATCGGCTTGTAAACCTGCACCACCTGAAGGGTCTAAACCCGAGAAACAAAGTACGGTTGGACGCACGGTTATTTCCTTTTCAATTTAAATTTACGTTAGTATAAGAGAGTTTAATTAAACTCTCGACCAATTGAATTAAATACTTTACTGGGTTAGTGATTGAATGGCTATAAAACATATTTTGATTGATTTAGATGGAACCTTAACAGACCCTAAAGTTGGTATCCATACATCAATTCGTTATGCAATGGATAAGTTAGGTTATCCATTAGCTGCCGATTTAAATATTGATTGGACGATTGGCCCACCTTTAAAAGCGTCATTAGCAAAATTATTAGCTACTCAAGATGATGCACTAGCTGAGCAAGCTTTACTTGCTTACCGTGAGCGTTTCTCGGTGATTGGTTTATTTGAAAATGAAGTATATCCATCTGTTGCGGAAACACTTAAGGCCTTAAAAGCAGAAGGGTATCGTTTGTTCGTTGCTACTGCTAAACCAACGATTTATGCAAAACGAATTTTAGATCATTTTGATTTAAGCCAATATTTTGTACAAATTTATGGTAGTGAATTAACGGGTGAGCGGACCAATAAAGCTGAGCTTATCCATTATATTCTTGAACGTGAGCAATTAAACCCAGAAGAATGCTTGATGGTGGGTGATCGTCAATATGATGTTTTAGGTGCCCGTCATAATGGTATTGAAGCGGTAGCGGTGACTTATGGTTATGGGACACCAGAAGAACTTACTCAAGCACAACCTAAAGCAAAGATTACAAAATTTTCTGAACTTTTAGATTATGTTGAAGAACAGGCCGCACAAAAGAAAGTTTCTTAAATTTCAAGAATTATAATTTAGAGGTTTGACCTGCAAGTGAACAAGTCAAACCTTTTTATTTATTTTTAAATACCGTGTTGTTGACGATATTGTACAAGCTCTTCAATTGTAATCACGGTTAAATGATGAGTTTGAGCATATGCTAAAACTTGAATTCCTGATGCCATTGTCCCATCCGGATTGGTTAATTCACATAATACTCCAGCAGGTTTTAAACCAGCTAATCTTGCTAGATCAATAGTCCCCTCCGTATGACCTCGACGGGTAAGCACGCCACCATTACGTGCGCGTAATGGGAAAACATGGCCTGGACGGTTAAGATCACTTGCAACAGCACCATCTTTAATAGCAGTTTTAATCGTTGTTACACGGTCTTTAGCAGAAACGCCAGTGGTAACGCCTTGAGCAGCTTCAATAGTCACTGTAAATGCAGTATGAAACTGACTTGAGTTTTGAGAAACCATTGGTGGAAGTTCAAGATGATCAGCTAACTCTTCAGTAAGGCATAAACATACAATACCTGAGCCATCACGAATCATACGTGCCATGGTCTCAACAGTTAGGGTTTCCGCTGCAACAATTAAATCTGCTTCATTTTCACGGTCGAAGTCATCCATCACCAAGACAGGTTTGCCTTGACGGATATCTTCTAATGCTTGTTGGATGCGTTGCTCAGCAGGAGAGAGGGCTGAGAAAAAAAGTTCTGGTTGAATTAAACTAGACATAATGAAACGCTCTCGTAAGAATACGGTTGAACATTTCAGGACTGATGCAAAAACAGGCTGGTACTGAAATAAAACGGATTTATTCCAGTTCGTCGTCTTCTTTCATCCGGACTATACCGTCGGCTTTGGAGTTTCACCAAATCTGCTCAAATTACATAATTTAAGCTCGTGGGCTTGTTAATCTAACAATAAAAATTAACTTTACCACCGGTGGGGAATTACACCCCGCCCTGAAGCGATGGGTTTTATTATAGCGCGCTTGGCAAAATTGGCTAGATGCTTTTGTAGAATGCTAAGTCTCTTTATGAATAAGTATTTTCATAAATTGAAATAGGCTTTTTAACAAGAGCTTACTTGTTGAGCTTAAAAGTGAATGTTATGTTTTTTCTAGAAAATTATAAATAAAACAGGTGTTTCATGCAGATAAGAGATTATTATCCTTTTAGGAATACTTTATTTATTCAGCATCTCCATATTTTCAGTTATGTATTTATGGCGCTCAGTATTCTGTACTTAATTGCTGCTAATTGGTTGATGCTTCCAGATAGCATTCAACTCATTATTCCACCTGTTATATTACTTATGACAGCTTGGGTGAGTATCAAAAAGACTTTAAGTGAGGGAGTAAGGCAAACTTTACATGGCATCTGCGGCTTAATGGTCGGTTTGAGTTTGGCTGTAATTGGGCAAGTTTATCAAACTGGTGCAGACAGTTATTTACTTTTCTTGATTTGGACTTTGCTTTTATTGCCGTGGCTATATCGACCAAATATTGGAATCTTTGCTTTAATTTGTATTACAAGCCAACTCACCCTATTTTTATTTTTTAAACAGACTTTCTGGGCAGAAAAATTTCCCTATCTTTATCTTTTTGCTCTAAATCTATTAAGTCTTGTGCAGTTTTGGATCTGTCAAAAGAAATATACGGCTTTACGTTTTATTTTTATTGCTTGGTTTGCTGTTATTTCAATAACAGGAATGATTCAATTCCTATCAAGTGAAAATTTACCTTATCTGATCTCGGCTTTTTTTCTAGGAATCATCGCTTTTTATTATTTTTTTAATAAAGATGATCAGTTGTGTGCCAGTTTAATGGCTGCTGTTCTTGGTGTGACGGCTACCATATGGCTTGTGGATGGTATTAATCAACTATTTAAAGATTCTAATGAGTTCATCTTTTTATTGATCGCGGGGATTATTTTTACTTGGTTTGCACTCATTAGTTATTTCTTAATCAAGATTTTCCGTCAAAGCCGTTTTTATATCATTCCTTTGGCAATTGGTGCTTGGCTTGCTGGTCTAGCGCTTGCAGCATTTACTTTGGTGTTTTGGGAGACTATTTCCTTAATTATTGGAATCATCTTTGTTGCTGTAGCTATAACTTTACTAACAAAATCGCAAAGTTATTTCATCCGGCAGTTTGCATATTGTTTATTTGTGAGTGGACAGACTGCTTTTTTATTCCATCTTGGTTCTGAAACAGATCAAGTTTTATGGGTATTGATTGCCCAGATCTTTATTTTATGTATTAGTTATTTTCTTAAGCCTCACTGGTTCTTTATTTTAATTCAAATGCTTGCAACTTATGGTATAGCAGTAATCTATCTACTACAAATGGATCATTCATTATGGTCCTTAAACTCTACTCAGACTTATTTAAATTTAGTCTTACTTAACTATTTGGTTTTTAGTTCGGTACTACTGATAGGAAGTAAAGCGGTCGTATCGTATAAGCGGAGTATCTTCTTATGTACGCTCGTTGTAATTTGGGTGAGTTCATTCTTTGATACCTTTATAGGATTAGCACTTGTTGATTCGGCTGATCAGTCACTATGGTTCCTTTATGCATTGCCGTGCGTATGGTTATTATGCTTTAGTTTTTTCTATCTCTATCGGCAACTTCACGGTATAACTTTTTTTGCCTTTTTAGTTTTTGGCATATTACTTATTGCACTCGGCTATTTTGAAGTATTCATCTTATTTGTTATTTTGACATGGGCTTTAAAAAATAAAGATCGCATTGTTTATGGTGTTACGCTCGTAGTATTTGCCTTTGTGCTTTGGCAACTTTATTACAGTTTACAATTAAGTTTTTTAGCTAAAAGTGCCTCAATCTTGGTGTCAGGCATTATATTGCTGGCTCTATATGGGCTACTTATGAAAGAAGCTAAAATTAATTTTATTGAGGGAGGAAAGTAATGAAAAAGCATTTCTCTCTTATGCTTGCAGTAGTCACTGTATTATTTTTTGCAGGTTTAGTCATGAAAAATGAATGGCACTTGCATCAAAGTAAAAGTATTTTTATTAAGCTGAAACCAGTTGATCCTCGTTCTATTTTACAAGGGGACTACATGGCGCTGGCTTATGAATTAAATTTACAATCTCTCAAAGCTCTGACAGGAAGTGAAAGTGAAGCTTTAGATCAGGTGATTTTTAATCATGCTTCTGTTCCAGCAAAAGTTATTTTAGATTCACGAAATCGAGTGATCCGTACTATTTTAGACCCTAACTCTTTATCTAATGAGCAGAATTTAATTTTAAAAAATCCGGAAAATCACTATCAATCTTTGTACCCAGCTTCTCGCAGTTTCTTATTTGCCGAAGGCTTAGCTTATTGCTATGAGAAAGCGAAATATGCTGAATTTAAGGTAAATACAAAAGGAGAGGCGATTTTATTGGATTTACGTGGAGAAGAGCTACAGCCTCTAAATTGTAAACAGCAACAGAGCTGGTGGAAGGGAACTGCCAGAAGTTTATAAAGTCTTATAAAAAAAGCCCGTATTACGGGCTTTTTATTCTTTTTAAATCTTTAATTAGGCAACTTGCACCGGAATACAGTTCGCTGTGTGATTGACTGTATTATCTGGGTTTGCATATACCAAGCGTGGTTTATGGGCATTTGCTTCAGCTTCTGTGAAATCACCAAAAGTAGCAATAATAACTAAATCGCCCACATCTGCTTGGTGAGCAGCGCCACCATTTACTGAAATAATGCCAGAGTTATCTTCACCACGAATTGCGTAAGTTGTGAAGCGCTTGCCATTAGTTACGTTCCAAACGTGGATTTCTTCGTATTCACGAATACCAGCTAAGTCCATCAATACGCCATCAATTGCACAAGAACCTTCATAGTGAAGTTCAGCATGGGTTACAACTGCACGGTGAATTTTGCATTTTAATAAACGAGATAGCATGGCTAGCGTCTCCTGAGTAGATCTAAGATGAAGATCTTATGGTGAAATCTTTCGCCTTTGCCGCCGGCTAGGTGGCTGATGCGCATTTTGCTCCTAAAAAAGCAAGATAGCAAGCTTGATTGTTCAACAATTTAAGCTGGTTTATACGCATTAATTTGATTCATGGCCTGTGGTACTTGCCCTTGAACAAGTAACTTTACTTTAGAGAGAGCATGATCAATTGCTCCATCCATCAGGCTTTGTTCACTACTTGGTGCTTTCCCGAGCACATGTCCAGAAACTCTTTCTTTTGAGCCAGGATGTCCAATACCAATACGTAAACGATGAAAATTTGGGCCAATATGCGGGACAATATCACGTAAACCGTTATGACCGCCGTGTCCACCGCCTGTTTTGAGGCGAATTACACCAGGGTTCATATCAAGTTCATCATGAGCAATCAGAATTGCTTCAGGAGCAATTTGATAGAACTTTGAGAAAGGAACAACACTTTGTCCGGAACGATTCATATAAGTCATAGGTAGAAGTAAGCGAACATCGTGCCCTTCTATATTACCACGACCACTGATTCCGTGAAATTTTGGATCATTTTTTAATGTAATGCCATATTTATCTGCAAGCTGTTCGACGAACCAGAAACCTGCATTATGGCGGGTTTGGGCATATTCTGAACCAGGATTGCCCAAACCAACAATTAGCGAAATATTTGACACTAATCTACGCCTTTAAACACTTATGCGCGTTTGAAGTCAGCGTGCATAGGAGTGTTTTTAGCTGGGTGACGTTGTAACGCTTGGATTTTAACGTTTTCAACTTTGTCACCTACTTTGATTTCAACAACTTCTTCAAAGAAAGCGTTGCTTTCTAAAGCTTTTACAAGCTCACGAAGTTCTAAAGTAACTGCTACAGGCTCAGCGTTACCACCGTAGATGATAGCTGGAACTAAAGATTCGCGACGAAGGCGGCGGCTCGCACCTTTCCCTTGTTTGTCTTCAGCACGCGCTTGAGCGTTTAATACGAAGTTTGCCATGAGATAAATCCTCATTAAAGATTAAATAAACTAAACTTGCGACCAGTTTAGTGATAGAAAACCCCAGCCAAAGCTAGGGTTAAGAAAAAAGCTGCAATATTATAAACTATCGAACATCGCGCTGATAGACTCTTCGTTATTAATACGACGAATCGTTTCAGCAACCATGCTAGCAACAGAAACTTGGCGAATTTTACCTAAGTTTAATGCTTCTTCAGAAAGAGGAATTGTGTCAGTTACAACTAACTCATCAATAACAGAGTTACGTAAGTTCTCAATTGCTTTACCTGAAAGTACAGGGTGAGTTGCGTAAGCAACAACACGACGTGCACCGAATTGTTTAAGCGCATCAGCTGCTTTACACAATGTACCAGCTGTATCAACCATGTCGTCTACGATAACGCAATCACGATCTTTTACGTCACCAATCAAGTGCATAACTTGCGACTCGTTGGCTTTTTGACGACGTTTGTCGATGATTGCTAAATCGATATCACCCATCTGTTTAGCAACGGCACGAGCACGTACAACACCGCCAACGTCAGGAGAAACCACCATAAGGTTGTCATGTTGTTGTTGACGTAAGTCAGCAAGCAAAGCAGGAGTACCGTAGATGTTGTCGACTGGAATATCGAAGAAGCCCTGGATTTGGTCAGCATGTAAGTCAATCATTACGACACGGTCAATACCAACAGTGGTAAGCATGTCTGCAACAACTTTCGCTGTGATCGGCACACGTGCAGAACGTGGACGACGGTCTTGGCGAGCATAACCAAAATAAGGGATAACAGCAGTAATACGACCAGCACTTGCACGACGCAAAGCATCTGCCATAACCAAGATTTCCATAAGGTTGTCATTGGTTGGAGCACAAGTAGGCTGAACGATAAATACGTCTTTACCACGAACATTTTCAGTAATTTCTACTGAAATTTCACCATCAGAGAACTGACCGACTGATGCAGCACCTAGAGGGATATGTAAGTGACTTACGACTTTTTGAGCGAACTGTGGATGAGCATTTCCACTAAAAACGACAAGATTGGGCATGAAGCACCCTTGGCGGTTGGTATGTAATGAAGTAGATGGCAGGGGCGGCTGGATTCGAACCAACGGATGGCGGGATCAAAACCCGCTGCCTTACCACTTGGCGACGCCCCTAATGCGGCAGAACTTTAATATTTTTGCAATGCAATGTCAAGGTTAATCAACAAAAAGCAAGGCAATTAAGTCTGTCTTTTAAATAAGAGAATGGCAGGGGCGGCTGGATTCGAACCAACGGATGGCGGGATCAAAACCCGCTGCCTTACCACTTGGCGACGCCCCTAATT
>NZ_JAALLK010000007.1:0-32432 GCF_011075215.1 Acinetobacter sp. EKM10A | reverse complement strand
AATGGCAGGGGCGGCTGGATTCGAACCAACGGATGGCGGGATCAAAACCCGCTGCCTTACCACTTGGCGACGCCCCTAACTTGCAACTTTAAAATGACGTAAAGGAGATTCTTTTAAACTATGTACCAAGTAAGCTTTACATGGTGCATGTTTAAGAATGTCGTCAACATTCATTTCATCGGTTACCTCAGCAAAAACACAAGCACCTGTACCTGTAAGCTTTGCATGACCAAACTGGTCGAGATATTGCATTGCTTCTTCAACTTCAGGGTATAACTCTCTAGCCAGAGGCTCAAAGTTATTTCCGAAATTAGAAGGTTCTAACTGATAGGCGCAAAATGTAGTGGGCTTAGAATCTCTTGTCAATGTTTTTTGTGAAAAAAGCAGTTGAGTGCTGATAAAACAATCAGGTTTTAAAACAATGAATTGTTTTTGATCTAAGTCTATGAATGATAAATGTTCACCAATCCCTTCAGCCCATGCATTTAACCCATAAATAAAAATTGGAACATCGGCACCAAGCTTGACACCGAACTGAGCTAATTGTTCTTCAGTTAGACCACATTGCCATAATTGATTTAAGACAATAAGCGTCGTTGCTGCATTGGAAGAACCGCCACCTAAACCAGCACCCATCGGAATATTTTTTTCAATTTTTATATGGAGTCCGCAAGGATTTTGAGCGTGAGGACGTAATATCTGTGCCGCCCGATAAATCAGATTTTGCTCAAGTTGAACCTCACCTAAACCTTTAATCTGAATCTCATCTTCAGATATAGGCATAAATGTCATCCAGTCATATAAATCAATAAGTTGGAAAATGGTTTGTAGTTCATGGTAACCATTTTCACGACGTCCTGTGATATGCAAAAACAGGTTGAGCTTAGCTGGAGAAGGTACTCGAATCATAGATTTATATAATAAGGATTAGCGGTTTTGGATCACCATTGTAATACGGTTTTCTTTATCTTCAGCAAGAGCCTGCTTTAAAACCAGTTTATTTGGTAGAGTTTGTTCACCATCATAACTAAAATTAACTGTCCAGCCATCTTCGATGAGTTGGCTCACACGATTTGCATTATCTTTACTAATTTGAGCATTTAAAGTTGCAGGTTTCGCTAAAATCCAACTGGTTAAATGAGTAATTGGTGCTTGCCAGCCAGTTGCACGCTCTAAAAGTTCTTCAGGAGATGCAGCCGTAATCAGTCCAGTTTTAGCACTGTTTAGAGTAACTTCACCAGGTTTACCCTGAATTTGTGTTTTTCCAACACCTAAAATACCGCTTAATTCGATATCGAAATTGTCTTGCTGTTGAATCCATGTAAAGAATGCACTACCAGTTTGTTGGGGGGTGCGTACTCCAATTTTACCTTGTAAATTGAAGTGTTTTTCGTCTTGTACTTGGTGGGTAACTGCAGCTTTAGGTTGAGTAAAATGCTGACAACCGGTTAAAAATAAAACACTTGATCCACAGATCGCTGTGCACAGTTGGGCAAGTTTGCTCATAAATTTAACTCTTTTTTGCAGATGTAGGTAAAATTAACGCATCAAGTTGTTGTAATTGTGGATCATTTGCGTGCTTTTGTTTCAGTTGTTGTAACACGGCACTGAACTGAGTTAATGATCCTTGCATATAAAGTGCCTTAGCGTAACGAATGCCAATATTTATGTTATGACTTAGTTCATATGCTTTGCCTAAAGCTTCCGCAGCCGCTTCATAATCATTTTGTAAAAATGCGATATAGCCTAGCGTATCCAGAATAGAAGCTTGTTCTGGGGCATATTCTAAAGCCTGTTCAGCATATTGACGTGCTTCCTTAAGCCTACGATTTTGCAAAGCTAATGTATAAGCATAGGCGTTTAGATACGTTGGGCTATTGGGTTCTAACTGCAATAATTGTTTGAGTGTTTTATCGAGTTTATCGCGGTCAGTATAAGGGTCTAATAATAAAACTTCTGCATAGATGAGCTCCGGATCATCTGGTAAGTTTTTGATCGCTTCATCTAATAAATTTAATGCAGCTTTTTTATTGCCCATCTTCTTTAAAATTTCAGCTTGAGCTTGGTAAAGAAAGCTTGCATGCTGAGGATAATTGACTCGCTCTTGGGTTAAAAAGCGTAAAGCGTCGTGTAAGTTTTCTTGTTTATCATAGATCGCAATGAGATTGCGTCTTGAAACAATATACAAACTACCATCGACTAAACGGTAGTAAGCTTTAGCAGTTTCATAATGTTGTTTTCTTTCAGCATTAATCGCTAAGTAGTAATACGCCTCATTTTGATATTTTGCAGAGTTGCGTAAATCAACCAGATATTGTTCTGCTTTGTCATATTGCTTAAGGTCAATACTGGTTAAACCAGCAATAAACAAAGCCTCTTCAGCATGAGGATTGCTTTCAATAATTTTCTCTAATTTTTCAAGAGCAAGCTGGGGTTGATTAATCTGGATGAGATAACGTACTTCGGCTAGGCGAATATCTAGGTTTTTCTTATATTTACGGCTTGATTTTGCATACCATTTTAAAGCACCTTCCTGATCACTGAGTGCGATTAGTAAATTGGCTTTCATTAAGATAAAGCTGGTCACTTTAGGGCGACGGCGTAGTGCGCGATTAATGGTACTTAAGGCTGGTTCTAACTGACCATTTTGTGCTTCTAGGTTGGCAATAAGCGCTAAGATGGATGGGTTGTCTTTCTCTGCACTAGAACGTAAAGCAGTTAATAAAACTTCTCGATCCTGTGCATTTTCAGGTGCAATGCTTGCCAAAATTTGTTCAAGATCGGCAGTTGGATCTATTTTTAAAATTTTATCTAAAGTCTCGGCAGCAAGCTGATATTCGTGTGTTTTTAGCGCAATATGCGATAAATAAAATAGAGCAGGGACATCTTTAGGCTCTTGAACAACCCAATGTGTTGCAATATTTAATGCAGCTTGTAAGTCGTTATATTCAAGTGCAACGTCTAATGCACGCTGTTTAATTGTTGTTGAGTTGCTTTTTATCGCAAGCACTGTGTAATTGTGCAGTGCTGTGGGAATATCGTCATAAGCTAAGGCAAATTCAGCAACCATACTCTGCTGTAAAGCCTGATCAAATGAATGCACGGCATAGGTCTCTTGCACTGGACGTGCATAGACATATGAGGACATGCTACCTAACAATAAGAATGTGGTAGAATACTGTCTTATCGAAGCACCGTTAAAATTAATACGGCTATTCATTTGACGCAATTTTTATTGATCCAAAGTAATGCTTTTTATGACACCGATGTTGCACAATAGCATAAATTTAGCGAAATGATGATCTGATATGTCTTTCTTTGCATTGGGTGTCAACCATCAAACAGCTTCTGTAGAACTCCGCGAGCAAATTGCTTTCAATGCAGAGCGATTAAGTAATTTGCTTGCCGAACAACGTCATCACGAGTCTTTAAAAGACTTAGTGGTTGTCTCAACGTGTAACCGTACAGAAGTCTACGCCATGGCGGAAGATGCCGAAAGCCTTCTGAAATGGTTAGCTGATGCCAATAATATTGATGTAAAGCAGTTAATTCATCATGTTTATCGTTACGAAAATGCTCAAGCCATCACACATTTAATGCGTGTAGCAAGTGGTTTGGACTCACTCATGTTGGGCGAACCGCAAATTTTAGGGCAGGTGAAAAGTGCTCTAGCATTGTCTAAAGAAGCGCAAACAGTTTCTCCAGAATTAAATAGTGTATTTGAGTACGCTTTTTACGCCGCTAAACGTGTGCGCTCTGAAACAGCTGTAGGTAGTCATGCCGTTTCAATGGGTTATGCAGTTGCCCAGCTCGCTTTACAGGTTTTTAGTAAACCTGAAAAACTAACAGTTATGGTGGTTGCTGCTGGCGAAATGAACAGCCTTGTTGCCAAGCATTTAGCCGAAATGGGCGTTGCCAAGATGATTATTTGTAATCGTAGCCGTGAACGCGCCGATCAATTGGCCCAAGAAATTGCACATCAAGTTGAAGTTGAGATTATTGATTTTTCAGATTTGGCTGAGAATCTATATCGTGCCGATGTTGTTTCAAGTTGTACGGGTAGTTTGCATCAGGTTATTGCTTATGCAGATGTCAAAACTGCATTAAAAAAACGCCGTTATCAGCAAATGTTAATGGTCGATTTAGCTGTACCGCGTGATATTGACCCTAAAGTAGAGTCGCTTGATGGAGTGTATTTATACGGCGTAGATGATCTACAAAGTGTGATTGATGAAAACTTGGCTCAACGTCGTCAAGCAGCTGTTGAAGCTGAGGTGATGGTTAATCAGCTAGCCACCCAGCTAATTACGCATCAAAAAGTCAAAGAGGCGGGCAGTACAATTCATGCTTATCGCCAACATAGTGAAGAAATTAGCCAGCGAGAGCTTACCCATGCATTAGAGGCTCTGCATCATGGTGGAAATCCTGAGCAAGTGTTGCAGCAATTTGCCCATCGTTTGACGCAAAAACTAATACATCCGACCTCTATGTTGTTGCGTGAAGCTGCAAAAGCAGAGAGCCCAGACTATTTTGAATGGTTACAGCAGCATTTACAGGATGTATTTGATCACGAGCGAAAACCCAAACGTTAAGAAAGAAGTCTTAAGCTAATCTGTTTGGTAAGTTCATTGAGTTGTTGTCTTAAGTTTCTTGACTCAACTAATGAGATTTTAGATTTTAGTTTTTGACGTAAATATCTTTCTTGTAAGCCTAAAGCATATTCTTTTGCGAGTTTATCTGCTACTTCCGGTGCTTGAGTTAAGGCTTGAATATTGGTCCTTTGCATAATATCTGCAATTTCATGGCAATAAGTGCTACAAGCACCTAAAACATAGTAGGTAGCTAGTTCTTGGTCATCAGGCAATTCGTCAAATATACGGTTTAAAATTGCTAATATTTTAGCCAACAGCTCATCTTGCGGAATATAAGCCCTTAATCCTTCAAAATGAATATAAAGAAACGGATGGTGCATCAAAATTGCAATTGCAAAGTCTTCATCTTTCGTTTGAATATTAAAAGATAGTGATGCATCGTGGCTAATTTGTGGCGTGAAGCGCTTACCTAAGCCTAATTTTTCACGGAAAGATTGGGTTAGTAGATAGCGAAAAGACCCTTGTTTTGGCAATAACTCGGTCAATTCTCTTAATTCGCCCATAACAAGACTCTTACCTTCGGGCGTACTAATGTCATGTTGCGCAGTAAGATGAGCAAAAACAAAGTCAGAAAGTAAAGGAGCTTGCTGTAGAAGCTTCTGGAAATTTTCCACCCCTTCACGGCGGATTAAAGAGTCAGGGTCATGGTCATTTGGCAATACAAAGAATTTGAGCTCACGACCATCATTGAGTAAGGGTAATGCAATTTCTAAAGTTCGGCGTGCGGCCTTTTGACCTGCAGCATCACCGTCAAAAGCAATCGTAATCCGGTTATTTTGTTTAAATAAGATATTAAGGTGTTCGGTATTACTTGCTGTTCCTAAAGTCGCAACTGCACCAGTAATGCCATATTGCTGTAAAGCAATGACATCCATATATCCTTCGACCATTAACCAGTCATTTGCTTTTAATTTTCGGCCTTCATATAGCCCATACAGTAATTGATTTTTATGGAATACTTCCGAATCGGGCGAGTTGATGTATTTAGGCTTAATTTCATCATTGAGCGCACGACCACCAAAGCCAACTACACGGCCTTTAGGGTCCCGAATTGGAAAAATAACACGATCACGTAAAAGGTCAAAGTCACGACCACTGTCACTTGAACGGATGAGACCAAGTTGCTTTAAGCCCTCAATATCATAAGGGAAAGCTTTTTCTAGATGCTGCCAGTCTTCAGGAGCATAACCTAAACGCCAGAACTGAATAGTCTGGTCACTTAAACCGCGTTGCTTAAAGTAATTTTTAGCTTTTTGACTAGTCGGTAATTGATGTTCATAAAACTGGGCAACATTTTCTAGAAGGTCATATAAATTACCTTCTTGTACTGGCTCATCAAAGCTAAATGGCTGTTCAAACTGGGCAAAGGGATCATCAAAATATACGGGTTCAAACGTATTGTACTGATCTTCTATAGGTGCTTGAGTAGTCGGTTCAGCAACCGTTTTGGGCGGTGTTGATGGTTTTATAACTTGGCGTGTATAAGACAGTTTTTTATTATCAGTATTATCTTTTGGTAATTCGACTCCCGTATTACTCGATAACTCCTTCATCACATCAATAAAGTTTCGGTTATCAATGTCCATTAGGAAGCGAATGGCATTTCCGTTCGCCTGACAGCCAAAGCAGTGATAATACTGTTTATCGCGGTAAACATGGAAAGAAGGCGTTTTCTCTTGATGAAAAGGGCAACAACCAGAATAAGTTCGTCCGGTTTTTTTCAGTTTCACACGTTGACCAATCAGATCGACAATATCTGTGCGATCTAAGATCTGATCAATCGTATGCTGTGGAATTGCCATAATTCAGATAACCGTGTTTAAACTAATGATGCGATAGGTCAGATTATTCTGACATGATGAATCGAGATATGCCCGATAAATATTTTACTATTTTATAAAAACAAACAGGCAAGTGATATTACTTGCCTGTTTGTTGGTTATTTTTAAGCTTTTATTGCTTATTGAGCAGCGTCATCTGCTTCGTTATCTGCTGGTGAGGCACTCGGTGCTTCACTCGAAGACGTTGCTGGTGCAATTGTTGCGCCTTCTGCTGCTTTTGGCTCAGGTTTATCTAGTAAACCGAAGCTTAAGCGATTAGTCCAACTACGTTCACTTTTTGCTGCTTCAACAGGTGTGTTAGTTGTTTCTTCAGCTTCTTCTTTACCCGAGTTACCAATTAAACCAAAGCTTACGCGGTTTAGTAGACTACGTTTTGGTTCAGCTTCAGAAGAAGTAGTCGTATCTGGTGTTACAGACTTAGATTCACGACCAAGAATACCTAAGGTTGCACGGTTGATCCAGTTACCTTCTTTACGTGCAGCACGCATGTTGACAGTGCCGTTTTTATTGACAAGGCTCGGATAATTAAGTTTTAAAACTTCGATGTATTGTTGCGAAGTTGCCTTATCACCTAATTGATCATAGCTATATGCCAAAGTTGCTAAAGCTTCTGGTACTTGAGGTGTTTGTGGATAGTGTTCAATCACCCATTGTGAACGTTCAGCCGCGGCAATCCACGCTTTACGTTTAACGTTAAAACGAGCTGCATTCATTTCACTTTCAGCAAGCTCTTGTCCAATAAACTTCATACGCTGTGCTGCATCGACAGAATACTGGCTACTTGGGAAGCGACGGATAAGATCAACAAAGTTTTGATATGCAACTTTTAAATAACTCACATCACGGTGAGATTGTTGCAAAGAGGTGTAACGCAACAAGCTATCGTAGTTCATCTCCATATTAGATACGCCACGTACGTAGTAAGCATAATCTACATTTGGATGCTGAGGATTTAAACGAATAAAACGTTCTGCGAGTGCAATCGCACCTTCATAATCTTTTTGCTTAAATTTTGAATAGAGAAGTTCAAGTTGTGCTTGTTGTGCGTATTGTCCAGTTGGATAATAAGTATCAATCGCTTCTAAAGATTTGGTAGCGTCAAGATATTGACCACGATCAAGAGCTTTTTGAGCCTTGTCAAAATATGCTTGTTCACTAGATTGAGGGCCAGTATCGACCACTTCTTTTTTACTTGGATTGCTGCTACAGCCCACAAATGCAGACGCTACACCTAAAGATAAGGCAAGCATCGTAATTTTATAACGTGGTAGCGACATAAAAACTCCTCTGTTATGTTGGGCAATGAGCTACAATTGCGCTATTAAACCACTTTTATCTAAATGATCAAATGACTTCAGCACAATCTTCAAACACAAACTTCTCTGAAACAGACTTCAATTTACTAGAAGATTCTGAGGATGCAGATAACCATACTTCTGATACAACTGCAACACGTTTATCGTTGCAAGTTCAGTTAGATGAAAGCTACTTAGGGCAACGTATCGACCAAGTGGCAGCCATGGTGTGGAGTGAGTTTTCACGCGAAAAACTTAAACAATGGATGAAAGAAGGTCATCTGTTGGTAAATGGTAACATTGTCAAACCTAAATATCGCTGCGAAGGCAATGAAACGCTAACTTTAAATGTTGAGCTTGAAGCACAGACCAACAGTCAACCAGAAAATATTCCACTTGATATTGTTTACGAAGATGAAGATATTTTAGTCATTAATAAACCGGTAGGTATGGTGGTTCATCCTGGCGCAGGTAATACCTCGGGTACTTTGGTCAATGCTTTGCTTTACCATTCACCTAAGTCAGCCGAGCTTTCACGTGCTGGTCTAGTACATCGTATTGATAAAGATACCAGTGGTTTACTAGTTGTTGCTAAAAATCTCGAAGCACAATTTTCTTTGAGTAAACAATTGGGAGATAAATCTGTTTATCGTATTTATGACTTAGTCACTTATGGCAATATTATTGCAGGTGGCACAATCGATGAGCCGATTAAAAGACATCCGGTTGACCGTGTAAAAATGGCAATTTTGCCAGGTGGGCGTGATGCTGTAACGCACTATAACGTGAAAGAGCGTTTTAGAGACTTTACTCGTGTACAAGCGCAACTTGAGACTGGCCGTACCCACCAGATTCGCGTTCACTTTAGTTATATTGGGCATGGTTTGGTGGGTGACCAAGTTTATATGAACCGTGTACGTATTCCGGCAGGGGCATCTGAGTTACTCATCGAAACTTTACGCGGTTTTAAACGCCAAGCACTTCATGCAGCTAAATTGGGCTTAAAACATCCTCGTACTGGTGAAGAAATGTTATTCGAAGCACCATGGCCTGAAGATTTTACGCAGTTGGTTAATGTTTTACGTACAGAAAACGCTGCATATTAAGGACTGGTATATGGAATTTGTTCAGGGTTTACCTCAAGGCGTATTCGTAGGGCAGACACGAGTTCATCACCCTTTGGCATTACCAGCAGAGCAAACAGAGCTAACAGGTTTTAACCTTGCTTTGCACGTTAAAGACGAAGCTCAGCGTGTCCAGCAGCATCGGATGATACTGTTAGATGAATTTGCTCAGTTTGGGGTTAAAAAAATGACATGGATGACCCAAACACATAGCACGATTTGCCATACAGTAAATGAACAAATTCCTTTTACAGCTTTAATTGGCGACGGCTTGATTACGCAAACCAAAGGTCATGCGTTAATGATGATGACAGCCGATTGTTTACCTGTCGTGCTTGGTAATGCTGAAGGTACAGAAATTGCTAACTTACATGCAGGGTGGCGAGGTTTAGCGGGAGGTATTATTGAAAATACAGTTGCTGCAATGCAGAACCCTCCAACATGGGCATGGTTGGGTGCAGCGATTAGTCAACCTTGCTTTGAAATCGGAGCAGAGGTAAAAACTGCTTTTTGTAGTAAATATCCTGAATTGGAAACTGCATTTATTGATGGGGCAGCTCCAAATAAATTTCATGCTGACTTGTATGCAATTGCTCGTTTTATCTTACAGAGACGAGGAGTTGAAAAAGTTTTAGGGGGAGATCAGTGTTCATACCAACAGCAAGATGAATATTTTTCTTACCGCCGTGATGCTAAAACTGGCCGTATGGCAACTTTTGTTTTTATGTAGTTTTGAAAAATCATATTTCTTCTTAAGGATATGATTGTTGTAATAATACTCTCTTATGTTGTTTAAATTTCAAAATAGCATAAGAGAGTTTTTTATTTTGAATTTTCCATATTTATTCAAGAAATTAAGGCCAGCACTGAGATTTCATGTTTATAGAGGAAGGTTTAGCAAGTTTTAATAAAATGATAAAATAGAAAAAATCGCTCAAAATATTAAGCTTATGTCTTTGCCTGAAAAACATCTCTCTATTGTCTATCACAGTCCCTATGGTCACACTGCAAAGGTAGCGTCTGCTATCGCAAGTGGCGCCGAAGTGATGGGCGTCAAAGTACATGTGATGAATATTGAGCATATTGATTGGGATGTTTTAGATGCCTCACAGGGCATTATTTTTGGTTCCCCAACTTATATGGGAAGCGTAACTGCCGATTTTAAAAAGTTTATGGATAGTACATCTAAACGTTGGAAAAATCGTTTATGGCAGGGTAAGTTAGCAGCGGGTTTTGCAAATTCGGGCGGTTTAAGTGGTGATAAACTGGCGGTTCTGCAACAACTTAATATTTTTGCGATGCAGCACGGCATGTTGTGGTCAGGTTTACCTTTAATGACAACAGGCCATACTGAAACCGATTTAAACCGTTTATCGAGCTGTTTAGGGTTGATGACTCAATCAGATAATGCACCTGTTGAAATTACACCGCCACAAGGTGATTTAGATACGGCTAAATGGTTTGGTGAATATATTGCTGGGCTTTTATATAGATTAAATTAGTGAAAAATAAAAAAGCCTCTATAAAGAGGCTTTTTAGTCTATTACTTATGAAATATACGTGCTTTATCACGTTGCCAGTCACGTTCTTTTTCAGTCGCTCGTTTATCGTGAAGTTGTTTACCTTTCACGAGTGCAATTTCAAGCTTAACCAGATGACCTTTCCAGTAACATGCTAATGGAACGCACGAATAACCTTTTTGGTTCACCGCACCCATAAGCTTTTCAAGTTCACGACGAGATAATAATAATTTTCGTGTACGTGTAGCTTCCGGCACAATATGTGTAGATGCAGAAAGGAGTGGTTGAATCTGAGCACCAAATAAGAATGCTTCACCATTTTTAAAAATGACATAACTTTCTGTCAAACTCATACGACCGGCACGTAAAGATTTTACTTCCCAGCCTAGTAAAGACATGCCAGCTTCAAATTTTTCTTCGATAAAATAATCATGACGGGCACGTTTGTTTTGTGCGATGGTTCCGCCATTATGTTTCTTTACTACTGTTGCTTTCGCCATAATTCAAACTTCCACAATTGTCCCTATTGTGCCGTAAACTGATGCCAAGGTGAAGTTTTTTCCCACATATCAATATTTCGTCTCATGTATAACTTTTGCTAAAATAGGCGCACAATACAATTAGAGTACTAGCGGATGTCTAAAACGCGTGTAATTTATCCTGGAACATTTGACCCTATCACGAATGGGCACGTTGATTTAGTTACTAGAGCATCAAGAATGTTTGATGAAGTTGTAGTAGCGATTGCAATTGGACATCATAAAAACCCTTTGTTCAGCTTAGAAGAAAGAGTTGCACTGGCGCAATCATCATTAGGCCATCTATCAAATGTTGAGTTTGTAGGTTTTGATGGTTTGTTGGTTAACTTTTTTAAAGAACAAAAGGCCACAGCAGTACTTCGTGGTTTAAGAGCAGTTTCTGACTTTGAATATGAATTTCAACTGGCCAATATGAACCGTCAGCTTGATCCACATTTCGAGGCGGTGTTTTTAACACCTTCTGAACAGTATTCTTTTATTTCTTCGACATTAATTCGAGAAATTGCTCGTTTAAAAGGAGATGTAACCAAGTTTGTTCCGCAAGCTGTGGTTGAAGCTTTTGAACGTAAACATCAACAAGGTTGGTAACGTGTCGTTATATATCACTGATGAATGCATAAACTGCGATGTTTGTGAACCAGTTTGTCCCAATGAAGCGATCTTTATGGGCGAAGTGATTTATGAAATCAATCCGGATTTATGTACAGAGTGCGTTGGTCACCATGACCAGCCACAGTGCCAATTATTTTGTCCAGTAGACTGTATTCCAAAAGATCCGCAGCATGAGGAAACGGAAGAACAGTTACTCGACAAATATAAAAGATTAATTGCTCAAAAAAGCACGAGCAATTAGTCAATAAATTTGTTAATATGCGCCCTCGAAGTGAGCCGGATGGTCGCTGCTGTGGAGGTCTCCGTGACTGAAGCAGGAGAGGAAAGTCCGGGCTTCATAGGGCAGGGTGCCAGGTAACGCCTGGGCGGTGAAAGCCGACGGAAAGTGCAGCAGAGAGTAGACCGCCTCATTCGTGAGGTAAGGGTGAAAGGGTGCGGTAAGAGCGCACCGCGTGTCTGGTAACAGTTCACGGCATGGCAAACCCCACCAGAAGCAAGACCAAATAGGAATCCTAGGTGCGGCCCGTACTGGATTCGGGTAGGTCGCTTGAGCGTATGAGTGATTGTACGCCTAGAGGAATGACCATCCTCGACAGAACCCGGCTTATAGGCTCACTTCACCTCATTTTATTGAAAATTTTTCTTGACGCGCGGTTAAGAAGCTAAGATAATGCGCGCACAGTTTACGGCTATGTAGCTCAGTTGGTTAGAGCACCGCACTCATAATGCGGGGGTCACAAGTTCAAGTCTCGTCATAGCCACCATTTTATAGACCACGCTCCTGCGTGGTCTTTTTTTATGCTTGTTTTTTTGATTAAACACAGTTTGTAAAGACCGACTTTATACTTCTGGCATTGTTTGTCTAAGCCAATTTCTTCATGTTCTTATAACACTTAACAAGGATGTTGAAGACATGAAAAGGTCATTATTATTTTTAGGAATTCTAAGTTTAACTGCTGGAACACAAGTCTCTGCAGCTGATTTGAGTTGGGGTGATCCAACTTTAGATTCGGGTCAATTTAAAGTGTCTGGTGCAGTACGTTCTCGCTATTTACATAAAGATTATGTGGTCGGGGCGAATGAAGGTTCCCAAAATGATGACTGGCGACTTACTGATATTAAATTAGTGTTGGGTTATGAAAACCCAAACTGGATTGCAGGAGCAGATGCTCGCTGTTATCAATATGATCGCTTGTGTGATGCGATTTTTCTAAAAAAAGCTTGGGTAGGGTATAAGTTATCTGACCAACAAAGAGTCACGGCAGGTTTGCAGCCTGTTGATTTTGGCTTTGGTGAATTTTGGGGAAGTAGTTATTACGAAACGCTTTTAAATACCGTTGGTTTAGAAGATATTGATAATCTGGGGATTAAATATAAATTTGCAGATGACAAAGACAATTTAACCTTAGGATTCTATCCAACTGATGGAGGAAATTATAAGGGGACATCAAAAGACTCAAGCCGATATAGTGGTAATTTCGTTGAAGCTGATGATTTAACTACAGGAACCAATATTGAAGAAAAAAATATGTGGATTGCTCGAGCTTCTAGAAAATTTGAGCTTGATAAAGCTCAAAAACTTTCGACCGAGTTAGGTGGTTCAGTTTGGTATTCTGATTTAGAAAATAAAAGAACAGACGAAGATGGACACCGCAAATCATGGAATGTATTTGCTCAAACGCAATATCAAGCATGGCAATGAATGTTCTTGGCAGGTAAGCAAGATGTCACCAATGGTGATAATTTATTGCCAAATAGCTCAACCATTGGAGCATTTGATTATCCGTATCAAGTTGCTAACAAAGGCAAATATTTGGTCAATGAAATTAATTACACTTTTGCTCAGCCATTCCACAAACTTGAAAATATTAAGCCCTATATCTCTCATAGCCGCTTTTTTAAAGATGAGGATGGATATAAAGACTCTGAGCGTTTAATTGCAGGTGTTTATTTTAATTACAAAGCCATTGGTATTCAGGGTGAATATATTATGAGTAAAAACGATCCAATGGTAGGTGGTGGGGCGAATGGCCTTGCACAAGGTAGCAGTAATGATTGGGATAAACTGTTTTATCTTTCAATTGGATATTATTTCTAAAAGTTAAAAGTAAACTATTGCCCTAAGTGAACAGGCCCACTTAGGGCTTTTTTTTATAGAAAGACTTTTTCAGGCGGTGGTTCTCGTTTGACGGCTGGTGAAATGAGTTGTCCACGGCTTAGGTTTTGCACATGCTGTAAACGATTGAGCAATTCGTTTTGAATAAACAAAATACAGGTTTGCAGTTTGGAGGAGCTTTTGAGTCGTGATGGATAAACCGCCCAGACATCTGCATCTTGCCAGTACTCAGGCAAAATATGCTGAAGTTGGCCGGTAATCAATTCATCTGCAACATCCCAAATTGACCGGAAAATAATACCGTGACCTTCTATGGCAAGTTGATGAATAATTTCGCCGTTATTTGAAACAAAGCGGGGTTTGATATGCACTGAGACATCTTCGGAAGCATGCCTAAATTTCCATAAAACCGAGGATTGGTCGCGTTCACTAATTGTTAAACAGTCATGTGTTTGCAAATCTTCAATACTGTCAGGTACGCCGTGTTTAAGTAAATAACTCGGTGACGCGCACAAAATACGAAAATTAGAAGCCAGCTTCTTCGCAATCATATTGGGTGCAATTTCATTACCAATTCTAATGTCTAAATCAATACTGTGTTGAATCAGGTCTTTGGTATTGTCGATGGTATCAAAATGAATCTGTAGCTTTGGATACAGCATCATTAATTTAGACAAAATTGGTGCGACATGTTTTCTGCCAAAACCAAAGCTACTAATAATATCCATACGACCCGTAGGTGTACTGAGCGGGTTATTGACCAGTTCGCAGACTTCATCAAATTCTTCAAGAATATTTGAAACTCTCTCAAGTATGAGTTTGCCATCTTCTGTCAGGCTAACGTGACGCGTGCTGCGATGAAAAAGTTTGCAGCTCAACGTGTTTTCTAGAATATTAATTCGCTTGCTAATAAAAGCTGGCGATGTCCCGAGTTCCTCAGCAGATTCGACAAAACTTTTTAGTTTGGCGACTGTGCAAAAAACCTTTAAATCCGATAGGTTAGGTAGATTATTCACGATCCGTGTCCATTGGAGTGATAGTTCTGTTGTTGATCATTTTTGCTTAAAACATCATGTTTAAGCCATACAAGGATATTAGTCGAAGGTGTGAAGGAAGCTTATGGCAAAAAGATATAAAGTTGCCACGATTGCAGGCGATGGCATTGGTTTAGAAGTTCTACCAGAAGGTATTAAGGTTGTAAAGGCAGCAGCAGAGAAGTACGGCATTGATCTTCAGTTAGATGCTTTCGATTGGGCAAGCTGCGATTACTACCTTGAACACGGCAAAATGATGCCAGATGACTGGTTTGAAACTTTGCAGGGCTACGATGCAATTTATTTTGGCGCTGTAGGCTGGCCAGATAAAGTGCCTGACCATATTCGCTTTGGGGTTCGCTGCTCCAGTTCCGTCGTGGTTTTGACCAATATGTAAATTTACGTCCAGTGCGCTTAATGCCGGGTGTGAAATGTCCATTGGTAGGTAAAAAAACAGGCGATATCGACTTCTACGTGGTTCGTGAAAATAGTGAAGGTGAATACTCAGCGATTGGCGGTAAAGCTTTTGAAGGAACAGACCGCGAGTTTGTTTTACAAGAAGCCGTATTTACACGTCATGGCGTAGACCGAATTTTGCGTTATGCATTTGAGTTTGCAAATCAGCGAGATGCGAAAAAAATTACCGCAGCGACCAAGTCAAATGGTATTGCAGTGAGCATGCCGTACTGGGATGAGCGCGTTGATGCGATGGCAAAACAGTATCCACAAATTCAAGCTGATAAACAGCATGTTGATATTTTAGCGGCTCGTTTTGTTTTACAACCTGAACGCTTTGATGTGGTTGTGGCATCAAATTTATTTGGCGATATTCTTTCCGATTTAGGTCCTGCATGTACGGGAACCATTGGTTTAGCGGCATCGGCAAATTTAAACCCAGAAAGAAAATTTCCATCACTGTTTGAACCTGTCCATGGTTCAGCACCAGATATTTACGGTAAACAAATTGCCAACCCAATCGCTGCGATCTGGTCGGGTGCCATGATGTTCGAATTCTTTGGTGAAGAAGACGAGCGCTGTATCCAAGCGGGTCAAGATATTATGCAGGCGATTGAGAATGTATTAATTAATGGCCCAAAAACAGCCGATATCGGCGGTCAGGCAAAGACTTATGAGGTAGGAGATGCAATTGCATCATGTGTAGCCCAAACTAAAATGGACGTATTCGCTATGGAATAACGCCATCCAAAAATGGATGTATGGATATGGATAATCAAAACACAAAAATTTATACGGATAAATTTCTTGCCGTAACCAGCTTACTGTTTGTATTTATTTCAGTTGCTGGTTTGGCGATTTATTCGCAAGAATCGATAAAGATTGCTGCAACGTGGATGCAGTGGACGACATCGGTATTTACAACCCCAGTATTACTGTTTGCTTTTTTAGCTATCATTTTTACTTTTGGTCTTGCCTTTAGTAAATATGGAAAAATTAAGCTTGGAGAAGGAAAACCTCATCAATGGCTTAAACAACATGGTTCAGCTTGGCAAATCGATAGTGAAAATATCGTTCTAGCAGGCGATAGCGCGGGCGGTAATTTAGCAGCTGCCTTTGCAGTGGAACTACAACATAGTGGTTTGCAAGCTCAAGGGCTGGCATTGGTTTATCCATGTTTAACGACAGCATTTGATACCCCATCCGCACAAAAGCACGCCCATGCGCCGTTGTTAACGACAGAAGATATGCATTTTTATTTAAAGGAATATGCTCCGGACTCACAAGATTGGCAGGATTTACGTCTAGCCCCTTTATTGGCAACTGATTTTTCAGATATGCCTACAAGTTTTGTAGCCGTTGCTGAATATGACCCTTTAAGTGATGACGGTTATCTCTTTACCCAAAAACTGGAACAAGCAGGCATCCCTAACGAGTTTCATTTAGGTAAAGGTTTATTACATGGCAGTCTACGTCTGATGCGTGACTGTCCGGAAGTTCAACATTTATATCAAAACATGCTAAGTGCAATACATCGCATGTTGAGCAGTGCCGAAAAGACATCAATGTAATATCGAGTCATTTGGACGAAAAGAATTTAATGGAGTAAAAACATGAGTGCAGTTGAAAAATTACCTGAAGATTTTTGCGCAAACCCAGATGTTGCATGGACTTTCCCTAAAGTTTTCTATACTTCATCTCAAGTTTTCGAGCACGAGAAAGAGGCAATCTTTGCTAAAAGCTGGATCTGCGTTGCACATGGTAGTGAGTTGGCTCAGCCAAATGACTATATTACCCGTAAAGTGATTGGTGAAAATATTGTCATCATTCGTGGTAAAGATAGTGTTCTACGCGCATTTTATAATGTGTGTCCGCACCGTGGTCATGAACTTTTAAGCGGTAGTGGTAAAGCAAAAAATGTAATTACCTGCCCATATCATGCATGGACGTTTAAGCTAGACGGTAGCTTAGCTTTGGCACGTAACTGTGACCATGTTGAATCTTTCGATAAAGAAAACTCAAGCATGGTGCCTTTAAAAGTCGAAGAATATGCAGGTTTCGTATTTATTAATATGGATGAAAATGCGACTTGTGTAGAAGACCAGCTCCCGGGCTTTGCTGAGCGTTTAAATCAAGCATGTGGTGTGATTAAAGATTTAAAATTGGCAGCACGCTTTGTGACAGAAACACCAGCAAACTGGAAAGTGATTGTTGATAACTACATGGAATGCTACCACTGTGGACCTGCACATCCAGGCTTTGCTGACTCTGTACAAGTCGATAAATACTGGCATACAACACATCAAAACTGGACATTGCAATATGGCTTTGCACGTTCATCTGAGAAGTCATTCAAACTTGATCCATCAGTAACAGATCCTGAGTTTCATGGTTTCTGGACTTGGCCTTGCACCATGTTCAACGTACCACCAGGCAGCAACTTCATGACAGTTATTTATGAATTCCCTGTTGATGCAGAAACAACTTTGCAGCATTACGATATTTACTTTACGAACGAAGAACTGACTCAAGATCAAAAAGATTTGATTGAGTGGTATCGCAATGTATTCCGCCCGGAAGATTTGAACTTGGTAGAGAGCGTACAACGTGGATTGAAATCACGTGGTTATCGTGGTCAAGGCCGTATCATGACTGACAAGCAACGTTCTGGTATCAGTGAGCATGGTATTGCTTACTTCCAACATCTTGTGGCGCAGTACCATCAATAAAAACAAAGGGATTTATTCAGGTGTAAAGATGACTTACACCTGATTCTTCAGTTAGGAAGACGATATGTCGAGTTTACAAAGTACTGAACTATTTCAGCAACAAGCCTATATTAATGGGCAATGGCTAGCTGCACAGTCAAATGCGACTGTTCCGGTGAGTAACCCAGCTACAGGTGAAGAAATTGGCACAATTCCTAATATGGGAGCGGTAGAGGCAACCCAAGCAGTTGAAGCTGCCTATACGGCTTTACAAAGTTGGAAAGCTTTAACGGCCCAAAACCGTGCTGATATCTTATTGGCTTGGCATAAACTGGTTCTCGATCATACCGATGAACTTGCTTTAATCATGACCATTGAGCAAGGCAAGCCTTTAGCAGAAGCAAAAGGTGAGGTTCGCTATGCTGCATCATTTATTCAATGGTTTGCCGAAGAAGGCAAGCGTATTTATGGTGATGTGATTCCAACGGTAAATAACCAGCAGCGCTTTATTATCAGTAAAGAACCTGTGGGTGTGGTGGCTGCGATTACGCCGTGGAATTTCCCCATTGCCATGATTACCCGTAAAGCAGCACCAGCTTTAGCAGCGGGTTGTACGGTCGTGATTAAGCCAGCCAATGAAACACCTTACTGTGCATTAGCGATTGCAAAGCTTGCAGAAAAGTCAGGTATACCAGCTGGTGTGATTAATGTTGTTACTGGTAAATCTCAAGAAATTGGCTCGGTATTTACTTCACATGAAAAAGTGAAGAAGTTGACTTTCACTGGTTCAACACCAGTGGGCCGTTTACTGATGCAGCAGTGTTCAAGCACCATTAAAAAATTGGCGCTTGAGTTGGGCGGAAATGCTCCTCTGATTGTGTTTGATGATGCCGATTTAGATAAAGCTGTACAAGGCGCGATTTTTGCCAAGTTTCGTAATGCAGGCCAGACCTGTGTTTGTGCTAACCGCATTTATGTACATGACAATATTTATCAAGCTTTTGCCGAGAAGTTTGTACAAGAAGTACAAAAGTTTAAAGTCGGTAATGGACTTGAAGATGGCGTACAAATTGGCCCATTAATTAATGAAAAAGCAGTTTTGAAAGCACAGCAGTTAATTGATGATGCAGTGAGCAAAGGCGCTAAGATTGCCTGTGGTGGTAAGCAGCATGCTTTAGGACAAACCTTTTATGAACCATCAGTTTTAACTAACGTTGACCGTACAATGGAAATTGTCCAAGAAGAAATTTTTGGTCCAGTTGCGCCGCTCATTCGCTTTACAGATGAAGCAGATGTGGTTGCTCAAGCAAATGACACTATCTTTGGTTTGGCTGCGTATGTTTATAGCGAAAATATTTCACGTTTATGGCGAGTGTCAGAACAGCTTGAATATGGAATGGTCGGTATGAATGCCACTGCAATTTCAAATGAAGTTGTACCATTTGGCGGTGTGAAACAATCAGGTGTTGGGCGTGAAGGCTCAAAATATGGTCTTGAAGAATTCATGACCATTAAATACATGTGTTTAGGGCTTTAAGGATAAGCCCTAACAACAAAAATATGCGGTAAAAGAAGGATTCTAATATGGCGAGTCATTATGAAATGTTCCCAGCTGTTGTTACTCGTGTGGAACAGCTAACCCCTTTAATCAAACGGTTTACGTTCAAACGTCAAGATGGGCAGAACTTTCCTCGATTTAGTGGGGGAAGCCATATTATTGTCAAAATGAATGAACAACTTTCCAATGCCTACTCATTGATGAGCTGTACGCAAGATTTATCAACTTACCAAGTCTGCGTTCGTAAGGATGTGGAAGGTAAGGGCGGATCAGTTTTCATGCATGATCAGTGCAATGAAGGCTGTGAAATCCAGATTTCAGAACCAAAAAATTTATTTCCATTAGCTGAAACAGGCAATAAACATATCTTGATAGCTGGTGGTATTGGTATTACACCATTCTTACCTCAAATGGATGAGCTGGCAGCACGTGGAGCAGAGTATGAGCTGCACTATGCTTACCGTTCACCTGAACATGCAGCTTTACTTGATGAGCTAACACAGAAACATGCAGGGCATGTATTTAGTTATGTTGACTCAGAAGGCAGCATGCTTAATTTAGACGAATTAATTTCATCGCAACCAAAAGGCACACATGTATATGTATGTGGACCTAAACCTATGATTGATGCGGTGATTGATTGTTGTAACAAGCACCGTTACCGCGATGAATACATTCATTGGGAACAATTTGCCTCAACAGTTCCTGAAGATGGTGAAGCATTTACGGTGGTACTTGCCAAATCTAATCAGGAAATTGAAGTACAAAGTAACCAGACTATTTTACAAGCCATCGAGACATTAAATATTGATGTGGAATGTCTATGCCGAGAAGGGGTTTGTGGTACATGTGAAACCGCTATCTTAGAAGGTGAAGCAGAACACTTCGATCAATACTTAAGTGATGCCGAAAAAGCTTCACAAAAGAGTATGATGATTTGTGTATCACGAGCAAAAGGTAAAAAATTGGTATTAGATCTTTAATATATTTCTGTGGCCGATCAATTGCTTAAAGTAAGAATTTGCTAAAAAATGAACAAATAATGGTGATCTGAATCATATTTGTTCATTTGGTGGGCATAAAGAGTTTTGAAGTATTGACCTGCTATACAGAACTATAGATAATGCGCACACAGTTTACGGCTATGTAGCTCAGTTGGTTAGAGCACCGCACTCATAATGCGGGGGTCACAAGTTCAAGTCTCGTCATAGCCACCATTTTAAAAACCACGCTCCTGCGTGGTTTCTTTTTATCTATTTTTTACTCACTAAAATGTTTTTCAATTATATCGAGTGTTTTTGAGCTTTGATAAAAAGGAGCTAAGAGCGCTTGAAGTAACGGTTCCAAAATACCGTGCTCATTAAAGGCATCCATAACTTTTGGATAAAAACGTAAAGCTTCAGTTTGTAAGTCAGTTTCGGATAAACCAATTGCACTTAATACTTCAAATAAACTCTGATCTTTATAAAAATCATAAAAAACTTCGACACCATACAAAATAAGACCTTGCATAAATTGTGACTGTCGTAATTCTTTCCAGTATTCATAAATTAAAACAAAGAACTCCTCAACATCGAGAGGAGTGAGCTGTTTCATAAACTCATAGATTTTTTTATGTCTAATATCTTCCCAGATATGACGTACTAAGCTTTCTAAATCTTCAGCCGATAAAAGGCTTAATTCTGTCAGTTGTTCATGAATAAAGCCGGCAATCCACGTTTCGAGCTTATGCTCAAGACGTTGTTGCTGTAAAAAAGAGAATTTTTTGAGTTTATGTTGCCATTCAAAATGGTAGTCATCCACTCTAGAGGCTGTTAGAAATTTAGGTAATTTTTGTTCTAAGGTTGAAGTGGCAATATATTGGCAAAGCTGTTGGACAGATGGGCTAGTTCTTAAAAACTGATTGAGATAATGTGGAATATGCTCCATTTCCAAAAACTTGGAAAGCCACATTTCAAACTGGTGATCGGATACCAAGTCTTGTAGCTGAACTGGAGATTTCATGGCAGATAAATAAATACGCTGTGCAATTTCCCCAATAAACTCAAGCAAGCCTGCACCGAGCTGCATTTCAAAAGCATAGCGTTTCACAACGGCTTGTAATTGTTCTAAATCCACAACTTCATAAAGTTTAATTTCATCGGCATGTTGCATAAAAAGCTGAATAAATTGCCGGAAATAAATAGGTGAGTTTTCTATAGATAATTGTTTTTTGAAAAATTCCACTTGCTCAAGCAAAAGTGCTTGAGCAAGTGCTGTAGTTTTTGATGAGTTTTTCTGCTCAGTCATTCGCTGTCCAACCGTTGACAATCGGATAACGTCGTTCGCGACTAAATGCACGAGAAGTAATTCTCGGGCCAATCGCACCTTGACGACGTTTATATTCATTACGATCAACTAAACGGATGACTTTTTCAACAACTTCTTTATCAAAACCTTTGGCAATAATGTCTGCCTGACCTAAATCTTCCTCAATGTATGCATAAAGGATAGCATCCAATACATCATACGCTGGTAAAGAGTCTTGGTCTTTTTGATCTGGACGCAGTTCTGCTGAAGGTGGGCGAGTAATTACACGCTCAGGAATAACCGGAGTTTCACTTAAGCTATTACGGTATTTTGCTAATTCAAACACGATTGTTTTATAAACATCTTTGAGAACAGCAAAGCCACCCACCATGTCACCGTAAAGTGTGCAATAGCCAACTGAAAGTTCAGATTTATTACCTGTAGAAAGAACTAAATTACCAAACTTGTTAGATAAGCCCATAAGCAATGTGCCACGAGCGCGCGCTTGTAAATTTTCTTCAGTCGCATCGGCTGGTGAATTACCAAAGAATGGATACAAAGTTTGCATGAAGCTATTTACGATTGAATGAATTTCGGCAATACCGAAAGTCACGCCCATACGGCGAGCTTGTTCCGCTGCATCTTCTACACTAATTTGAGAAGTGTAAGTATATGGCATCATTACAGCTTGAACTCTCTCTGCACCGATTGCATCAACTGCAATAGCAAGTGTAAGGGCAGAGTCAATACCACCAGAAAGACCTAAAATTACTCCAGGAAAACCTGAGCGCTCTACATAGTCACGTGTTGCCATGACTAGACCTTGATAGATCTCTGCAAAAGTTTCTAGTGCAGGAGCAGACTCGACAACTTTATATAATTTTGTATCGCGGTCAAATTCAGCAATATAGAGATCTTCTTTAAAGCTAGGTGCTTGTAAAGCAATTTCACCATTTTGATTGCTGACAAAACTTGTACCATCAAAAATTAAATCATCTTGTCCACCAACTTGGTTAACATAAACAATATTTAAATGAAGCTGCTTTGCAAGCTCACTTAATGTCTGTTTACGATGCTGTGGTTTACCCACTTCATATGGCGATGAATTAAGCACAAGTACAGTATCAACATTTAATTGGCTTAATTGTTTTACTGTATTGATTGACCAGATATCTTCACAGATGAGTACACCAAACTTATGGCCTAAGTACTCAAATACCAAGTGCTGATGGCCTTTTTGGAAATAACGTTTTTCATCAAAAACGCCATAGTTTGGCAAGTTATGTTTATTGAAGACACCTAAAACCTGACCGTCTTTCATGACAGCAGCCGAATTATAACGTTGGCCATCTTCTGTCTGGTTTACGAAGCCGAAAACCATCACAATATCTTTAACTTCACTAAGTTGAGCAAAAGCCTTTTGCATCCGCTTATTTAAATTTGGACGTAACAATAAGTCTTCAGCTGGATAACCAATCACAGAAAGCTCAGGAAAAATAATCAGGTCAGCGTCTTGTTTTTTCGCCTGATTTGCTTGCTCAATCATCTTTTGGGTGTTTGAGTCAATATTGCCAATATGCGGAGAAAACTGAGCAAGGGCAACTTTAAAACTTTTCATTCAAACCTAATCCTAGATCATAACGAATATAAATACACATAGTGTTGATTTTTATGGATATAATTTTTCAACGATGTGTATAGCACGATAATAAACACGTAAAATAGTAAACAAAAATGTCAAGATCAATAATATATACCAATCACATATTTTCTGCGTAAAAATAACGAGATTTTCTGTATACAATAGAAACAAGCTTCATTATTTTTATTGTTTGTATACTGCCTTATCGCTCAAAAATTTGAAATAAGTTTTTATACTTATTTTCAATAATTTGACATTAATAAATTTAGATCTCAACTTTATTTTTATGTTTTTTGTTTATCAAATTTCTATTGATAAGTTAGCAAAAAAGTTACGTTGAAAACAAACTGGATTATTTGGTTACAAATCAAGTCGAGGTAAGCAAATGATATTTGGCAGTTTACCTGAACAGATATCTCTAGCAATTTCTCCTTGCTGCTCAATATTGTAAGAACTAAACGCTTTCTGAGGATGATAAGTATATTTATAAGGATTGTAATATTTAAAGCTCAGATAGTAGGCGGATTGTAGTAACGCACCTTTTAGTAATACATGAATACCTCGTTGGTATTGCATAACATGAGCTAGCTCATGAATAAAAATCCCTTGTATGAATTTAGACTCTAGCGCGTAATTACTGCTGTAGTCAGAAAGATTGACGTATATATTTCCATTTGGAGCCATCAAAATTCCATGCGCTTGCCACGGTAAGTAACGAGTAGCAATAATTTTAGGACGTTCACAATCTAGCAAACTCCCAAACACCCTTTGTGCTAAAGCTTTTTCTTCAGGTGTAAGAAATCGAATTGGATAGCTTTTTAAGTGACGAAATATAAAAAGGGTGAAAATAATAAATTGGCGATATATGACAAGTTTAAAAGCGTTGAGAGTGAACATAGTTTTGCTAGTAAATAAGTTCATCTATTGGTTTGTAGCATAACATACATCAACTATGTTGAAAGACAGACGCAAATAACTGTCATTTTTTTCTCATGCGGCAGTTAGCCTGTTTTACTTGGCAAATCTTCCATTTTTAATATCATCATAGGCTTGTAAAATCTCATCATAAGTATTCATTACAAATGGACCATGACCATTAATCGGTTCTGTGATGGGTTGTCCAGTCAAAATAAGTAATTTGCAGCTTTGCAGGGCAGTAATAGAGAAATGCTCTCCTTGGTTTGACATGACTGCTAGGCCTTGTTCCTCTAAAACGTCTTCATCTTTTTGAAATTGTGCCCGACCTGAACGTAAATAAACTAAAGCTGTTTCACCGGATTGAGCAGGGAAAGCGGCTTGTTGACCTACCTGAAGCTCTACATCTAATACGGTAATAGGAGTGTGAGTAAGTGCAGGGCCTATAACATGCTTAAACTGCCCTGCAATAATACGTACAAATCCAGCTTCATTTTCCAGTTTCACTATCGGTATTTCAGCTTTCTTTAAACTTTGATAGCGCGGAGAATTCATTTTACTTGCTGCTGGTAAATTGACCCAAAGTTGAATCATTTCAAAGGGACCACCAGATCGAGAATACTCTTCACTAAACAATTCCCGATGAATCACACCAGAGGCTGCGGTCATCCATTGCACATCGCCAACACTTATAAATCCACCTCCACCAGATGAATCTTTATGTTCCAGTTCACCTGCATAAACAAGTGTTACCGTTTCGAATCCACGATGGGGATGATCATTAACTCCTCTACGTTTCATAGAAGGTGCAATTTTTCCGGGACCTAAATGGTCGAGTAGTAAGAAGGGGGAGAGGGTATTACCTAACTCATGGTAGGAAAAAACAGAAAGAACTGGATAAAAATCACCGACCGCAAAGCGAGTATCATTACGATGAATAAAAGCCAGACTTTTCATGCTTTATCCTTTCTGTTGATTGAATTTATAAAAAAGATCAGATGTTTTTATAAGAATGTATTAAGACTGGTATAAAAGTCTTTTGCTCTGAATAATAAATTATGAATAGGTTGAGTCAGTAAAATGCATAAGAGAATGAGATGAGAGTCCTAGATAATAAAAAACCCCAGTTAAAACTGAGGTTTTACAACAACTAAAATCACAACAGCAAATAAAATTAAGGTTGGCATTTCATTGAAGAAACGCCAGAACTTATGTGATTTGTAGTGAGCATTTCCAATAAGCTTTTTGCGATAGTAACCACAAACTAAATGGTAGATCACTAATAAAGCCACTAATCCAACTTTTAGATAAAACCAAGTGGCTTCATGGTAATGTCTAGTTGCATCACCCCAATCTACGAGAAAGTGAGCAGTAATTAATGTGGCAATCATAGATGGCCACATAATACCTCGATACAACTTACGTTCCATCACTTCAAAGCGCTGATGGCTGGTAGCATCATCACTCATTGCATGGTAAACATAAAGACGTGGTAAGTAGAACAAAGCAGCGAACCAACAAACCACAGCAATAATATGTAATGCTTTTACCCACAAAAAGGCATCAGAAGGTGCATCCATCGATAATCCTACGCGGGATTATGCATCCCACTTCTTGAAAATTAGGCAAGCGTTAACACCGCCAAAGCCAAAACTGTTACTCATTACAGTATTCAATTTTGTATCACGTTTTTCAAGCACAATATCAAAGCCTTCAGTACCTTCATCAAGCTCAGTCACGTTGATGTTTGGCGCGATAAAGTCATTTTGAAGCATTAATACAGAGTAAATTGCTTCATGAACACCAGCAGCACCTAAGCTGTGACCAGTCATAGATTTAGTCGAGCTAAGAGGTGGAACTTTACCTTCACCAAAAGCACGTTCCATTGCTTTAAGCTCAGTCACGTCACCTGCTGGTGTAGAAGTACCATGTGTATTTACATAGTCAATTTTATCTACGCCGTGTTGTTTCGCTTCTTCAAGAGCCATCAAGATACAGCGAGTTGCACCTTCACCACTTGGAGCGACCATGTCAGCACCGTCACTGTTTGCAGCATAAGCAACAACTTCAGCAAGAATATTTGCACCACGTGCTTGAGCATGTTCAAGAGATTCAAGAACAACGAAACCGCCACCGCCAGCAATAACGAAACCGTCACGGTCTTTAGAATATGGACGAGACGCTGTTTCAGGTGTGTCGTTGTATTTAGAACACAAAGCACCCATTGCATCAAACAATAGGCTTTGAGACCAGTGATCTTCTTCACCACCACCAGCAAGCATAAGGTCTTGTTTGCCTAGAGCGATAAGGTTATATGCATAACCAATTGCATCTGCAGAAGTTGCACAAGCACTTGCAATTGAGTGAGCAATACCTTGAAGTTTAAATGCTACACCCACGTTTGCAGTGATTGTATTTGTCATGTTACGTGGAACAAAGAAAGGACCAACTTTACGAGCACCTTTAGTTTCTAAAAGTTCAGTCATTTCTACAACAGAAGCAGTTGAACCACCGCCTGAACCACCGGCAATACCATAACGTGGATTATCTGCTAAATCTTCTGCTTTTAAGCCAGCATGTTCAACAGCTGCAACAGCAGAGTTATAAGCGTACATTGCACATACGCCCATGAACCGTTTTAATTTACGATCAATATTGTCAAAATCTTGTTCTGCCGCAGCGCTGACATGACTTTTAAAATTGAGTTCAGCATAAGTTGGGTTAAAACGTGTCCCGGAGATTCCATTTTTAAGTGAATGAGTAACTTCTTCTAAAGAGTTACCGATACATGAGTTAATACCCATACCAGTGATTACAACACGTTTCATCTACAGGTCCCTTTATGGTGATATTTAAAGTCTATGATCATGAGCAGCTATTAAATGATAGGAGAATATAGCTGTAAGAACAGTAGACCCATGTTTTCGTTGCTACCATGATAGCAGAAAGGTTTTTTATTTCTTATGGCAAATCTTTATGTCAATTTTGCATTTAAAAAAAATAACCAAATACACAGTATGTTGCATTTAGGGTTAACTAAAATACACACATTCAAGTTGAGATAAATCCACATTCCACCTAGTATTTATCTCTAATTAGATAAATTAAAAAATCGAGGTACTGGATGACAAAATTTAATAATAATCAATCTGACAATTTGTTTTCTCAGGTCTTCGGAGTGGCTAAAAAGCTCAGTTCTACTGGTTTAAACATCTTGCAGCAAAGTCAAATTGGTGAGGTAAGTAAATTGGTTGAGCCACTTTCAAATGGCAAAACAGTAGAAGGTAGTGCCAGAAATAAAAGTCCGTTTGAAGTGGAGCAGTATGAAAGCCCACAACAAATGTTACGTGAACATTTACCTAAAGTTACTCGTCAGGTATTTGGACGCCATTTTAGAAAGGTCAATGGTATCGCTACATTTATTTCACCTGACTGGAATGAAAAAATATCAAGCTATTTATTTGATTGGTTGAATGACTTTAGTTCGAAAAGTACGTTAACTGAAAAAATTTTAGAAGAAGCGGGGGCTAAAGACTTATTCGAGCTTACAAAAGATACCTCACGCTCCCAACGTTTAAGTCAGGCACTTATTGAACAAAATAAATTGATTGCCAGTATTCAAGGTGCAATTACGGGCGTATCGGGAATGGTTGGAGCAGCCGTAGATATTCCAGTTTCATTAGTCCTTGTTTTGAGAACAATTTACCAAACAGGTAGATCACACGGCTTTGATTTAACCGAAGCAACTGACCAAGACGTTGTTGAATTTATTTTTAAAGAAGTTGATATCAGCTTAATTGCGGAAAAGCAGACTTTACTCTTGGCACTGAAAGCCTTACGAAATATGTTGGAGACTCAAGACATTCAACAGTTCCAGCAAGTACTTGGCTCTTCAAATGATATTGAAACCTTAAAAAGCTGGTTAGTTGATGAAAATGGTGAGTTTAAATGGAACTGGTTAAATAAAGTTCCGCAACTTGCTGTGGTAGGCAAGTTTACTCCAGTAGCTGGTGCAGTGCTTAGTGCTGTTTATAGTTGGAAGTTACAAGAAGATGTAGGCCATAAAGCACAAGCTATTTTCGGTGCAGCAAGACATTATTTAAATGAACATCCAAATGAGCATTTGTCACCATTACAGGCGTACTATGCGGCGGTAACTCTAATTCAAAAAGCGAGTCCACGTCTTTTAAATGTGGGTGAAAATGGTAGTGTCCATGCTGCGCAGCATCATAAAATTGAAAATCATGATGTAATTTCAAAAGTATCTGTTGTGGTCAAATCAAATACTTCTGAAAAAAGCGAAGAGAAAGTTCAAGAAAATGTTCACCAAGGAATTGAGCATCTTGCAGAGAAACATGTAGTTGAACATGAACATAGTGAACAAAAGCCGGCATTAGAGCCTGAAAGTGAAGAAAATGATGACGTTATAGAGGGGCAAAAGTACTCTTAACAATACAATTACAAAGGTAGGGTTTGAAAACTAAATTTCACCCCTATTTAAATTTGTAAATAATCCTGTCAATCATTGATATGGTCAACATTTGGCAACTGCTGCCATGTTGACCATTTTTGCATCTTGGCTTACAATTATGTGCCCTTAAAAAGAGGTGTTTTCTTTTTAAGGTTTTTTAATAACGGGAGAATTGCCATATGGCAACAACGAATCAGTTGATCCGTAAGGGTCGTACGACTTTGGTTGAAAAATCCAAAGTTCCTGCGTTGAAGGCTTGTCCACAACGTCGTGGTGTTTGTACACGTGTTTATACAACTACACCTAAAAAACCTAACTCAGCTATGCGTAAGGTTTGCCGTGTTCGCTTAACTTCAGGTTTTGAAGTATCTAGCTACATCGGTGGTGAAGGCCATAACTTACAAGAGCACAGTGTTGTTCTTATCCGTGGTGGTCGTGTTAAAGACTTACCGGGTGTACGTTACCATACCGTTCGTGGTTCTTTAGACTGTGCTGGTGTTAAAGATCGTAACCAATCACGTTCTAAATACGGTGCTAAACGTCCTAAGAAGTAATTCTGGGAAACTAGTCCAAAAGCCCTTTAGCGTTTCGCTTGTTTGAATTCTTCATAGATTTGTAATTCAAGCGACGTATAGTAAGGCCAGCGTCGTGTACATGACACTTGTACAAACTGCTGGATCATCCTGAAGTGTCATATTATTAGGTGTATTAAAATGCCAAGACGTCGCGTAGTCGCTGCTCGTGAGATCCTTCCAGATCCTAAATTTAGCAGCCAAACAATCGCTAAATTCATGAACCACGTAATGCAAGATGGTAAAAAATCTATTGCTGAAAGTATCGTTTACGGTGCTTTAGAACGCGTTCAAGAAAAAAACAAAGTAGACCCAGTTGAATTTTTCGAGACTACTCTTGAAAAAGTTCGTCCTATGGTCGAAGTAAAAGCACGCCGTGTTGGTGGTGCTACTTATCAAGTACCTATGGAAGTACGCCCATCCCGTCGTACTGCCTTAGCAATGCGTTGGTTAGTAGATGCTGCTGCTAAGCGTTCTGAAAAAACTATGGCTTTACGTCTTGCTGGCGAGTTGCTTGATGCAGCTGAAGGCAAAGGTGCTGCGATCAAAAAACGTGAAGACGTGCACCGTATGGCAGAAGCTAACAAAGCCTTCTCTCACTACCGTTTCTAAGCGGATAAAACAGTCCCTAATCAGGAGAATACTCATGCATACAGTAGCTAGATTCAACATTGCTCTCTACCAAAGTGGGGGCTTTGCGGGTATTTAAGTTGCCCCGCTTGAGTATTCGTGCGCATCAATTTAATTGGTGCGCCCTGTTTTAAAGATAACATTTAGGAATGTAGACATCATGGCTCGCCAAACCCCAATTACTCGTTACCGTAACATCGGTATCTCTGCGCACATCGACGCAGGTAAAACAACTACAACTGAACGTATTTTGTTCTACACAGGTGTATCTCACAAAATTGGTGAAGTACACGACGGTGCAGCAACAATGGACTGGATGGAACAAGAGCAAGAGCGTGGTATTACAATTACCTCTGCTGCAACAACTTGTTTCTGGTCTGGTATGGGTAACCAATTCCCACAACACCGTATCAACGTAATTGATACACCGGGACACGTTGACTTCACAATCGAAGTTGAGCGTTCTATGCGTGTTCTTGACGGTGCTTGCATGGTTTACTGTGCAGTTGGTGGTGTACAGCCTCAGTCTGAAACTGTATGGCGTCAGGCTAACAAATATAAAGTGCCTCGTTTAGCATTCGTGAACAAGATGGACCGTACTGGTGCAAACTTCTTCCGTGTTGTTGAACAAATGAAAACACGTCTTGGTGCAAATCCTGTGCCAATCGTTGTGCCAATCGGTGCTGAAGACACATTCACTGGTGTAGTTGACCTTATCGAAATGAAGGCAATTATCTGGGATGAAGCTTCTCAAGGTATGAAGTTTGAATACGGCGAGATTCCAGCTGACCTAGTTGATACTGCTCAAGAATGGCGTACAAACATGGTTGAAGCTGCTGCTGAAGCTTCTGAAGAGTTAATGGACAAATACCTTGAAGAAGGTGATCTTTCTAAAGAAGACATCATCGCAGGTTTACGTGCTCGTACATTAGCTTCTGAAATCCAAGTAATGCTTTGTGGTTCTGCATTCAAGAACAAAGGTGTTCAACGTATGTTGGACGCTGTAATTGAATTCTTACCATCACCTACAGAAGTTAAAGCGATCGAAGGTATCCTTGACGATAAAGACGAAACTAAAGCGTCTCGTGAAGCATCTGACGAAGCTCCGTTCTCTGCGCTTGCGTTCAAAATCATGAACGACAAATTCGTAGGTAACTTAACATTCGTACGTGTTTACTCTGGTGTTCTTAAACAAGGTGATGCTGTTTATAACCCAGTTAAATCTAAGCGTGAACGTATCGGTCGTATCGTGCAAATGCACGCAAACGAACGTCAAGATATTGATGAAATCCGTGCAGGTGATATCGCAGCGTGTGTAGGTCTTAAAGACGTTACTACTGGTGATACATTATGTGATGAGAAAAACATCATTACACTTGAACGTATGGAATTCCCGGATCCAGTAATTCAGTTAGCGGTTGAACCAAAAACTAAAGCTGACCAAGAAAAAATGTCTATCGCTTTAGGCCGTTTGGCTAAAGAAGACCCTTCATTCCGTGTTCACACTGATGAAGAATCTGGTCAGACAATTATTGCTGGTATGGGTGAGCTTCACCTTGACATCATCGTTGACCGTATGAAGCGTGAATTCGGTGTTGAAGCGAATATCGGTAAACCAATGGTTGCTTATCGTGAAACGATTAAGAAAACTGTTGAGCAAGAAGGTAAATTCGTACGTCAAACAGGTGGTAAAGGTAAATTCGGTCACGTATATGTTCGTTTAGAACCGCTTGACGTTGAAGCTGCTGGTAAAGAATACGAATTCGCTGAAGAAGTTGTTGGTGGTGTAGTACCTAAAGAATTCTTCGGTGCAGTTGACAAAGGTATTCAAGAACGTATGAAGAATGGTGTCTTGGCTGGTTACCCAGTTGTAGGCGTTAAAGCTGTTCTTTTTGACGGTTCTTACCACGATGTCGACTCTGACGAATTGTCGTTCAAAATGGCTGGTTCTTACGCATTCCGTGATGGTTTCATGAAAGCAGATCCTGTTCTTCTTGAACCTATCATGAAAGTTGAAGTTGAGACTCCAGAAGACTACATGGGCGATATCATGGGTGACTTAAACCGTCGTCGTGGTATGGTTCAAGGTATGGACGATCTTCCTGGTGGAACAAAAGCAATTAAAGCAGAAGTTCCACTTGCTGAGATGTTTGGTTACGCGACTCAAATGCGTTCTATGTCTCAAGGTCGTGCGACATACTCAATGGAATTTGCTAAATATGCTGAAACTCCACGTAACGTGGCTGAAGGCATCATCGCTAAATTCCAAGCTGGCGGTAAAAAAGGTGACGACGAGTAATCTTTCGATTACTATAAGCCCTAACTAATTCTTAGTTAAAAACCAAGTGCTCATGGAGCGACCCTCCATGAGTAGTTAATAAAGGAAGATCATCATGGCTAAAGCCAAGTTTGAACGTAATAAACCACACGTAAACGTGGGTACAATCGGTCACGTTGA
>NZ_JAALLK010000058.1:0-207 GCF_011075215.1 Acinetobacter sp. EKM10A | reverse complement strand
AGGATCACAGTTTTCGATTCAAGTTTTGCACCGTTTTCAAGTTCAACTTCAACCAAGCCATTTGCTGTTTGGTCTGCGCCGGTGATTTTGCTGACACGTTGCAGGTTCATGATATCCACATCGTATTCATGAACATGTGCTTCCATCTCAGCAGCAAACTTAGGACCTTGGGTCTTTTGCACAGAAGTGAAGTTTTCAATGTCCATG
>NZ_JAALLK010000006.1:0-246353 GCF_011075215.1 Acinetobacter sp. EKM10A | reverse complement strand
ACTCCAATGCATCCAAATTCTTTCAATAGATGCATAGTACGTTAAAACAATGAATAGGTAAAACAGTATGTTTTTATATATTTGATCGGTTTTTTAGATTTTATCATTTCTTCAATCAAAAAAAGCCAACCTGAACTCATCCCAGCGCAGGTCGGCAAACTGGTTAAACTAGAGTAAGACCACACCAAATACAGCCCCAGCAATCAAAACATGCAATGGATGAACTTTTTTAATTAAAGATAATAAAGTTGCAATGACTACCATAATGATAAGTAAAGTATTTATTGCCGCTGCTTCAGAAATAATCCATGCACTGGCAAGCACAGTCCCCACAGTGACAGGTTGTAAAGCTAGCTGTAAAACACGGCGCCATTTCTTATCTTTGAATTTTGACCAGCCTCTCATCACAAATACAGTAATAAGAGATGACGGTAAAAATTTAGCAGTAGACGTCACCAATAGACCAGACAACCCTGCTACATGCCACCCTACCAAAGGTACAATCATCATATTTGGACCAGGTGCAGCTTGTGCCATGGCAAACAACGCACTAAATTCTTGCGCCGTCATCCAATGATGAATATCGACTACTTGGCGTTGCATTTCGGGCAAAATCGTATTCCCACCACCAAATGCGATAAGAGACAACTGAGTAAAAATGATTGCTAAAGTAAGTAGTACGGCACCCATTACACACGTCTCCAAATGATGGCTGAATAAAACGCAAGTAAAATCAGCATAGTCAAAAGTAAAGGAATTTTTAGAAAAGCAATGCTGACAATTGCCGCTACCACAACACAGATTGCTAATGGATTACGTAATAAGGGTTTAAGCATTTTCAAACCTGTTGCAACCAGAAGCCCTGCTGCTGCTGCTCCTAAACCTTCAAAAAGGTGCTTAACCATTAAGTTGTCTTGGAACTGCTCATAGACATAATGTAAAAGTACAACAATTACGGTAGGTGCGAAGATTAAACCAATGAGTGAGCTCACTGCTCCACGGACACCGCGAAACTCCATGCCAATCGCAACCGATAAATTAATAATATTGCCGCCCGGTAAAAATTGGCACAGACCAAGTAACTCAGTGAATTTTTCAGGGCTTAACCAATGCCTTTGCTCTACAATAACTTTACGGGCTAAAGGCAGCACACCACCAAATCCAATTAAACCTAATGTTAAAAAACCTAAAAATAACTCTGTGCAAGTAGGAACAGTATCCTTCTGCACGGTAATCTCAACATGGTTCATTTTCGTTACTTTTCACTTTATCTGACCAAGATAGAATGATACTTTTATGATATATCTACAAATGCTTTTATTTTCATTAACCATACCCTAAAGGTATTCCTATGCTCGATTTATATAAGCTTCATGCCTTTGTAGTGGTGGTTGAAGAAAGAAATATTACTCACGCGGCAAACCGTTTGTTTATTCAACAGCCACCTTTAACGCGTTTACTTAAAAAACTTGAACAAGAACTCGGTACACAGTTACTTATTCGTCAACCGCGCGGGATTGAACCGACAGAAGCAGGTTTAGCATTATTTAAAGAAGCACAACTTTTATTAGAACATGCCCGCCATATTCCTCAATTGGTCCAAGATGTTAGCCAAGGTAAAACTGGACAACTCAATATTGGCTTTACAAGTTCCGCAGGTTTGCATCCGCTCATTTCACTCGTATTACGTTCATATCGGGAAATGTACCCTGCTGTGCAAACCAAACTTGAAGAAGCAGGCAGTCAAAAGCAACTGGACTGGTTAATTTCAGAAAAACTTGATATTGCTTTTTTAAGAGCGCCGATTAGCCGAGATATTGGTTTAAAGCATCTTCATATATTAGACGAGCCAATGGTGGTGGCCTTACCTATCGGCCATCCACTTACACAGAAGAAAAAAATTAGTTTAAGCAACTTGTCAGAGGAAAATTTTGTTTTATACCGTCGCTCTTCAGGGCAAGGCTTATATGACAATATTTTATATAGCTGCTATCAGGCAGGTTTTAGTCCGCGTATTATTCAAGAAGCGCCGCGCCCTACTGCGACCCTCAATTTAGTGGCTGCCGGTATTGGAATTAGTATTGTGCCCGCTTCAATGCATAACTTTTGGGACCATGAAATTGTCTATCGCGAGTTTGATGATTCGATAAAACTAAATGCGCCTATTTACTTAATTACACGAGAAAATGAAAACTCAGCTAAAGTGTCAAACTTCATTGAACTCATGCAAAAACTATTACCTACAATGACCTAAGTGTAAAAGCTAGGCAATAAAAAGTTCCTATATAAAGACACTTTGTTAAAGTCATTTTTAGCAAAAAATAGTTCAAATAAATTTTACGATTTTAAGAGTAATACTTTTTCTTTAACCAAAGCGAAACGGTGACGAGTGAAATTAAAACGGGTACTTCAACCAATGGCCCGATCACTGTAGTAAAAGCAACTGGTGATGCCAAACCAAAAGTTGCAATAGCAACAGCTAAAGCCAACTCAAAGTTATTACCTGCCGCGGTAAATGAAATTGCTGCTGTACGTGGGTAATTATTCCCCATACGTTTACTCATAAAGAAGCTAATAAAGAACATTACGACAAAGTAAATTGTGAGTGGAATCGCAATACGTAATACATCTAAAGGTAAGCTCACCACATCACCACCTTTTAAGCTAAACATAGCGACAATGGTAAAAAGTAAAGCAATTAAACTAATCGGGCTGATCTTTGGTAAAAATTTAGTTTGATACCATTCCAATCCTTTCGACTTGACTAAAATCAAACGAGTTAAAAACCCCATTAAAAATGGAATACCCAAATACACCAAAACAGCATGTGTGATGGTCCAGAAATTGACATCAATTACTTGCCCTGCCACACCAAAATATGGCGGCAAGAAAGTTAAGAAAAGCCAGGCATAGGTGCTAAAAAATAAAATCTGAAAAATACTATTAAAGGCGACCAAAGCTGCAACATATTGGTTGTCACCACAAGCTAAGCCATTCCAGACCAATACCATTGCAATACAACGTGCCAAGCCTATCAAAATAAGGCCCGTCATATACTCCGGATAGTTATGCAAAAAAACAATCGCAAGGATAAACATTAAAACTGGAGCAATAATCCAGTTTTGTATCAAAGATAAAGTTAAGGTTTTCTTATCCTTAAATACTTCTGGTAAAGCCGCATATTCCACTTTTGCCAATGGCGGATACATCATTAAAACCAAACCGATTGCGATTGGAATATTAACGTTATCTACACTTAATTCATTTAAAGACACAGATGCCTGAGGAAAGAAAACTCCAATCGCTAAACCTAAAGCCATTGCTATAAAAATCCATAGCGTCAGGTTTCGATCTAAAAAGGAAAGCCCTTGTTTAGTCATGTTCTACTCGAAGAAAGAATTGATTAATTTTGCTCAATACACACAAATGACTTATGCACTTATGCTAAGAAAATCTAAATTTTAAAGACGGAAATCTAGGAAGATTAATCACAACACGTTGTCGTGATGAAAGACTGATCTTGTTGTTTTACTTTTGTCCCACTCTCGTCATTTTCTATCACCTTTAAAATATCTAAAGCCCAAACAGGTAAATCAGGATTTAAGCTGTAATAAACCCACTGTCCTTTTCTTTCATCCAGTAATACGCCATGAGTTCGTAACAAAGCTAAGTGTCTAGAAATTTTGGGTTGGCTCAACTCAAGCTGTTCGGTTAGCTCACAGACACAAATATTTTGTTTATTTAGAACTAATTTAAGAATATTTAACCGAGTTTGGTCAGATAGACATTTAAAGAAATCGACTTGGTTGATCATATCTTCAACAAAATATATTCGTTATTGCAAATATACGGATATCCATATATAAATGCAATATCTTAATTCATCGATAAATTTGTCATGACTGAGCTAGTGAAGATTTACCATAACCCTGCTTGCGGAACCTCACGCAATACATTGGCGCTTATTCGTCATGCAGGAATTGAACCTATCGTTATTGAATATTTGCAAACACCACCAAGTAAAGATGAACTAATCCAACTAATTAAGGATTCGAACCTAACTGTACGTGAAGCAATTCGTAAAAATGTTGAACCCTATAAAGATTTAGAGTTAGAACAAGACCATTGGACCGATGAACAGTTAATTGATTTTATGGTGCAATATCCAATTTTAATTAATCGCCCATTTGTGGTTACACCAAAAGGCACGCGACTTTGCCGCCCTTCTGAGATTGTACTGGACATTTTAGATTCACAAAACTTAGGCTATTTTGCAAAAGAAGATGGTGAAATCATTATTGATGAGCAAGGCCGTCGTATAAAGTAATTGAAGATACTTATTAATATAAAAAGCTAAATGGCATGGCACCGTTTAGCTTTTTTTGAATGAAACGGATTAAAAATAAGATTTGATAAAAGGAAGCAATTGCTCTCCTATTACCATGCCTAATAAACCGACTAATGCAACAAGAGGTGGAGCTGGTGACTTAACATTTAAAACATAATATAAGACACCAACAAGCACCCCTACAGCCAAAGATAACAAGTACATTTTCATCGTACATACCTTAAGGAAACAAACTATTTAATGAGGCAGGTCCTATACTGGTTTATTTAAAATGCAAAACACGAGCACCCAAGTGCGCCCCAGAAAGATTTTTTGTCCTTATCATTTACAGGCACGTCAAGCATCCAAGCGTGGCTGTGTCCATGCATGCCACAACTGCTAGCACATTCACACAATGCACTTTGTGACTGTAATGATTGATTCGAAGGTGCATTACGATTTTCAGATAAGCGCCACTGACCACCGAAGCGTTTTACTGGCGACCATGTTGGAGATGCTGGCGGTAACGGCGGATCGTCTTGCTTAAACTCTGCCCCTGCGTACACCACTTTTCCACCTAAAACAGTGAGTACAGACTCAATCCACTGGATATCTTCTGCTTCAACTTTAAAGTAGTCATCTGACAGCACAACCAAGTCAGCAAGTTCACCTGCTGTGAGTGAACCCTTAATATCTTTTTCACCTGAGAACCAAGCCGAACCTTTCGTCCAGAGTTTGAGGGCGGTTTGACGATCTAATAGATTTTTTTCATCATACAAAGGTAACCCACCAACTGTCTTACCTGTAGTCAGCCAATACAAACACACCCAAGGGTTATAAGAGGCCACACGAGTCGCATCCGTTCCCGCACCCACAGGAACACCGAGTTCTAACATTTTCTTAACGGGTGGCGTTGCTTGGGCAGCTTCGGCACCATAGCGTTTTACGAAAATCTCACCTTGATATGCCATACGATGCTGAATCGCGATACCACCACCCAACGCACCAATACGTTCGATATTACGCTCAGATACAGTTTCGGCATGGTCAATAATAAATCGTGTCGCAAATGGCTGTTTTGAATTGACGCGCTCAAATACATTGAGTAACCGACTAATACTTTCATCATAAGTTGCATGAATACGGAATGGCCATTTCTTTTCAGCCAAATGCTCTACAATAGCTTCGAGTTCACCTTCCATTTTTTCTGGTAAATCCGGACGTGGCTCATAGAAATCTTCAAAGTCACCCGCTGACCAAGTCAGGTTCTCACCTGCTCCATTCATTCTAAATAATTCATCACCATCACCCGGAAATGTCATTTCTGTCCAGCGACGATAATCATCAAGCTCTTGGCCTGCCTTTTGAGCAAATAGGTTATAAGCAATTCGCACAGTCATTTGATTTTGATCATGTAATTGCTTAATCACATCATAATCTTCAGGGTAGTTTTGACCTCCACCACCTGCATCAATTGCTGAAGTAATACCTAATCGGTTTAATTCACGCATGAAATGACGAGTTGAATTGACTTGATCTTCAACTGGCAATTTTGGTGCTTTCCCTAAGGTCGAATATAAAATCATAGCCGATGGCGTTGCGAGCAAGAGACCTGTTGGCTCACCTTTTTCATTTCGTACAATCTTGCCACCCAGCGGGTCTGGTGTGTCTTTGTTAAAGCCTAATACATCAAGGGCAGCTCGGTTCAACATGGCACTAGCGTATAGATGTAAAACGAATACTGGAGTATCTGGCGCAGCTTTATTAATTTCTTCTAAAGTCGGTAAACGCTTTTCAGCAAACTGGAATTCAGTCCAACCGCCTACGACACGAACCCATTGTGGAGCTGGCGTATTATCTGCTTGTTCTTTGAGTAAGCGTAACGCATCGGCAACGGATGGCACACCTTCCCAGCGCAGTTCCATATTGTAATTGAGGCCACCACGAATAATATGCAAATGACTGTCATTTAGACCCGGTATAACGCGACGACCATTTAAGTCTACAACTTTACTTGTTGGAGTTGCGAGTTTCATAACCTCATCAGTTGTACCCGTGCGGACGACTTTACCATCTGCAATCGCAATTGCTTGTACTTCAGGGTTTTGAGGATCTAGTGTTGTAATTTTACCGTTTTTAAGTATGAGGTTTATGTCGGTCATTCTGAACTCCATTCTTGTGAATTATCGTTCTAAAAAAATAAAGATATATCTGTATTAATATCACTTAAATATTGAATACTAGACATACCTTTACCTAAATCAGTACTGTTTTATTTTGCAGGAACTGGTGCAAGTACTTCATGTTTTGATGTTGTACGCTCAGGTGCTTTATGTACCATCGTATAGGCATAGTCCACACCCATACCGTAAGCACCAGAATGCTCATGTACAATTGCCATAACTGCATCGTATGTATCACGGTGTGCCCAATCACGCTGCCATTCGAGTAATACTTGTTGCCAAGTTACCGGAACAACACCTGCCTGAATCATGCGTTGCATGGCGTAGTCATGTGCTTCTTTCGATGTACCGCCTGAAGCATCTGCGACCATATAAATTTCATAATCGCCTTCAAGCATGGCACCGAAAGCAAAGGTGTTATTGCACACTTCAGTCCACAAACCAGAAACAATCACTTTTTTACGATTATTTTTTGCAAGCGAATCACGTACTTTTTGGTCATCCCATGAATTCATTGAAGTACGTTCTAGTAATGGAGCATCTGGAAATACGTCTAAAAGTTCTGGATAGGTATGACCAGAGAAGCTTTCAGTTTCAACCGTTGTAATGGTGACAGGAATATTGAATGTTTTAGCTGCTTTTGCTAACCCTACAGTATTATTCTTTAATACTTGGCGATCTATTGACTGTACCCCAAAAGCCATTTGCGGCTGATGATCAATAAAAATAACCTGACAATTGGTTGGTGATAGTTGTTCTAAAAGTGATTTATTCACGTCTAAACTCCATTATTCATTATATAAGGCTTTTAAAATTGCCTACTGGTTATTATCAAAACAGATAAAAATGTAAAAACATAGACAGCAAAACAGCTCGAATCTGTATCCTGTATGGATACAATCAAATCAATGATTGCTTTTTAATTTTTATAGTTTAATCATGGATATATATTTTTTAATTTTTAGTTATCCATGGATCGATTAGACTGTATTTCCACTTTTGTAAGTGTCGTAGAACATGGGAATTTTAGTAGCGCAGCTAGAGCACTCGATATTTCTCGTGATTTGGTAGCCAAACGTGTTTGCTATCTCGAAAATGATTTAAAAACAACGCTATTAAATCGAACAACCAGACAAATGAATCTGACCAGTTGTGGGGAAAAATTTTACCAACATTGCAAGGTTATATTGAGTGAATTTGAATGGGCAACTTACGAGATTAGCTATAACCAGCAATATCCTGAAGGCGAACTCAAGCTCAATACGCCCATGTCTTTTAGCAACATTTTCCTTCAACATATCATTTCAGACTTTATTGAGAAATATCCCAGTATTAAAATTGATTTGTTTATGACAGATCAGCTATTAGATGTGAATCAACACAAATTTGATCTGACCATACGCTTAGATGGATCTGCGCCAAGTTTGGCAAATAGTAAAATTTTAAATACCTATCAACGTTATTTATATGCAACACCTGAATATTTCAATCAACATGGATTACCTACTTCTTTAGAAGAACTTAAAGAACATAAGTTTCTAATTTACTATCAAGATAGCCGACATAAAAAATTGATTTTTCAAAAAGATCAGAAAGAAGTCTCTTTTAATTGTTTCCCTGTGATGACGTGTAATAATGGTGAACTATTATTGGATATGTGTTTGAAAGATCACGGTATTGTTTTTCTTCCAGAGTTTATTGCAGAACCTTATTACAAAGAAGGTAAGTTACAGAAATGTTTGGAAGACTACACCAGTCAGCCGCTTCACTTATATGTCACATGGCCAAATCGTAAGATTTTATCGAAGAAAGTAAAACTATTTATTGATTTTTTAACACATCAAATCATTCCTATAAAATAACCAATCTGGGCCTTTTCCATAAGAGTGGGCCCATGATTTTTAATTAGTTTGAGGTGTTTCAATTCTCTTATTTTTAAATAAATTTAATAAATTTTGCTCGGCAGATACTGTACTGTTTTCTTCAATAAATGTGGTTGCGTAGTGTTCTAAATGTTCTTCCATCAATTGAGTTGCTCGTTTTTCATCCCCTTGTTCAATGGCATCTAAAATTGCACGGTGTTCATCTGCCGAACAATTATTATGTTTTGGAATTTCATATAAGCCAATTAATAACGAAGTCCTTGCAATAAGCGCCTGCAAATAACTGGACATGATCGAATTTTGATTAGCTTCAATCAGCTTTAAATGAAATTGACCTGATAGCTTAATCCACTCGGCCCAATTTCCAGCTAAACGCTCATCCGACTCTTGTTCTACTAAAGTCCGAAGCTCACTAAAATCTAGGTGATGAGACTTTTGTGCTAGTTTTTTTACAGTGGCGATTTCAAGCATGCTGCGTGCTTCAAAGACTTCTTTTGTTTCATTTGCACTATGTTTTGCGATGAGTGCCCCACGATTGGGCTGAATTTCAATAACCTTATCATGTGCAAGTTTAACGAAAACACGTCTTAACACTCCTCGCGTTACACCAAATGCTTCACATAAAGGTGCTTCAACTAAACGTGCGCCCGGAGCGAGTTGTCGATTTAAAATAGCATCTACAATAGCGTTATATATATGGTCATCAATCTCATCATTGCTCATTTCTACGGTTTTTTTTGGTGCATTCGATGACATTGATTTCTCCATTTTTATTAATGTCTCCTCTTTTTAGAACTTCATCTATTTTGAATAGTGTAAGTTTAACTTAAGCGTTTGGAAATATTTCTCTCATTTTCACACTATCTATGCTGAGCTGAATAATTCAATATTAAATCTATAAATACCCACTTATATACCTAAATTTATTTGCTTTTTATAAAAAATTAAGCACGTCTCCGTTTATAAATCTCTCTCTTCATATTCCAAATTGTATCAAGCGAAATCACTCATCAATACTACATCTCAAGTTTGGCATAACTTTTGCTCAATAAATTGTGCACAATCCAAATATCACATTGTGCACAATTTTAATTTCATTCTTTTAGTCAGTATTTCAAGCTGCTGAAGAACGTGCCCGCCCAACATAGGGAAGTGAGTGTTCAAGATGAATAATACCGAAGCGATAATTAAACCTTCTTATGATGCAAAACTAACAAATCAAGACTTAGCTCCTTTAAAAAAGCAAACTTGGGGCGCTTATAATATTTTTGCCTTCTGGATGTCGGATGTTCATAGCGTCGGCGGTTATGTCATGGCTGGAAGCCTTTTTGCACTCGGGCTCAATAGCTGGCAGGTACTTCTATCTTTACTCATCGGCATTGCCATAGTTCAGTTTTTTACAAATCTCATTGCCAAGTCTAGCCAACAAACAGGCACGCCCTATCCTGTGATTTGTCGTGCCACTTTCGGTGTGCTTGGTGCAAATATCCCTGCCGTTATCCGTGGTCTTATTGCTGTCGCATGGTATGGCATACAAACTTATTTAGCCTCCAGTGCTTTTTTATTGGTCATTTTAAAGTTCTTTTCAGACTGGTCAGCCTATGCTGATGTTTCAACTTACGGCTTTCTTGGGCTTTCCTATTTAGGATGGGTTGGCTTCATGCTGCTTTGGTTACTGCAAGCGATTGTTTTCTGGTCTGGCATGGACAGTATTCGTAAGTTCATTGACTGGGCAGGTCCGGCTGTCTACGTTGTAATGTTTGCCATGGCAGTCTGGCTGATCTGGAAAGCTGGCTGGCAGAATATTGATTTAAATTTAAGTGGGGTTCAATACGACGGTTTTGCAGTTGTACCAGTCATGATTGGTGCTGTTGCGCTCGTTGTCTCATATTTCTCAGGGCCGATGCTGAATTTTGGCGACTTCTCTCGTTATGGCAAAAGCTTTAACGCGATTAAAATGGGCAACTTTCTTGGCTTACCAATTAACTTCTTAGGCTTTTCTTTACTTACTGTGGTGTGTATTGCGGCAACGCTTCCAGTATATGGAAAACTTATTACAGACCCTGTCGAGATGGTTGGAAAACTGGATAACACCTTTGTGGTGATTCTAGGCAGTTTAACCTTAATGATTGCCACCATTGGGATTAATATTGTCGCTAACTTTGTTTCACCTGCCTTCGATTTTTCCAACGTTTCACCGAGCAAAATTAGCTGGCGTATGGGTGGAATGATTGCAGCAGTAGGTTCAATTTTCATTACCCCATGGAATTTGTTTAATAACCCTCAAGTGATCCATTACACCATTGATATTTTAGGTGCATTTATCGGTCCACTTTTTGGTGTACTGCTAGCAGATTTTTATCTTGTTAAAAAACAAAAAATTGTGGTAGATGATTTATATACTTTAGATACTCAAGGTTTGTATTGGTACAAAAATGGTTATAACCACTCTGCTTTTTATGCCTTAATTCCAGCTTCATTAATTCCTATTCTCTGCGTACTTTTACCACAACTGTCTGGGCTGGCTAATTTCACATGGTTTATTGGGATGGGATTCGGTTTTGTCATTTACCGATTTCTTAACCAACCGCTTGCCCATGCTAAATCGGCAATGACTAAGGTAAAAATACAATGAAAATTAAAATTATTAATCCTAATACCACCCAAAGCATGACTGACAAAATTGCTGCATCAGCAAAGATAGTCGCAAATTCTGATACTCAAATTATTGCCGTGAGTCCTCAAATGGGCCCTGCAACAATTGAAAGTTATTATGATGAAGCCCTAAGTGCCGTAGGTGTGCTAGAGGAAATTCGCCAAGGTGAACTTCTAGGTGTAGATGCTTATGTTATTGCCTGTTTTGGTGATCCTGCGCTTTATGCCGCCCGTGAAATCACTTCAGCGCCTGTGATTGGGATTGCAGAAGCAGCTATGAGAACTGCAAGTTATGTTAGTACTGGGTTTAGTGTAGTCACAACCTTACAACGTACAGTGAATATGAGTTGGCATTTGGCTCATCGCTATGGGGCTACGCCATTTTGCAAAAAAATTCGAGCTTGTGATATTGCAGTTGAAGAGTTGGAGCTTCCTGACTCAAATGCCTATCGGACCGTACGAGATGAATGCAAGAAAGCACTAGTAGAAGATAAAAGCGATGCAATTGTTTTGGGCTGTGCAGGTATGAGTGATTTATGTCTAAAGCTACAAAACGAGTTGGGCGTGATTGTTATTGACGGCGTTGCTGCAGCCGTTAAACAAGCTGAAATGTTAGTCCAGTTAAATTTAAAAACCAGCAAAGTTGGTGATTGGGCCTCACCTCCTGTAAAGAACTACACAGGTATATTGTCAGGATTTGAAATGCGCTAAAGAGTTATTGTTTCAATTCCAACTCAAAACGCTGCGTTGGAATTGAAACGGCTGAAAACCAAAGAATTAAACTTCGGCTAACTCTGGCTGTTGTTCATTTTTATAAAATGGCACATCACCGTTAATAGTTGCACGGTGCATGATGCGATGAGCATCGCCATAATCAAATAATGCTTTATGTTGTGTGCAACGGTTATCGCAAATCGCGACGTCACCGTCTTGCCATTTCCAGCGTAAATGAAATTGCTCTTGGGTCGCATGTTCAAACAAGAAATTAAGTAATTGCTCACTTTCTTGTTCGGGTAACTCATTAATGTGTGTGGTAAAACCCTCACTTACGAACAACAAAGGCTCACCTGTAACCGGATGAGTACGCACCACTGGATGAACCACTGGTGGGTTACGCTTAAAGGTTTGCAAAAGCTTTTCACGTTCTTCTTCGTTATGGGCAAAACGCTCAAGCGGAAAAGACTTACGAATATCATGCGTTGCAGTTAAGCCACGCAATTTTTGCTGCAACTCAAGCGGAAGCCCTTTAAAAGCTGCTGTATTACTCGACCATAATGTATCGCCGCCTACAGGTGGAATTTTAATAGCTTGCAACACACAACCTAAAGGTGGAGTTTTACTAAAAGTCACATCTGTGTGCCAAAGTTCATTGTCACGCAAATCTTGTTTCCAACTGTCGAGCACCATCACTTCTGGTACATCTTCAATTGAAGGATAAATCGGGTGCACATGTAAGGTGCCAAAACTACGTGCCAAGTCTGCTTGTGCTTGTGGTGCTAATTGTTGCTTTCGAAAAAAAATGACCTGATGATCAAGCAATGCCTGCTGGATTTGTTGCGTTGTCTGTTCATTTAACGCATTCAAATCAATATCGTGAATAATTGCGCCAATGGTAGGCTTGATCACTTCTATATTTAAGTTTGCTACTACTGTATTCATCTTCTTTACTACAACTGCTGACCATACCAAGGAGAAAACTGTTTTTGTAACCAACGTAAAAACAGCTCAAAACTAACTGCGACAATCGCAATCACAATAATGCCCAGAATCACCGTATCGGTAATTAAGAACTGTGCTGCCGATTGCACCATAAAACCAATACCACGGTCAGCTGCAACCAACTCTGCTGCAACTAATGTTGACCAGCCCACCCCAAGACCAATACGAATACCGGTAATAATATGAGGCAGAGCCGTTGGTAAAATGACATGCCAAAAGACTTGTGACTGACTTGCCCCTAATGACAATGCCGCACGTTCACGATTTACCTGATGGCTTAACACACCATGCGCACTACTAATAATGACAGGCGCCAAAATCGAGAAGAAAATCAAAAGTACTTTTGTGGTTTCGCCAATACCGAACCAAATAACAAGTAACGGCAAATAAGCTAACGGTGGAATTGGACGTAATAATTCAACCAAAGGATCTAGAACAGCACGAACCCATTTGTTCAGCCCCATCCACAAACCCAGCGGAACACCAATCACCACGGCAGCAATCAAAGCTAAAAATACACGAGAAATGCTGGCTGCCAAATGTTGCCACAAAGTTGCTTTCATAAAGCCTTCTTGGCTGACCGATATAAATTTTTGCCAGACTGCCTGTGGACTCGGTAAAAACAGTTCAGGTACAACATGCAAAGCAGTAATGAGGAACCAGAGTGCAACTACACTTCCCACACTGATTATGCTGACCGCCAAAGTATGATGCTTCTCAAAAAATAACGATAGAAATGAAGCATTTTCTGTTTGCACATTTAACTCAGGTTTAAGCTCTGCTTTGTCATATTCATAGACGTTATCTTTAGTGTTCATGTAGGTAACGCCTCCTTACCGCTTTGTTTTTGTGCCCTTAAACTTTCAAATAGCTGTTCTCTGAGCTGAATAAATTGAGAATCCGATTTAATTGAGCGAATAGACTCACCCTGACGGTACCGTTGGGCAAAATCGAGGTGTAGAGTTTCTACAATCTTGCCTGGATGCGCTGTCATTAGTACCAGCTGATTGCTGAGTAATAATGCTTCTTCAATGTCATGAGTAATCAAAAAGAAGCTTTTATTTTGTTGAATCCATAAATCGAGCACTAACTGCTGCATGTTTTCACGCGTAAAAGCATCTAATGCGGCAAAAGGTTCATCTAATAAAATAAACGGCGCGTGACTGATCAAAGCTCTGGCAATACCAACACGTTGTTTCATACCACCGGAAAGTTCCCAGATATTGGCTTTTTCAACGTGACTTAAACCCACAATTTTTAAAATTGCGTTTACTTGTGCTTCGATCTCTGCACGCTTTAAACCTTTTAACTGCAAAGCGAAGCCAACATTATCTGCAACATTTAGCCAAGGAAGTAAGGCGTGATCTTGAAATACAACAGCACGAGTTACATCTGGTCCAGTTACGACTTCATGATTTACAAGCACATCACCAGAACTCGGCTTTTGAAACCCTGCCAAGATATTAAGCAAAGTTGTTTTGCCACAACCCGACTCACCTAAAATCACGGTTAAAGAACCTTCTTCAATGGTTAGGTTAATGTCTTGTAAAACTGGCTTTTGCTGTTTAGGAAAAGTCAGATGAATATGTTTGGCTTCAAGTACACTCATGACAACTCCTTAAGGCTGCAAAAATGAAGAATTCACATTGCCTTTATAATCGGCTTTAAGTTGATCGACTTTGCCCTGACCTTTTAAGAATTTCGCTGTATCAAAAATATTTTGCGCAAATTCACCATCTAATGTTTGTTTTTGCTGAGCGTGGTCAAGGTAAATATTTCCACTTAATAAAAGCGGGATATCTTTTGCATCAGAACCTGTGAGCTGCGCAATTTTTTGCACGTTATCAGCATCTTTAACATAAGCGGCTGGGTCTTGGTTATATTTTTCGAGTTGCTCAAGTGTGGTTTGGACAAAAGCTTTCAAAAAGTCAGGATTTTTCTCTGCAAAGTCTTTACGTACAACCCATAAGTCATAAGTTGGAGCACCCCATTCACCGACTTGTTTTGAGTCGGTTAAAACCGTACCAGATGCTTTGGCTTTACTTAAAGCAGGTTCCCAAACATAGGCAGCATCAATATCACCACGTTCCCAAGCAGCTGAAATTTCAGGTGGACGCAAGTTAATAATTTTTACTTTGTCTTCTGGGATGTTCCAATGTTTAAGTGCAGACAAAAGGCTGTAATGGGTTGTCGAAACAAACGGTACAGCAATGGTTTTGCCAATTAAATCTTGAGGAGTTTTAATGCCTGATTTATTACTCACCACGAGTGCTTCAGATGCACCAAGTTTTGAAGTAATTAAGAATACCTCAATCGGTAAATTACGGCTTGCCGCGGCAGCAAGTGGGCTTGAACCAATATTACCAAGTACGACATCACCTGAAGCAAGTGCATTGACAACATCTGAACCCGCATCAAATTTTTTCCATTGAATAGTACGTTGACTATGTTTTTCATAGTCTCCATTCGCCTGTGCAACTTTGCTTGGGTCAACCCCAGTTTGATAAGCAATCACGACAGGTTTATTGTCACGAACTGAAGCACTTGTATTATTGTCTTTTTTATTTTGCCATACGATAAATGCAACAATTGCGACTACTACAATTGCCGTGATGATCAACGGTTTGGTCTTCGTGCTCATAATTTCATGATCTTTCAATAATATAAGCTCATAGTATGCAGCTGGCCTTATAATGAAAAATAAAAAAATATGAGTTGCTTATCTGGTTTTTATAAATAACTTTTCTTCATAAGTTTTTATCTTTTGGTAAAAAGCAAATTTCAAGCAAACTTACAGATTAGCGGTAAAATTAAATTACTTATATATCAATAATTAAAAACGATATTCCCAAATCATATGATTAGAAGGCCCTGACATCCCCCTTTTAATTATTTTATCCTACTCATATTTCATCATTTTTATTTTTGTCTCTATACCCAGAGTTTTGCATCTCATTAATTTTCGAGATTTTTTATAACGGTCAGATTTTATTATCTTTTTATCTTAAAACTTCTGCAAATATTGAGATTTGGACAAATCTTTTTCTGGTTTATACATGACGCAAATTTACTTTTTATTTTTAAGAGGAGAAAAATTCTTTTGTTTAAGCATTCTCAAATTTTGACAAAAACATTAATTACAACGTCTTTGCTTACATTCAGCCTCTCAAGTCATGCAGCCCTTACCTTTGGCAATGCTGAAGAAGGTGAACTTAAAGTAAGTGGTACTGTTCGGGCTAAATATATTTATGATTTTGACTCTGATCCCACTACCAGTAAATTTTCTTTTAATGACGCGGTCTTATGGCTAGATTACAACTCCCCTAAATGGATTGGCCGCCTAGATTATCGGGTTTATGAATATTACGGGCATTTAGGAGATGCCAACTGGCTTACCGATGCGTGGTTAGGTTATAAAATTAATGACAACAGTAAAATTATTGCTGGCTTAAACCCAGTTCCTTTTGGCTTGGGCCGCTTTTGGGGAAATACTTATTATTTAGGCATTGCCAATAGTGCTGGTTGGGAAGATGTACACAACCTTGGGGTAAAATATGATTTCAATGATGGAATCAATGAAGCACAACTCGCCTTTTATCCTACCGATGGTGGCACCTATAGAGGTAAAAGCAAAGACTCGAGTCGATTTAGTATCAACCCTGTCAATGCAGATGACTCTGTACCGCAAGGCACCAATACCAAAGAAAAGAACTCAATTGTTGTTCGCGGTGCTCATACCTTTAAGAATATCTTAGGCCAAGAAAATTTCTCTACTCAACTTGGCGCCTCCGCATGGTATTCCACCATTGAAAATAAGCGTTCAGGGCAAGATGGCGATCGCCAAGTTTATTCGGTTTTTAGCAATACCAATTACAACCAATGGAATTTACAGCTTTTGGCTGGTTATCAAGACATTGATAATGCCGACACCCAATATAAAGATCATCTGACCTTGGGCGGTTTCGATTATTCATTTAACTCGGCAACCAAAGGTCAGATTTATTCAGCCGAACTGAGCTATTTATTTCCTCAGCAATTTGGCCCCATTACCTCTGTTCGCCCATACTTGAACTATAGTTCTTATCGAAAAGAACAAGACGGGTTTAAAGACTCCACCCGTTTTATTCCCGGCATTGCCTTTAACTATCAAAAATTGACGGTACAAGCCGAGTTGCTGATGGGTAAACACGATCCATATCTAGGAGACAGTGAAGGCCTTGCGGCTGGCGGAAGCAATGATAAATGGAATAAAAAAGCATTTGTAATTTTTGCTTATTACTTCTAACTCCAAAAACAAAGGCCAACATCTGTTGGCCTTTATTTTTATCTAGATATTTATTTTTACTCTAGTCAATTACTGGTGAATTATTGAGAGGAAGTTCTGTTTTATCTTCATCAATCACATCGACATCTTGGGCGGTAGGCTCAAACTTAATTAGTAGTCCAATCACAATTAAAGGAATAAACGCAAAGATAGAAATAATCAGGTAAACATCGGTTTTATACCCCGCCATCCAGATCGGTAAAACAAACAAAGCAATTGCTTGAGCAACGCCCGTTACTGCACGGTTAAAGCCGACCCCAACGCCACGAATCGAAGCAGGATAAGCCATAGTTGGATAAACCATCATTTGTGCCCCTGGCCCAAAACCTTCGGCAAAAAGCCACAAACCCAGCATGCCAATTGCGGTGTAAAGTAAAAGGCTATTATCGGGTTCACCAATTAATGCTAACGCAATGAGGGCTATAAACTGGAGTAAAAAGCCTGTAAGCAACACATGACGAGATTTAAATCTGCTAGCAACAAATACACCTAACAGCCCGCCCGTAAATGCAAACAGCAAATTGAGTCCGAGTGTTGTAGTAATGGTCGTCAAGACATCTGTATGAAAGAATCGCGTTAAAATAGAAGGTAAAAAGAAGGCAATGGTCGTGTACTGAAATGCCACCGAAATGTGAATCACAATGGCCACAATCGTTCTTGGCAAATAGGTTTTATTAAATAAAACCGCAAAACCCTCGCGCTTTTTCTTTTCAGCAGTTCTTTCTACTTTTTCAACTGTAGCGACTGCATTAATTGCATAGGATTCTTGTAGAACTCGAGCTGCCCCCTTTAAATCGCCTTGGTTTGCAAGCCAGATTGGTGATTCAGTTAAATATTTACCGCGAATAAAAATAATGAGTAACGCTGGCACTGCTCCGAAAATTAAAGATGCTCGCCATAACCAATTGCTATGCTCAGGAGGTAAAAGAAAATAAAGCGCCAAAACCAGACCAAAACACACCGAAGAAGCGGCATACCACATTGGGCACCATGCGGCTAAACGCGCTGCCTTATTGCTACTACCGTTAAATTTGGAAAACTCAGATAAGTATGACATTGCCACAGGCAAATCAATACCAACACTAATTCCCATAATAAATCGGGCTAAAATCAAAACCCATACATTCGGTGCAAAGCCTGCGACAATTGCCGCAATGACAAACAGCACCATGTCCGCCATAAAGACCCGATAACGGCCGATTTTATCTGTCAGCCAACCACCAATCAGGTTACCTACAATGGTTCCGCAGACAATTGCTGAAGCCACCACCCCAGTCATCACAGGGCTTAAAGAAAACTCTGAGATAACTTGCTCAATACCAAAGGACAGCGTTGTTAAATCATAGGCATCAATAAACACCCCAATCAGTGCCAACCAAATAACTTTATTCGACTTACCCTTCCCTGCAAATTTGGAAATTAATTGTGAAACATCATCGGGAGATTTAATTTCATAACGATGGCTATGATCGAGTTCTTGTGTGCTCACTTAATAATTCCTGAATTTTAATAACAGGAACAAAATAATGATTATTCACATAATACAAAAACAAATTAATCTGATGTTTTAATCTAAATTATAGAATTATCTTTTCATTATTAACTCAGCAGTAAAACCGATATAAAAGACAAAATAAAAGCTGGTATCTAACCAGCTATTTATTTAAAGACTTCCTAAAATATTTAACTCGCCTCAGCAAGTTTTAATTCTTTTAGATTACGATATTTTGCAGCTCGGTGATTTTCAGGTAAATATGGCCCAGCACCAAATAATTTTTCTCGTAAAGTTCCTTGTGCATATGAGGTTTGATATACCCCACGTTTTTGCAACTCTGGCACAATAAACTCAACTACATCGGCAAAGGTTTGATGCGCCAAAATGTAGGCTAAGTTAAAGCCATCGACATCGGTATCTTCAACCCATTGCTGTAGAGCATCCGAAACGGTTTCTGCCGAACCTACAAGTACAGGTCCATTACCACCTAAGCTGTTCCAGTTTGCAATTTCTTCAATGGTCCAGACTCGTTCCGGATCTGCATTTACATAAGAGTCTAATAAAGATTGAATCGCGTTGGTTTGAATATATTCAACTTTGTCCGTTGGCTGGTATTGCGAAAAATCCACACCCGACCAGCCTGACAATAATGTTAAAGCCCCATCGTAGCTTCCATAGCTTTGATATTCTTTAAACTTAGCCTGTGCTTTTGCATCGGTTTCATCAGTGACAATCGACAAAAGTGCATAAATTTTAACTGAGTACGGATCGCGGCCTTCTTGAGCCAATTTTTGGCGAATACCCTGTACCACTTTTTTAGTGGCAATTTTAGACGGCGCTGCGATGAATACGCACTCGGCATTTTGGCTAGCAAACTTCTGCCCGCGTGAAGACGCGCCTGCTTGGTAGAGTACTGGTGTGCGCTGTGGTGATGGTTCACAAATATGGATGCCTGGTACAGTAAAGTATTTACCCTCGTGCTGAATTGGATGCACTTTTTTATGGTCAGCAAAGATACCACTTTCACGGTCACGAAGTACCGAACCTTCTTCCCAAGACCCTTCCCAAAGTTTGTAAAGAACTTCTAAGTATTCATCAGCAATATCATAACGATTGTCATGATTAACCTGAGTTTTTAGGCCCAAGTTTTTCGAACCACTTTCCAAATAAGACGTCACGATATTCCAACCCACTCGCCCTTTGGTTAAATGGTCTAGCGTGCTAATACGCCTAGCAAAAGGATACGGATGTTCAAAGGAAATAGAGGTCGTGACACCAAAACCCAAGTGCTTTGTGACGGCTGCCATCGCTGGCACAATCTGTAGCGGATCATTGACTGGAACTTGTACTGCACCTGTTAAAGCATGTTCAGCACTTTGATGATAAACGTCATAAATACCAAGCACATCTGCAATAAAAATACCGTCAAAAAAACCACGCTCAAGAATTTGCGCTAAATCTGTCCAATATTCTAAATCTTTATATTCAACAGATCGATCTTGAGGATGCCGCCATAATCCAGGAGATTGGTGGGCAATACTATTCATTTCAAAAGCATTAAAACTAATTTTCTTAGTCATAAAATATCAACCAGCATTTTATTTAATTTTATACTAAAGCAATTTTTATATTTTCTTTATAATATATACCCCAAACAAAATATGATTTTATTCTAATAGTTTTTTATAATTTATTTTAAAAAATATAAATAACATTAAGCCGCTAAAAATAGCAGCTTAATATCTAAAACTATAATTTATTGTTTAGAAACTTCACCAATTCGCCATTGATACGGTGGTAATGTGCCGTTCACACTAAAATCACCTACAATTCGATTTTTAAATACTCTCGGGTTATGTGAAGCTAGAGTTCGTACATTACGCCAATATCGATCTAGACCTAAATCTTTGTCTGTTGCAGAAGCACTTAAAGCGTCAAATAAAATCGTGGAAGCATTTAAAATTAGATCGGTAATGACCGTCTGAGACTGCGCACTTTCAAGCTCAGCAAGTGCATTTTGTTCTTCTTCAAGCTGCTCATTATTTTGAAATGCAGCCAAGTAAGCACGCTGTAAGCTTTGTGCCACTTTTTCAACAATCGCTCCTGCACTATAAGCCGCGCCACGAATTTGGCCTACGACTTGTAAAATTTGCGGATCCTGTTTTACAAACTGGGAATTCGCATGCGTGTAGTTTCGGGTACGTTTAGCAACAGTTTGAGAAACATCATAGGTTGCAGCACGCCCTAGACCTGTAATGATTGCCAGTTGGACCAGTTGATAGTAAGCAGCCGAATATTTAAAACGGTCATCGTCAGGTAAAATTTCAGCTTCATCAACCAATACATCGTGGAAATATGCCGTACCACTTGCAGTAAGCTGCTGACCAAAGCCATTCCAGTCATCAACAATTTCGACACCTTCATCTTCACGGCGAACAACGACCGAGCCAGATTCACCCTTTAAATCTGTTACACCAACATCCACCCAGTCTGCATATAGGCTCCCTGTGGTGTAGTATTTTTTGCCTTTAACACGAATTTTTCCGTCACTATCTCGATATAAGTGAGTTTCAAACTGATCGATTGACTCTTTCCCGCCTTCAGACCATGCACTACCCACTGTTTCGCCATTGGCAATTCGGTTAAGCCAACGCTGTTGAAACGCCTTATCTTTACTTACCAAGACATCTTCTGTAAAACCAAAATGCACACGCAAAGCTTGCGGTAAGTTTGAGTCGGCCTCTGCAAGTTCAATGAGCAATGCAAATAGTTCAGGAATGGTTGCATCAAAGCCCCCATGAGTTTTTGGAAGTCTTAACCGTGTAAAACCAATATCCTTAAGCCATTGAAGTTGTTCATAGGGCAAAATATGCTGCTGCTCACGGATTAAAGCCCCTTCTTTAATACGGGCAAAAGTCGGTCTGAAGTTACTTGCCAATTCATCATACCGTTCAGAAGGTCCTTCACCCCATACCCGCGAAATGATTGAAGCCTGACTTAGTGCTGCATGCGTTAGTGAACCGAGATGATGCTCAAAATTTAAATTTGTCATGTAAGTAAAACCAATATTGCTTTGCTTTTACCATAAAATATTTATTTCACATGAAAACGATTATTTTTTTATAACAGTATTCAATCTTGATATAACACCAATCAAAAGCATGGCATTGCTAAGCAATTTGTTTTTTGTGAAGACTATGCTGACTTTGCAATAAGGTTTGCATATATTCTGAATAGACAGAAAGTTTTTCGAAAATATGCTCTGAGTAAAACATGTCATCAATTAAGTGTGTCATTTGATTGGCAGTAAAGATATCGCATAGGCAGACTAGTGCTGCATTCATTTGAGCAAACAGAGCACATAACTGTACATACGCTTCATCTTTATTTTTAAATAATAATTTACGCATATCCAACTGATCCAACTCTTTTAGCCCCTCATCTTTTATGACTTTTACCCAATGAATTTTTATTTTTAAGAACTGTTCAAGTTGCTTTAAAGCCTCTAAATCAAGCTCTAAATGGGTAATTAAAAAAACTGTAGAGATATCACTTCGACATAATGCTTTAATTAAATTTAAATAAATAAAGTCAGCTTCTCCCATCTCCATTAATTCTAAATCTAGATATATTTTTAGGCTTTCTAAAACTTCGTCTACCTTAAATACGACCTTCTTGTCAGCTTGATAGTATTTATTAAGGATATTTAGCACAGGTGGAGTCGCCGGTGTTGTATAAATGGCTGCTTTATTTAAGTTTGCAAAAATAAATGGCGAGAATAGATAAGCCAAACTGCTTTGCTGTGGCTCAATGTGAGACTGAATTAAATACACGGTTTGAGTTTTAGAAAAATCCCGAAGTACTTTCGCTCTAAGTAAGGTTGCTTCAAGGTTCACATAAGTCTGTTCCAACTGATCTATTACCAAGGTGGAAATAGACTGATTTTTAATAATTTTATGAATAATGTTCAGTTGAGAAGTGATAAACATTTTTTAACATCCAAGCTATTTTAGAAGCGCTACACTTACACTTAGGTCTTTAAGAAACACGCAACAACCAGACCCTACACAAAACAACAATGGAACAAAAAAGAAGAACATTATCATGTACTTATATGAAATCTAAAACAGCGTTCACATTATGTCTTGAAAGTTGATTTAGGTTGGCGGTAAATCCTGTTCATTTTTATTTTGAACTTTAGAGGACTGGATATATAGCTACAGATGATTGAAAAAAAACTATAGCACGCCATCAAAACACGGTTTAACTGTTATAGTTTTATAAAAAATTTCTGTATCTACATATACAAATACAGTGAGTGCATGATTAAGAAAACTTCTTAAGGTAGGTAGTTTTCATGAAACGATCTATTGCATATCGCCAGATATTTCATCAATGTTTCAATGCAACATGTATTTTTACAAATGCAACATCAAGCCTAAACTTTGTTAACAGATTGAGAACAATCAATCGTTCTATTCTCTTGAAATATCAAGCAATTATGTTGCTTTACCCTGTTGGCACTTTACTTGCTAAGAATATTTATCACAGAAGTAAGCCTAATTGCCAAAGTACTTTTTTGCCTGAAATTAAGTATTTAAATCATTTAATCATCATCAGCTAGTTCACAGGGGGAAAGTTTATGAGCCTCGGTCTAACCGCTTTAGAATTAGCACGAATACAATTTGCTTTTACAGTATCCTTCCATATTATTTTTCCGGCCACCTCTATTGGACTTGCCTGTTTTTTGGCAGTTTTAGAATGGAAATGGTTAAGAACGCAAAACCCTATCTATAAAGATCTATTTAAATACTGGATTAAGATCTTTGCCGTTGCGTTTGGTATGGGAGTTGTTTCCGGTGTCGTGATGAGCTATCAGTTTGGTACCAACTGGAGTGAATTTTCACGAGTAGCAGGAAGCATTACTGGTCCTTTACTTACCTATGAAGTCTTGAGTGCCTTCTTCTTAGAAGCAGGTTTCTTAGGAATCATGCTGTTTGGTTGGGGCCGTGTTGGTCCTAGAGCCCATTTCTTTGCAACGCTTATGGTTGCCATCGGAACATGTATTTCGATGTTCTGGATTTTATCGTCCAATAGCTGGATGCAAACACCGCAAGGTTTTGCCATCGAAAATGGCATTATTGTGCCAAAAGACTGGTTAGCTATTGTCTTCAACCCGTCCTTCCCTTACCGCTTTGCACATATGGGTGCTGCTGCCTTCTTGGTTTCATCTTTATTGGTAGTGGGAACATCTGCATGGCACTTGGTGAAAGGCCGTCGTGATGAATTGGTAAAAAAATCGTTCTCGATGGGTTTATGGATGGTGCTTGTGACTTCTTGTTTACAAGTGGTGATTGGCGATAACCACGGTTTAAATACTCGTGAGCATCAGCCTGCCAAACTTGCTGCAATGGAAGGTCACTGGGAAACCAATCATAACGAGCCTATGCCACTACTGTTATTTGCCATTCCAGATATGAAAGAAGAGCGTAACCACTTTGAAGTGGGCGTTCCATATTTGGGCAGTTTAATTTTAACGCACAGTTTAGATGGTCAAGTGACTGGTTTAAAAGAGTTCGCGCCCGAAGATCGTCCAAACTCGACCATTATTTTCTGGAGCTTCCGTGTGATGGTGGGGCTTGGTGTGCTCATGGTCACTCTATCACTCATTGCGCTTTGGTTACGTAAGCGTGGAAAACTCTATGAAACATCATGGTTTCATAAATTTGCTGTAGTGATGGGGCCTGCGGGTTATGTGGCAATGCTGGCTGGCTGGATTACCACTGAGGTCGGCCGTCAACCGTGGGTTGTATACGGCATTATGCGAACCAAAGATGGGCTTTCACATACAGTTTCTGCAGATCAGGTGGGTCTGAGTCTCTTTATTTTTGTGGTGGTATACACCATCGTTTTTGGTAGCGGTATTTACTACACCTTAAAACTCATTAATAAAGGCCCTGTATTTATCGATACACCAACTATTGAATCTGGTGGCGTTGGACACTTTAAAACACCAATGCGTCCACTCAGTGCTGTCGATGAAAACATTGACGATAATCAAAAATCTGGGGAGAAACATCATGATTGATCTTTCTTTAATATGGGTCGGTATTATTGGTTTAGGTGTTTTAATTTATGTGGTCATGGATGGTTTTGACTTAGGAATCGGAATTATGTTCCCTTTCATTAAGAACAGCCAAGAACGTGACGTCATGATGAATACTGTGGCTCCTGTCTGGGATGGTAACGAAACGTGGATGGTTCTCGGTGGTGCTGGTCTATATGCAGCATTTCCGCTGGTTTATTCGACAGTTTTATCAGCACTCTACCTACCTATTATTTTCATGGTCATTGCCCTGATTTTCCGCGGTGTTGCGTTTGAATTCCGTTTTAAAGCTCACCGTACTAAGCATCTGTGGGACTTAGCCTTTATTTGGGGTTCAGTTTTAACCAGTTTCCTACAAGGGATTATTTTAGGTGCTTATATTCAAGGGATAAAAACCGAAAATGGTATTTTCGCTGGTGGGTCTTTTGATTGGCTTTCCCCGTTTACGATCTTTACAGGTATTGGCGTAGTTGCGATGTATGCCACTTTAGGATGTGGATGGCTGATCTTAAAAACCGAAAAAGGTTTGCAGCAACGTATGTATGAGCTTATGCCAAAACTGATTATTGCACTGCTCATTATTTTTGGTGGCGTAAGTTTATATACGCCTCTGACTCATCCTGAAATTGCAGATCGCTGGTTCTCTTTACCAAATCTGTTCTATTTTAGTCCTGTACCTATTTTGGTCTTATTGTTTGTTGGCCTGATTTTATCGGCATGTAAAAAGCAGGATCATGACCTTAAACCATTTGCATATACATTGGCCCTCGTTTTCCTTGCATTTACTGGTTTTGTGATTAGTTTATGGCCCTATATTATTCCGCCATCAGTCACCATTTGGCAAGCGGCAGCGCCTCATTCTAGCCAGATGTTTGCTTTGGTCGGCGCACTTATTTTAATCCCGATCATTATTGCTTACACCATTGTCTCTTATTGGGTATTCCGTGACAAAGTGCGTGTAGGTGACGAAGGTTATCATTAAGTATGGAGGGTTTTATGAAAAAGTCATCAGTTAAACTCAGCCAAACCCAATGGTTTATTCTGTTATGGCTTGGTGGTTTTTTAGCCTTAGCTGTGATTGCGGGTTTGTTTAAAGTGATATTGATTTATGCTGCCCCTTACTTAAAGTAAACCCATCCTTATAAACAAATGCCGTTTGTAGATTCTGCAAGCGGCATTTATTATTGGTTCAGTGCATCTTTTATTTTGTTATTTCGTGCAGCCCATACATGTATAAATCAGAACAACTCGCCCATAGCATTCGCCAACTTATTGAAAGCGGCACTTTAAATGCACATGAGAAATTACCTTCATTAAGAGATCAGGTCCAACGTTCTGGTTTTAGTTTAATGACTGTGATGAATGCTTATCAGGAGCTTGAATCACAAGGTCTGATCTATTCAAAGGAAAAGTCTGGCTATTTTGTTGCCGAGCAAATTGCACTAAAACCACTGGAACAATATTCGGTCGTTTCACTTAATTCTAAAATTGAAATTAATTCTTTAGTTTTTAAATATCTTAAATCGATTCAACATGAGTCTGTTGTGCCTTTTGGTTCAGCTTTCCCTGATAGTCAACTTTTAGCTGCCCCCAAACTTATTCAAATTATGGGGCAACTTGCACGGCAAAGGCAAAGCTATGACCAGACAGCAAGCCTACCTCCCGGTAATTTAGCGTTAAGAAAACTAATTGCTCAGCGCTACTGTATGCAAGGCATACAGACCGATCCAGATGATATTGTCATTACATCCGGAGGATTAGATGCACTCAATCTTTCTTTACAAGCAGTAGCCAAACCGGGTGACTATATTCTATTGCAACAAACCGTGTTTTACGGTGCTTGGCAGGCTGCTGAACGTTTAGGGCTTAAGGTCATTACCATTCCCGAACATCCACAACATGGTTTTGACCTAGAGGCTTTTGAGCAGGTTATTCATACATATCCAATTAAAGTATGTTGGCTCATGTTAAACAGCCACAACCCGATCGGGTTTACGGTCAGTGATGAGATTAAATATAAAATTGCCAAACTACTTCATGAACACCAAATTTACTTAATTGAAGATGATGTGTATGAAGAGCTTTATTATGGCGGGCAAAAACCACTTTCGATGAAGTACTTTGACCAACAAAATCTGGTACTGCACTGCTCTTCATTTTCTAAAACTTTAGGTGCAGGTTTTCGGGTAGGTTGGGTCTATGCGGGTAAATTTTCGGACCATATCCAACACTTACAGCTCATGAGTACTATTTCAGTCAATGCACTCATTCAAAATGCATTGGTTGAGTTTTTGTCTCATCATCATTATGAAAAACACTTACGCACACTTAGACTTTCACTTGAACGTTATAAAAAGCAGTTTTACCACTATTTGAATCAACATCTGCCCGCTACCTGCGAGATTTATTATTACCCAAGCGGTTATTTTCTATGGGTTAAATTGCCTCATAAACTCGATAGCATGCAAATTTATGAAGAACTCATCCAACAAGATATTGGTGTTGCGCCAAGCCCACTCTTTAGTGTTTTACCCGCACAGCAGCATTATTTAAGAATCAATTGTTCTTTTGAGTGGAACGAAAAAATTCAAGCTGCTTTAGATCAAGTCATCAAAACCATTCAACAAAGGGTCGAAGCAAGCCTGTAAAGTGATGCTTCGACCTAAGCACAATTTTAAAGTATTTAATTTATGATAGTTTCATCTTAAAGCGCGATTTTAAGGGTAAGAATATCTGGATGTTAATATGGAAATAGATGAAGAACTGACTCTTAAAAAAATACAGATTTTTTTGGCCTTTATGCGCTGTGGCAACTTGTCTAAAACCGCGGCAGAAATGCAACTGAGTAATGTCAGTGTTCATAAAGCACTACACTCTTTAGAAAGCGCTTTACGTTGTCCTCTTTTTAAAAATGAAGGCCGTAACCTCATTCCTTTAAAAAGTGCTTATGTATTTGAAGAACGGGCGCAAAAAATCGTACAAGACATTTTTATTACCGTAAATAAAACCAGAGAAGCCGCTGGCTTTGCAGCCAAGGTTTTACATTTAGGATCTCTTTATTCTTTGACGGTAAATACAATTCCAAATGTGATTAGCGGTCTCAAACTCAGACGTAGTGAGCTTGATATTCAACTGTTGCTGAGTTCAAATCAGGATTTGGTGAAAAAGCTGAAAGCCACGGAGCTGGATGCAATCATTGTAGCTTTAAATGAAACCACTCAAGATGATGACTTTGAAATTTTGCCGATGTTTTCAGACGACATTTTTTTGGCCGTCAATAAAGATTCAAAATATGCTGAGTTTAAAGATATTGATTTAAGCCTTTTAAAAGAAGAAACTTTTTTAACTTTAACCAAGGGTTTTGCAACTCATAACGACAGCGACATCATTTTTAATAAAGCCGGTTTTTCACCTAAAGTTGCTTTGCAGGTCAATGATATTTTTACCTTAATTAGTATGGTTAGCTCAGGTGTAGGTTTCGCACTATTACCTGGTCGTATTTCTGCGGTTTATGAAAGTTCGGTAAAACTTATTCCGCTAAAACAGCAATACCACATGCAACAAGAAATTGGTCTGGTCTTTTTAAAAAGTAAAGAACGCGACCCAAACTTACTTGCTCTGATTGCTGAATGTCGAATGTTCGCCACTAATTTTAAAAAATAAATATCGGCAACTTATTAAAGAATAATGAGTTGCCGTTGTGCGATTTTCAAAAAATTTATCCAAAAATTGCATTAACCGTTAAGAAAAATACAGAAGGCCCAAGTAAGCACCCTAGTCCTGTATAAAAGGTTGCAACTAAAGCGCCATAAGGTACCAATCGAACATCAGTGCCAGCTAGGCCCGCTGCGGTGCCACTGGTTGTTCCTGCCAAACCGCCAAAGACCATGGCAGAGCGTGGACTTTTTAGATACATAAATTTCGCAAGCAGTGGCGTCCCTACCATAAAGAAAACTGACTTGATTAATCCAATCGCAATAGAAAGTGCGATTACATCAGAGCTTGCGCCAATTGCGGTTCCTGTAATTGGACCAACAATATAAGTCATTGCGCCTGCACCGATCGTTGTCATAGAAATGGGATCTCTATAGCCCATGCTCCATGCAACCAGAACTCCGATTACAAAAGGCACAACGCAACCAAGCATTAATGCAATGAGACCAATTTTGCCTGCTTTCTTTACTTCTTTCACATCAACTTCAAATGCAGTTGAAGCAATCGCTAAATCACGAATCATGGCTCCGCCCAACAGCGCAAAACCAGAAAAAATAGCGATGTCTGAAACACCTTTGGTTCCTTGAGTATAAACTCCTGCAAAGTAAGCAACAACCAAACCTAAAGTAATCGCGATTGCAGAGCTTTGTAATTTTCCCTTCGTCAAATATTTTGAGAGTAGATGGGAAACGAACATCATTAAACCCGTTACGGCAAGAGCAGTAACTAATGCATTTTTTGATAACACAGCAATTATAGCGTCCATCATTTAAATCCTTTTTGATTGAACTTTTGTAGTTTATGTTTGCTTAGGCTATTTTTTCCTTACTTTCTAACGTCCATTCATAAGTTTCATAGTCGCCACTAATTCTATTTAAATAACGGATGACTAAAACCGTACCGATTAACGATGCAATAGAGACAATCAGCCCTAACATACCACCTGATAAAGCGGCAACGACATTTTGACCTGCTGACATCGCAACTACGATCGGAATATACATACCTGACCAATACAAGACGCCAAATTGTGTGACTTGAGGTAAGTAACCTTTTTTTGCCAATAATTCTTTAGATAAGATTAACAGAATCATCGAAATAGCCACTCCACCGACATTGGCTTTAACGCCTAATACCATGCCTAAGGTGTTACCAAGATAGTCACCTAATAAATGGCAGATCGCTAATATTGCTGTTCCATAAATAATCATTGTAAATCCCTCATATCCTTGGGTTATTACTCAATTTTTAATTTGTATTGTAATTACAAAGAAGCGTTATTTTCATTTTGCATTGCTAACTGAATGCTGTCTAAACGTGTTCCCTGAAATGACAATACAGTTCCTTCTTTAAATATTCGACGTGCAAGTGTAGTAAGCACCGTTCCCGGTAAAGCTTCTATCTGCAATCTCACACCTCGCTCCCATGCAGCTTGGATGGTACTTTCCCAATCTACGGTTCGACTCATATTAAAAGCCAAATCATCACCAATCTGTTCTGGCCTGCTAAGCGTACGAGCCGTTGTACCACTTAAATAACGTATTTTAGGCTGCTTTAAAGTCACTCCCTCCATAGACGTTGCAAGTTGCTTTGCTTGCTGACTTAATAATTCACAGTGCGATGGCACCGATACATCTAATTTTTTTGCCACCACGCCTTGTTGCCTTGCCAAAACAGCAACTTGGTTCATGGCTTCAAAGCTTCCTGAAATAACGATCTGGTTATGTGCATTAATATTTGCGACAAACACCTCTGGCGTTATTTCATAAATCTGTTTGACCCATGTTTCAACAGTTGCACGGTCTGTACCAATTAGGGCCGTCATACCATAGCCTGTTGGATAGGCGTTTTGCATGAGTTCACCTCGATAGGCAACCAAACGAACGGCATCCTCAAGGGCTAAAACTCCTGCTACAACCGCAGCCGACCATGCGCCAATTGATAGACCCGCTACATAATCAGGTGTTAAGTTTTCCGCTGTTAATAAAGCTGAACTCACCACACCTGAAATCAGTAAACAAAGCTGTACTGCACGTGTCGACTGCAATGCAGCTGGACTATCTAGCATCAAAACATCTGCTTTGAGTGCATCCGATGCACGCTCAAGGTATTCTTTAACCAGTGCGGTTTGAGGTAAATCGTGCAACATATTGCTTCTTTGCACACCTTGTCCCGGATATACCCAAATTGAAGCCATGATATCTATTCCCTAATTCCATGGGTTTTCTAATAAGACAGCACCATCAGGACGTTTTAATAGAACTTTTCTGCTATTCCTTGCCCATTCTTTTAATGCCAAACCGCCTTGTGGAAGTTGAAGCTGTATATCCACATTCAGCCCTGCTTGCTGAAAATTTTCGAGTAGCTCAATCGCCTGCTTTTTAGCAAAAGGTTGTTCAGCTCGAATCAACAAATCTATGTCACTTTGCTGGGTTACTGTTTTAATGCCCGTTGCCAGTTCAAACCCGAAACTTCCTGTATATCCCCAACATCCTGAAAAGTTTTTCATAATGCTAGAAATGCTCTGTAAACGTTCTGCCAAGTGTTTAAAGTGACTTGGATTTACTTCAGCTAGTGCTTCGGGTTTAAGCTGTCTGCTAATTACAGATCTTGGCATTTGCGCTGCATATCGTTGATAGCGAAATTGTCCTCTTATACCCACGGCCACCTGATCTTCAGGAGTAATTTCCCGTCGAACTACAACAGGATCACCACGTAGTAATACCTCTTTCACCCAATGTGGAGCATCATCGGCCAAGCAATCGACCGTCATACCCCACAACAAATCATGGGCTTCGAGCTTAAGTTTCATGACCATTGCTCACGCAATAATTCACGGACCTTTTTAGACATTTGACGGTTTTGGCCATGCAGTCTTTGTTCCAGTCCTCTCGATTGCTCAGCATTAATTTCTTTAAACGCTTGAGCAATTGCCTGTTTCGCTAACAAAAGATCATCGTTTGTCGGTTGTTCAGGGTTTTCAACAGATAACAGTTCAGATAACAAACCAAGCGTGGCATAACTTTCAATGTCATAAGCCATTGGTGGAATGCTTGAGGCCAATTGCTCTAACTCATCAACCGACCGTAAGGTAACGCGTGCAGCAGATTCCTTACCCATTGCATGCACCATAACACCTGAATCTTTTAAGGCAATAATACGATTGGCTTGGTATCCATGCGCCAAGAAAGCACCAGACATCGACTTACCAACCAATAAACTCACAATTGGATGACCTGCCAATCTGGCTCTAGCATAGCTATCTACTGCACCCGCTAAAGCTTGATGAATGCCTAATAATTCTTCACGACGCCCATAGGCCTGACTTGGAACATCAACCAGACATAAAATAGCGCGTTTAGTTTCAGCCTGTGCATCGGCTTGGATCACATCATCGACTACTTTTGCCAAACTCCAGCCTTCTAATAATCCAACTTCTCCTTGTTTTGCCCGTGGGAACAGATTATTGGTATCTTGCACAACGGTAATCACGCGCACCACTTGCTGATCAATCTGACCATCAGCCACCCAAATCGAAGCTGGAAAACCTTCAACTGTCTTAAAACCCTGCGTAAGTGCTTTAAACCAATGTGCACCACGAGTAGATGCTTTTAATGTATCAACGGCGATATTCATGCTTGCTCTCCTTGATACAAAGCTTGAACTTGTGCTGGGGTAATCTGCTCAGCAGTATCAACTTGTTGTAGCTTTTCTAAATAGAATGAGTAATTTGAACTACGATGCTGATGAGGTACGCCTTGAGTTAAATAAGCGATGACTTGCTGACGAATTTTCTGGCGATCATCGTCTACATAAGCATCTGCCAAACCACTAGTGAAGCGCTGATTACCACCCGTAATACTCCATATAAATGGACGATCTTTAGCGTTATATTCTTGTACACCAGCTTCTTGTTCTATCACTTGTGGGCCATTTAGACCTAAACGTCCTTCTTGTGTCATTACAATATAGCTACATAGTCCAGCTGCAATTGACATACCGCCGAAGCACCCTACACTGCCTGCGACCACAGCAATTACGGGTTGATACTGCCGTAAGTTCACAATTGCAGCCTGAATTTCAGCAATTGCAGCCAAACCCAGATTTGCTTCTTGTAAGCGAACGCCACCTGTTTCCAACAATAAAATTGCAGCTGTTGGAATGCCTTTCAGATTGTCTTCAACCGCAAGTTCTAAGGCACCCGCAATTTTGGCACCGCCCACCTCACCTAAACTGCCACCTTGAAATAAGCCTTCAATAGAAATTAAAACCACTGGGCGTTCTTGAATAGATCCTTTTGCAATCACCACGCCATCATCGGCTTGCGGCACAATATTCTGTTTAACGAGCCAAGGCGACATAACACGGGCAAATGGGTCGAGTAACTCTCGAAAAGTCCCTTCATCTAATAATGCTTTAGCACGCTCTCTTGCACTCAGCTCAATAAAATCTTGTTTATTTAACAAGCTCTCGATATCAGTCATGAGCAATCTCCTCCAATGCTTGTTCCAGTCGTAAGCGAACGACACCGGGAGTTGCACCAAAGTCATGAATATCAATATTGACCGCTGGCGGTATTTGAGCAGTAAAAATCCGTTCAAAAAGATTGTGCCAACGTGCTGCACTGCCATCTACCGAAGTCACTACCTGAATAGAGGTCTTTCCCTTTTCACCGGGTTCCATCAAAATTTCTAAATCGCCAGAGCCTACACATCCTACTAGTGCTTTTTTTACAGGTGGCTCTGTGGCCACAAATTCAAAATGAAGTGTTTCCATAATCAAAATCCCTTTTTATTTTTCACAGATGACTGCTCAACACGATCTATAAACAAGGTTGCTGCCAACAAATCTGCGGCACCACCAGCAGACGCCTTCATCCGAAGCAGATCAATCTCTAAAAGATGCAAAGCACGTCGACCTTCTAAGCTTGAACTGCCACCCAAATCCAATACTTGCTGAGCACCTTGTTGCATATGCTTTAAACCAGATGTTCCAGATCGATAAAGCACACAGGTATCGGTCAAATCAGTCATCATGGCAAGTAAGGCATCTAAACGAGCAAACTCTTCTTTCATGGGTTTACTACGACTTTGATAAAGTTGCTTTAACCCAAAATTCACAATAGTTGGAAAGCCTTGTTGTGCCTGTTCCTTGGCACCTAAGATGCCTAATTTCTTTTGTACTTGCTGACCATGACTCAAAGCCTGCTTTGGAATAAAGCGATCTTCAAACTGAGCAATCTGGCCTGCTAACTGGCATAGCTCAACAGCAGAAAAGTACTGTTGATTCGTGTGCGCTAATGCTGCTGCGGTAACCATTAACCCTAATGCCCAAATTGCACCGCGATGTGTGTTGACACCATTTGTCGCCAACATCATGGTCTTTTCACCTTGGCGGCCAATTTCTCCAATGTCTTCGCGTAAGGCCAGACAAACTTTTCCGTGATGCTTCGCAGCTTGAGCCATCGCTTCAAACATGGGTCCTAAACTTTTCGCAGAGCGCTCCATTAATTCCAAAGTCAGGTCATCATGTGCACCACTGCCACGGCGATCTACCAAGGCTGGTTTAGGCGTCAGATTAACTTCATCAATTAACGCTTTGACTGCCATATCTGCTAAAAGCTGACTATCGCTAAATGTTTGATATTGTACTTGTGCCATCATTACCAACTCCTGAATTTTGCAGGTGGTTGATATAAACCATCTGACCATGTCACCAAGTCGGCAATATTTTTCGCCGCTAAAAGTTCACGTGTGGCATCGGTACGGCGAATACCTAAATCTTCAGGGAATACCACCAGACCTTCACTTCTTAAACGTGCTGTTGTTTTTGGGTCTTGAGTTAAACCAATACTGGTCACACCTGCCACCGCAGCAATCATGGCTTGACGCTCTTCTTGACTGCTTGCTTTATATAGATAAGCAATGCCTTCTTCGGTCAGTAAATGGGTCACATCATCGCCATAAATCATGATCGGGGCTAAAGGTAAGCCTGCCGTTTTAGCAACATCAATCGCATCGAGACGATCTACAAAAGTTGGCTTGCCACCCTCTTGGAAGGTTTCCACCATTTGTACAACTAACTTTTTACCACGTGCCAAATAAGTTTCGGTTTCATTGGCACCTTGCAAACGCATATCTAACCATGCAGGTGTATCATGACGACGTCCGCGTGGATCATGCCCCATGTTTGGTGCACCACCGAAACCAGCCAAACGACCTTTGGTGACAGTTGAAGAATGGCCCATACCATCAACTTGCAAAGTTGCGCCAATAAACAAATCAACGGCGTACTGACCTGCAAGCTGACACATCATACGGTTGGAACGTAAAGCGCCATCACGACCTGTAAAGAAAACGTCGGGACGAGCAGCAACATATTTTTCCATACCGAGTTCGGTACCAAAGCAATGCACGCTTTCAACCCAACCGGTTTCAATCGCTGGAATTAAGGTTGGATGCGGATTCAGTGTCCAGTTTCGGCAAATTTTTCCTTTTAAACCTAGAGACTCGCCATAGGTCGGTAAAATCAGTTCAATTGCCGCAGTGTTAAAACCAATACCATGGTTTAACGATTGCACATTATGCTTTTCATAAATTCCGCGAATTGCCATCATCGCCATAAGCACATGCACTGGCTTAATGTGTTTCGGGTCACGAGTAAATAACGGTTCGATATAAAATGGCTGATCCGCCACCACCACATAATCAACCCAAGAAGCAGGAATATCGACACGGGGTAACTCTGAGACGTCATCGACCAGTTCATTGACCTGAACAATCACAATACCGTCACTAAAAGCAGCAGGTTCAATAAGTGCTGGAGAATCTTCGGTACTTGGACCTGTATAGATATTGCCTTGACGGTCTGCCATAAAACCCGCTGAGAGCACCACATTTGGAATGAGGTCGACTACCAAACGTGAATATAGTTCGATATAGGTATGAATCGCACCAATCTCTAGTAAACCATCTTCAATTAACTGACTAATACGCAAACTTTGTAGGCCAGCAAAAGAAAAATCGAGCTTACGCGCAATACCTTTTTCAAACAGATCAAGATGTTCTGAACGCCCTACGCTTGGCATGATCATATGCAAATCATGCAAAATATCTGGATTGGTTTGAGCCAAAGAGCGCGATAAAAAATCAGCCTGCTTTTGGTTATTCCCTTCGAGTACAACTTTGTCACCCGGTGTAATTAAGGTTTCCAAAACTTTAATAATGTCTTGAGTTGGAATCACCACACCATCGGTATATTGGTTTGCCATCTCTAGTTTTAGTTGTTTGGCATGACGCCGCTTTGTCCATAATCGTTCTTTATTCTGAACTGATCCTTCCATGTACTTACCTATAGATCGCAGTTTTGTTCTGAATCTATAAAAACGCTTTATGGAATTTCGATCAATCAACCTACTTCGTTAGTTATTAACTTCAGGTTAATGATTAATTTTATATTCGATGAATTTCTTCAAAAAACCAATCTAGACAGATTTTGACTTTGGGTAAATTTACGTATTGTGGTCGGTACACCAAATAATAAGAAAAGGGCGATGAGAAGTGAATTTGAGGAAATAATCGTATCAAACGCCCGGTTTGTATATCTTTTTGCACCATAACACTACGCGCTAATGCAACACCATGTCCTTCCATTGCAGCCTGTAAAACTGCAGATGAACTGTTGATTTGCATACCACGGCTAATATTGATGTCATTCAAACCTACACTTTTTAGCCAAGATTGCCACCCCGGAAATTGTTGATGTTTTTCCATAGAAAGATCATGAATTAAAGTGGTATTTTTCAGATCATTTGGGGTTAAGAGAAATGAATGTTCATTTAAAAATGCGGGCGAACATACGGGATAAACCTCTTCATCCATAAGTTTAACGGCTTCTAAACCTTGCCATTGTCCTTGACCATATCTGACACCCACATCGACTTTTTGTTCTAAAAAATCTACGGTTTTCAAGTTAATGTCTAAACGAATATCAATATCTGGATATTGTTTTTGAAAATGATCAATTCTTGGTAATAGCCATTTTTCGGCAAATGCAGGGCTCACCGCAATATTAAGCACACCTGATAGAGAATCTTGTTTTAATTTTTCCAAAGCCAAAGTCAACTTATCAAAACCCGCCCGAATATCCGGTAAAACCGACTCAGCCAGTTCGGTAGCAACCAGCCGATTTTTACCGTTAGTTTGCCGATGAAATAAAGGAAAACCTAACCAATCTTCAAGTGTGCGTACCAATTGCCCCACCGCAGCAGGTGTCACATTCAACTCTTTTGCCGCAGTAGAAAAACTTTTGTGTCGTGCACTGGCTTCAAAAGCACGAAGTGCATTGAGATAAACTGGTGAATTCATAACACTAAAGATTTTCTTTATTGGCTAAGTAGATTATCTCATTTGTACTTATAAATCTTTATTTCTAAAATGCTCTGTAATCTATTCATAACGATTAAATTTTTACATCTTGAGTAGGCTTGCTCACTCACTTTATTTATTTTGTTATTGAATAAAGAGAATTGCCTTTAGGAGGAGAGTATTCATGTTGATCCATACCGATTTTTCACAGGCTGTGATTATCAAACCTGAAGACTATCACTGGGTGAAATCTCCCCGTGGGGAAGTTGATCGTGTCATGCTCGATCGTATTGGCGATGAAGTAGCCCGCGCGACTAGTTTGGTCAAATATGCACCACATACAACTTTCCCTGAACATCGACATCATCATGGTGAAGAAATCCTCGTACTTTCAGGCGTATTTACTGAAAATCAAAATCAACACTATCCCGCTGGATGGTATTTACGGAGTCCCCATCAGTCGGTACATCAACCGTCGAGCGAAGAAGGTGCATTGATTTTTGTCAAACTTATGCAAATTCCTACGTCAGAAACTCAAACCTTACGAATCAATACCAATGACCCAACACAATGGCAAAAAATAGATTCGCGTTTAATTTGCACATTGGTTGATGCAAGTTATGAACACACTTATTTAGAAAAACTCAAGCCGCAGCAACTTTTTATTGAAGAAGCTGAGGGTGGAATCGAAATTTTGATTACCCAAGGTCAGTTGGTTGATAAAGAAATGGTTTTTGACGCTGGAACATGGATACGCCTACCTCCAAAAACACCTGCCCATTTTCAAGCGGGTTTGTCTGGCGCTTGTCTTTATGTAAAAACCGGACACCTAGCCTCAGCCATTGCTGAATATAATTAAAGGCTCTTTATGCTTCAAAATACTATGCACCGCCAAGTATTAATTTTGGCGAGTTCCCAATCACTTTTCCAAACCGTTTCTGTCATGGTCATGACCATTGGTGGCTTGGCTGGGGCAAATATTGCAAATACCCCAACACTTGCAACGCTGCCTATCGCCTCTATGTTTTTGGGTACGGCTTTAATGATGTTCCCTGCATCGATGCTCATGGCACGTGTAGGACGACGTAACGGTTTTCTATTTGGCGCTTTTTTAGGTGTGCTCGGCGGCATTATTGCATCAATCGGCATTTTTTATAGCTCACTCATGCTTCTGGCTTTGGGTACGCTATGTGTCGGGGCCTATCAATCCTTTGCTCAGTTTTACCGTTTTGCTGCCAGTGAAGTGGCAAATGATGCGTTCCGCTCACGCGCTATTTCTTGGGTTATGGCAGGTGGAATTGTTGCAGCACTGATTGGTCCGACTTTAGCCCGTTTTGGTGGACCCTTATTCCAGCATTTAGAATATATCGGTTCATTTTTAATTATTAGTATCATCTCACTTGTGGCAATGGGCATTTTATCTAGCTTACATATAGCTGATACAGTTGAGCAAAAGTCTGACTTTACTGCTGGTCGTCCATGGCAACAGATTGTCTTTCAACCGACCTATTTAGTTGCTCTGTTTGGTGCCGTCACAGGTTATGGCATTATGATTTTAGGTATGACCGCAACACCCATTGCCATGCGACATTCACACCATGAACTTGGGTCAATTACGACAGTCATTCAACTACATGTACTTGGTATGTTTTTACCCTCATTCTTTACTGGACATTTAATCGCTCGCTTTGGTGTGCTTAAAATCATGTTTGCAGGTCTTTTATTATTTGCTTGCTACATTGGGTTTGCTCTCTCAGGTATTCAGTTCGCATCTTTTGCTATTTCTTTAATTTTATTAGGCGTGGGTTGGAACTTTTTATTTATTGGCAGTACTTCTTTACTCACAGGAACTTATTCTGTAGCTGAAAAAGCCAAGGCCCAAGCTATTAACGATATGACCGTTTTTGTTGTCGGTTTGATTTGTTCGTTTAGTGCAGGTGCTTTACTGGATTTATTTGGCTGGAAAGCAATGAATATGGCTTTAATACCATGGCTGGTGATTGCCGCAGCTTCTCTCTTTTGGCTAAGCCAAAAAAGAGAAAAACAGCTTGCTTAAAATTCCTTTTAACGCGGTTTGCTCAATAGCCATTCTAGATTTTGACGGACCGCAGGCCATTCATGTTTTAAAATACTGTAAACATGAGTGTCCCGCAAAATATCATCTTTCACAATTTGATGGCTTCTTAGCACACCGTCTAGCTTTGCACCCAAGCGTACAATCGCGGCTTGACTTTGAACATTTAAAGAAGATGTGCGTAACTCAACCGCAATACAGTTTAAAGTCTCAAATGCATGAGCCAACAATAGCTTTTTACATTCAGTATTTACAGGCGTACGTTGTGCAGACTTTCGATACCATGTTGAGCCAATTTCTACACGGCGATGGGCTTCTTCAATATGCATTAAAGTTGTCATGCCCAGCGCTCGCCCCGTTTTTCGGTCTTCAATATAAAATGGCAACATAGAGCCGGATTTTTGCAAATCAAGACGTCTTTCAATTTCAGCAGCCATCTGTTCAGGTCTTGGCACACGGGTATACCAAAGATTATAGAGTTCCCCATCGCAAACGGCCTCTTTGAGCGCTTCAGCTTGAGTTACATCTAGCGGCTTTAAAATAACGTGTTCACCCAATAACTCAACAGGTGTAGTCAAAGACATCTTTATCTCCTCAATTGATATTAAGCTTTTATATTTTCAAAATTATTTATTTAACTCAGCCACACTGTACATGGCATTCGCTATAGTTTGATGACCAGATTTCGATAGGCCATCTGCCGCGCCTAAAATGTCTCGGCGTTCTTTGTTTTGCCCAAGTTTTGATTTTCCTTGCAGCTTGGTAATTTCAATTTCCATTCCCACAATCGCCTTTAACATCGGTTCAAGATAGTCTTTTGGTGCATCTGACATTTTCCATGGTTCAGGTTGAGAAGCTTCATGGGTGCGGGTTAAACGAGCCACAACACCACGGACGTAACGTTCATCATCTCGAATCGTCACTTTCCCATAAGCATGCACAACCCTATAGTTCCATGTGGGTACTTGTCTGTGCTGTTCATGTTTGGATGGGTACCAGTTTGGTGAAATATAAGCATCTCCTGCTTGAAAAACGACCAATACCTCATCTCCATTTTTAATGTCCTGCCAAACAGAATTATTTCGTGACACATGAGCATGTAGCATGCCAAATTTCCCTTCATTTGCTTGTAACTCGAATGGAAGATGATTTGCATCTAAGTCATTACTTCCATGCGTAAAAAGCACCCCAAATGGATGTTCTGTAATAAGAGAATGCAATACATCCAAACGGTTTTCTGCAAAATCATCAGGGATATACATGGCTAAAAACCTCGCTGTAAATATCAGGGCTATTTATATTTTGTGTTGTAAATTTTCTGGTTTATGTGGTTTATTAAAAAGAACCACTTTGTATTTTTTTAAGTAGACCAGAATTATGGCAAGAATGGCAAAAGTTGTGGAACTTCCGTCTATTGCAAAGATTGATAAAAGCCAAGGAAAGATAAGTGCTCAACTGACCCAAGCTTTGCGTGAAGCTGTACAAAGTGGTGATTTACAGCCCGGCGATCCGTTGCCTTCTTCACGTGAACTGGCTCAAACACTTGGGGTCGCTCGCGGAACGATTATCGAAGCTTACGATCAGCTTTTAGCTGAAGGTGTATTTGACTCTCAACCACGAACTGGCACTTATGTGTCTCATGCTTTGGTTAAAACATCTGTAATACAACATTCATCAAAAGAAAATAAACCTAACTCGATATCGTTGACCAAATCGGCACGTTCTTATGCCAAAGTGCTTGATGAATTTAAGCCACTTCCTCATGTTCCTTTTGCGGTATCTGTCCCCGTCGGTCGTACTCAACCGAGCGACATCTGGCGTAAATTTGGTAATAAATATAGATCACGAGGTGCAGGGATTCCTTCGGGTTATGGCGAACCTCAAGGCGTGTTATCACTAAGAGTCGCTATAGCAGACTATGTCCGACGGTCACGCTCTGTCCACTGCGAACCTGACCAAATTGTGATTACACCTGGCATCCAGCAATCACTTTATATTTGTAGCCAGATTTTATTTGAAGCAAAAGATGAAGTTTGGGTTGAAGATCCGGCTTATCGGGGTACAACGGCTATTTTTGAGCATGCTGTACAAAATATTCGAATGGTGCGTGTTCCTGTTGATGAAGAAGGCATTCAGGTTGAAACTGGGATTAAGCTTTCTAAACATGCCCGTGCTGCTTTTGTGACACCGTCTCACCAATATCCACTTGGTATGCCAATGAGTCTAGCAAGACGTACAGCTTTATTAACTTGGGCAAAGCAACAAAATGCATGGATCATTGAAGATGACTACGATAGTGAACTTCGTTATAACGGGCAGCCTTTCCCTTCTTTACAAGGCATGGCACCCGACCAAGTCATTTATCTTGGCACTTTCAGTAAGGTCCTATTTCCGTCTCTTAGACTTGGCTATGCTGTGTTACCTAAAGAATTGGTAGCACCTTTTTGTGGGCTTAGAGTCTTAATTGATCGACACCCGCCTGCAGCTGACCAGCACGTTTTGGCTGCTTTTATTCAAGAGGGTTATTTGGAACGACATATTCGACGTACTCGAAATGTCTATGCAGAAGTTCGAGAATACATTATTGGCTTGATTGAAAAATACATACCTCAAGAACTGGCTTGGTTACAGCCAGGCGATCAAGGCATGCATATGGTGTTATGGCTTGCTCAACATATTAATGATATTGACGTTGCAAGCTCGGCAGTCGATGCAGGTATTGCCATCAAAGCAATTTCACCGACATTTTCAAAAGAGCGGCGACGTTCGGGTTTAATTGTCGGCTTAGGCGATTTTGAACCCGAACTGATGCAACAAGCTATCAAAAAATTATCAAAGATTATTCAACAGCACGCCAAGTCAATGTAGGTAAACCTTACAACAGCAACCATAGATGAATCGCAAATGGTCCAATGAGTACCATTAAAATACCAGCAATAACCATGGTTAAACTGGCAATCACCCCTTCTTCACTATTGCGCTGCTGTGCTCTAACTGTACCAAAACCATGCGCTGCGTTACCCAAGGCGGCACCATTTGCCACATTAGAACGAATTTTAGTAATTGCCAAAATTGCATCGCCACAAATCATACCGACCAAACCGGTAATAACAGTAAATAGGGAAACCAATGCCGCCGAACCATGAATATCTTCAGCTAAAATCATGGCAAAAGGTGTTGAAATAGAACGTGCCATCAAACTGTTGGTGACTTCAGGGCTAAAGTGGAACCACTGCGCCATTTTATAGGCAGTCATCACGCCTACACTCATGCCCACAATAATCGCAATCGTAAGAACTCCGAGGTTTTTACGAATCGTTTCCCGATAACGATAAATCGGTATAGCGAAAGCTACCGTTGCAGGACCTAATAAATTAACAATCCACTGGGTATCTTCTGCGTAAGTTTGATATGAAATTCCAAAAATCGTCATCAAAATGATGGTAAGTACAGGCACACTAATTGCGGGTGATAACCAAAGTTTTGGATGTTTTTGATAGATTCGCTTTGCCACAACATAGGCGGCCAAAGTCCAGATGAGACAAAGAATTGACCAGATATTCATGTCATTATGCTCTTTAGATATGCTTATGTTGAAGACGTTTTCTAGCCTGTAAGTAAGCCTTCAAACGATTGTAATAATGAATAGTCAGTGAAGTGCTTAACATGACTAAAATGGTCCCAACCCCAATGCTTAAGACGATTTGCCATCCTTCGGTCATAAAAAGGGTTTTATACTGGACAACGGCAACGACTACAGGCACAAAAAACAGTAATAGCTCACCTAAAACCACAGTTGCTCCCATTGCCACCTGATCCATTTTGATAATTTTAAAGAACAGGCATAAAAGCAATAAAAACATACCTAAAATACCTGCCGAGACAGGCACACCGAGTTTTTGGTGTAAGAGATATCCGATCCACCAAAATCCAGCCAAAATGAGAATTTGTTTAACTAACACGAACAGTGATGGTTGTGAGGGTGTTCCAGAAGCAGATTCAGTACTCATTTTTCGAAATTAAATGGTTAACTACACTATTATGCTAGCTTGGTTAAACCTGCTAAATATGAATTATTCATGTTAATATTATTCCAAAATGGAATAATCTATTCTTTATTATGCTTTCTCTAAAATCATTACAGTGCTTTGTTACTCTGGTTAAAACTAAAAGTTTTACCCGTACTGCTGAAGAGTTATATCTGACTCAGCCCACCATTAGTAAAATATTACAACAACTCGAAGAGCAGCTTCAGGTACAGCTTTTGGTTAAACCCGATCATGGACGAAAAAGACAAATTGAACTAACTGAAATTGGAGAGCGCATTTATCAACATGCGATTGAGCTTCTTCAAGCAGAACAGAACATCTTTCTTGAAATTGAAAACTACCAACAATTAAAAACAGGAACTCTAAAACTTGGCGTTCCGCCTTTAGGCTCGCAGCTCTTAACGACTGCCCTATTTGATTATCATCAGCAATTGCCAGATATTGAATTAGCTTTTATGGAAGTTGGTTCACGCGGTATTGAACAAGCTTTGCTTAACAATGAACTAGACGTTGGCGTTTTATTGCAGCCTTTTGATAAGCAAATCTTTAATAGCATCGAGTTATGTAACTACCCTTTAATGGTACTTTTACGTCGTGATGCAACTTGGGCAACCCGCAAAAAAATAAATCTAGAAGAGCTACAACACCAATCATTTTTAATGTTTCCTGAAAATTTCTCTTTAAACAGTATTATTCTCGATGCTTGTAAGCAGCATGGTTTTTACCCAACCATTGCTTGCCGTACCAGCCAATGGCATCTCTTGGCAGACATGGTGTTACAACGTATGGGAATTGCGCTTCTCCCTCAATATTATACCGACATGCTTGACCCGACTTTATTTGCAGCAGTGCCACTCGAAAAACCAAATATTCAGTGGCACTTAGTCATGGCTTGGAAAAAGAATCTTCCTGTCTCACCAGCGGTACAGGCATGGCTTAGTATTGTTCGTCAGCATTTTCAACACATTAAGCCCTAACGTAGAACACTGAAATAGCTTAATTCAAAAACCGATAAAGCTTTTCCACAAAAAAGCTACCCAATCTTGGATCAGCTCACTTAGACTAGATCCGATTGTTTTATGACATGGACAATAACAATGAATAATGAACATTTTAAGCTGTACACAGATTCACAATTTCTAAGCCCCTACGCGTTTACAGTTTTTGTAGGGCTACATGAAAAACAAATTCCATTTGAAATAGCGACCATCAACTTAGGCCAGCAAGGCCAGTTTGAAAAATCTTATGTAGCAAAGTCACTAACTGCCAAAGTGCCTGTACTTGAGCATAATGATTTTGCCTTATCAGAATCTTCTGCCATTTTGGAATATCTTGAAGAGCTTTATCCAAACACAGCTATTTATCCAAAAGATATTCAAGCACGCGCAAGAGCAAGACAAATTCAGGCATGGCTCCGATCGGACTTAGTAGCCCTAAGAACTGAACGTCCAACCGATGTTATTTTTATTCAGCCCAAGTCCACTCCACTTTCAGAAGAAGGCAAAAAAGCTGCGGAGAAACTTTTCTTTGTTGCAGAAAAACTTCTTGCGTCTGATGCCGAATTTCTTTTTGGTTCATGGAGTATTGTGGATGCTGAACTTGCCCTGATGTTGCAACGCCTTATTCAAAATGGTGATGCTGTACCACAGCGTTTAAAAACCTATGCATTACAGCAATGGCAACGTCCGAGCGTACAAAAATGGCTTGCCTTGCGACATAAATAAATCCTTATATTTACACCAAACATGAGATAAAAAATGAGTGATTCAAACTATATTCCTCCACAAGTTTGGCAATGGACTGGAGAGAAAACCGATTTAAACCAACCTACCTCAGGTGCGCGTTATGAACATACACTTCCAGTAGGGAAACATCCGCTCCAGCTCTATTCTTTAGCAACGCCTAATGGTCAAAAAGTCACTATTTTGCTAGAAGAGCTTTTAGCGTTAGGACATAAAGATGCTGAATATGATGCTTGGCTGATTAAAATTGGTGAAGGACAGCAATTTGGTAGTGGCTTTGTAGAAATTAATCCCAACTCTAAAATTCCAGCATTGGTTGACCATAGTCAAAACCCGCCATTAAGAGTATTTGAGTCTGGCTCAATTTTGCTTTACTTGGCTGAAAAGTTTAAAGCATTCATTCCGACTGATATTGCTGCACGTACTGAATGCCTCAATTGGTTATTCTGGCAAATGGGCAGTGCACCTTACTTAGGTGGTGGTTTTGGACATTTTTATGCTTATGCCCCTGTTAAAATTGAATATGCGATTAACCGCTTTGCAATGGAAACAAAACGCTTACTTGATGTATTAGATCAGCATCTGGCAAAAAACGAATATTTGGCTGGTTCTGAATATAGCATCGCTGATATTGCAGCGTTCCCTTGGTATGGCGGTCTTGTTAAAAACTGGGTGTATAACGGCGCGGAGTTTTTAGGTGTCGATCAATATAAAAATGTTCAATGTTGGGCAGATGCGATTTTAGCGCGCCCTGCGGTACAACGTGGCCGTATGGTCAACCGTACTTTTGGTGATTTAGCTACGCAGTTGCATGAACGCCATGATGCGAGTGATTTTGAGACCAAGACTCAAGATAAATTGCAGAATCAGTCTTAAAAATATCATTTAGTTTTTGACTTACCCGCAAGATATTTCATTTTTGCGGGTATACAAAGTTGGCAAAATAGCCCGTGTATAACTCACTCAGCCAAGCGACAAAAACTCGTACGCGTGGCGAGAGCTGCCGATGCTGCGGATATAAAGCAGAAACTGACATCTTCGGGATTTCCCACTCAGATAAAACCTGAACCAGACGCCCATTTTTTAATTCATTTGCCACATGGTAGCGCGGTACTTGAATTAAGCCAGCCCCTTGTAAGGCAGATAATACATAGTTTTCAGCGTCATTTACCGCGATCCAGCTTTTCAAAAAATAATCTTGTTTTTTGCCATTCACCATCAATTCAAATGGATAATTCCGTCCGCCTGATGTCGAAAAGAAATTGACACAATAATGTGATAACAAATCTTCTGGTTGCTCTGGCGTTCCATGTTTATTTAAATAGTCAGGACTTGCACAAATGACTTGTGGCATATCGACCAAATGTCTGGCAATTAAAGTGGAATCATCTAAACGCCCCGCCCTCACTACGCAGTCTATCCCTTCCCTAATCAGATCAACCAAGCGATCCCCCGTACTGATTACCAGTTCAATGTCAGGGTATAACTCGTGAAATTGGTCGATATTGGGTAAAACAATTTTAGTTGCATGTGCGCCTGATAAATCGACACGTAATAAACCACGGGGCTGAGCAATTACATTGCGTAAAGATGATTCGGCATCATCAAGTTCCGATAATATTTGTGTGCAGCGTTCATAAAATGCCTGTCCATCTAGTGATGGCCTTACATGCCGAGTCGTCCGCTCTAGTAAACGGCACTGTAAGTTATTCTCTAACTCCTTAATGGCATTACTTGCTGTAGCACGTGGGATATTTAGCTGATCGGCTGCCTGACTAAAACTACCCAGCTCTACGATACGGGTAAAAAGTTGCAAGGTATCAAATTTGTCCATGGTGATATCTTTTAACCCTATCCATTATTAATATATACGGAATTATCTTATCCAATTCTGATGATTTATCCCATATTTCTATATTATTAAAATAAGCCATACTTACTCAAACAGGCAATCTAAAAATGAATATTTCAATAAAAACAGCTCTGGTTACTGGCGCATCACGTGGTATTGGCCGTGCTGTTGCAGAACGTTTAGCTCAAAATGGTTTTTATGTGATTGTTAACTATGCTGGCAATAAAGCGCATGCCCAAGCCACTGTAGAACATATTATTGAGCAAGGTGGTCAAGCCTCAGCTATTCAGGCGGATGTTGCAAATGAACATGAGGTGAGCCGTTTGTTTCAAGAAGCTAAAGCGATTAACGGGCAATTAGACGTTGTGGTTCATAGTGCCGGTATTATGCCTATGGCAAAAATTACACCTGAAAGCCTGCCAGATTTCGATAAAGTAATTCATACCAATTTACGTGGCGCGTTTTTAATATTGGCGCATGCGGCCGAAACAGTGCCAGATGGTGGCCGGATTATTGCGCTTTCGACCAGTGTAATTGCCAAATCTTTTCCTTTATATGGTCCTTATATTGCTTCAAAAGCAGGTCTCGAAGGTTTGGTACATGTGTTAGCAAATGAGTTACGTGGACGGAATATTACTGTAAACGCCGTTGCACCCGGCCCGACAGGCACTGACCTTTTTTATAATGGAAAAACTGATGAACAAGTAGCGGCTATTGCAAAACTTGCTCCATTGGAACGAATCGGAACACCTAACGAAATTGCTGACGTAGTGGCCATGTTGGCTGGTCCAGATGGGCGCTGGGTAAACTCTCAAGTCATTCGTGTAAATGGTGGATTTGCTTAATTTTAAAAACCGTGCGGATTATTTTAATCTGTACGGTTTTTTACTAAATAATAAAATTTCTTAAATTTATTTTATTTTAATAACTTTATAAGATTAACTAATACTGTTTTATATAAAATATTCACCGCTCTTATTTATCAAAATAATATATATAAATAGATATTCCTTATTTTTGCTTATATTTAAAAACGCGTAAATTGAACCTTAACAATCTGAATCAAAGATAAGGATATATTCAATGAACGCTAAATTAAATACTGAAACTCCACAAGGTTTTATCTCAAATGGTTCAAATACATCCTTTTCGGCCGAAGATATTCTTGCTAAAGCGCAGCAATATGCACAAGAACACGAACTAAATTTTAGTGGCAGTTTATCACCTGTTGACGCATGGCAACTCGTACAACAAGGAGAAGCTGTTTTAGTTGATGTGCGTACCAATGAAGAACGTAAATTTGTGGGTTATGTCCCTGAAAGTATCCATGTTGCATGGGCAACAGGCACATCATTTAACCGTAATCCACGCTTTTTAAAAGAACTTGAATCAAAAGTTGGTAAAGACAAAACCATTCTTTTGTTATGCCGTAGTGGCAACCGTTCAGCACAAGCTGCCGAAACCGCATTTAATGCAGGTTTTGAACACATTTATAACGTTCTTGAAGGCTTCGAAGGCGATCTAAATGATCAACAACAGCGTAATCAGAAAAATGGCTGGCGCATCCACCAACTTCCTTGGCAACAAGACTAATACTTCAATCAATTTTCAGTGAATCAAGGAAAGCTTGTGACTCAATGGAACATTAATGCGGTTGTACAAGGTTTACAACAAGCAAGGCATGACTGGCGTCAGCAACAGCACAGGACAAAAGAATTTGGGGGCCGCGAACTTCCATCTAAAGAAGCTTTAAAGGCCATTTTAGATGACCTGTGCGGCATTTTATTTCCAATGCGTTTAGGCCCTGCCGACTTACGTCAGGAAACTGAAGATTCTTATATTGCCTATACTTTAAATCGGGTGCTAACAGCCTTACATGCTCAAGTACAACTGGCTTTGAATTATGAAGCAAAACGTCATTTGGGTCATTCAAGCCCAGTGCAGCAGCCACAAGAACTTGCTCAAACTATTGTGCAGGATTTTGCCAACACTTTGCCCTCTATACGGCGCCTTTTAGACGGCGATGTGCGGGCGGCTTATGAAGGTGATCCAGCAGCACATAGTGTAGATGAAGTATTACTCTGCTATCCGGGCATATTTGCGATTATTTATCACAGAATTGCCCATCAGCTCTATGCTCAAGTGCCTTTATTGTCACGCATTATTTCGGAGTTGGCTCACTCTGCAACAGGAATTGATATTCATCCGGGTGCGCAAATCGGCAAAGGATTTTTCATTGATCATGGTACGGGTGTGGTGATTGGCGAGACTTGTGTGATTGGGGAACGCGTTCGTATTTATCAGGCCGTGACCCTTGGAGCAAAACGCTTTGAAACCAATGATGATGGTGGTTTGAAAAAAGATTATATACGCCATCCAATTGTTGAAGATGATGTCGTGATTTATGCAGGTGCCACTATTTTAGGCCGTATTACCATTGGTCGAGGGTCAATTATTGGGGGGAATGTTTGGCTAACCCATAGTGTTGCTGCAGGTAGCCAGATTTTACAGTCACCGAATGAGTCTTATCAAAAAAATCATATTGCCGGTTAAAAACTATAGATGTGAAATAAATAGATAAGGAGATAAATAAACAAAGAACGTGGAGATTAATAAAATGCTTATTTCTAGTTTAAATATATTTTTATTTAGAAAATAGATAACTCATTAATAAGCTCAGTATTTAAAAAATTTATAACGCGATTTTAATTTTAAAACCAGAACTAATTCTAGTTTATATGCATCCTAGAATTTTTATTTTCAAAAAGCCAATGCAATAAGGAAAAATGATTCATGGCGAAAAATACAGACAAAGCCCAACTTGCACTTGGGGACCATGCGGCCCGTCAACTGGCCAATGCAACCAAGACAGCTCCCCAGCTTTCTACAATTACTCCCCGCTGGCTGACTCACTTACTTCAATGGATTCCTGTTGAAGCAGGTATTTATCGCCTAAACCGTGTCAATAATACCGATGATATTCAGGTGGCTTGCACACAACGTGATGAAGCAACTTTACCTCAAACTTTTGTTGATTATGACCCAGAGCCACGCGAATACTTTTTAAATGGTGTATCTACTGTTTTAGATGTGCATACACGTGTTGCCGACCTTTACAGCAGCCCACACGACCAAATTAAAGAACAGCTTCGCTTAACCATTGAAACCATTAAAGAACGTCAAGAAAGCGAGCTTATCAATAACCCTGAATACGGTTTACTAGCAAGTGTGACAGATGACCAACGTATTTCGACTTTAAATGGTCCACCTACTCCTGATGATCTTGATGATTTGCTACGTAAAGTCTGGAAAGAACCGGGATTTTTCCTAGCACACCCTGATGCGATTGCAGCATTTGGCCGTGAATGTACACGCCGTGGTGTACCGCCTCCAACAGTTAGTCTGTTTGGTTCGCAGTTCATTACATGGCGCGGAATTCCACTTATTCCATCAAATAAAATTCCTGTAGAAGATGGCAAAACTAAAATCTTGCTGCTTCGTGTTGGTGAAAAGCGTCAAGGGATTGTTGGTTTGTTCCAACCGGGTCTTGCGGGTGAACAGTCACCGGGGCTTTCAGTACGTTTTATGGGAATCAACCGTAACGCGATTGCGTCGTATCTAATCTCGTTATATTGCTCACTTGCAGTATTAACAGACGATGCGTTGGCAGTATTAGATGATGTGGAGGTGGACAAATATCATGACTACCCAGTTAACTACAAGTAATCTGCAAGGTAGTCCAATAGGGTCTGAAGTGGTTGGTGTTAATCCACCAGCCAACTTCCCCGATGAGTCCACCATTGCTCAACTTGCTAATGAGTTTTTTTCAGCATTACCAAGCTCAAGCAGTTCGACTTCTTCATCGGGCCTTAACTTGGACTTACCTGTCGGAGCGCCACCGCACCCACCACAACCGGGTGAACCATTTTCTGCACTCAGTGGTCGTGCGCCCAATATCGCCTTTCAGAAAAGTCTCAATCCGGAATTTCCTGAGCATATTCCAAATTTGCCAGACTACCCTGAACGCCGAATTGTAGCGTCTGCGCCTGTGGTTGGTGGAGCTAATTTGCCACGCCCACCATTTGAACCACATTTACCACAAGCTGCTCATAGTGAACCCAATGTGCCACGCATTGAACCAAACTTACCCACTGGTGCAGGTGAATCACCTTATTATTTTTTAAATGATTTTTCTGCTCCCAATACAGCAGAACCATCTGTTAAAGGTGTTGAAGATAATTATTCGGTTGCACAGTCTTTTCAATTGCCACATGGTGACCAGCTGAAATCATTGCTGACGGAAGATCGTTTTGCAACGAACACGCCTCCCCAAAGTTCGGCAAGCTCTGCATTTTATTTTTTAGACTTGCCTCAAACTGGACAAAGTTATAGTCACTATCAACCATCACAACCCACTTTTGTAGCAAGCGGTGCTCAACCACTCGATGTGCATGCCATACGTCGCGATTTCCCAATTTTACAGGAACGCGTCAATGGTCGACCTCTAGTCTGGTTTGATAACGCCGCAACTACACAAAAACCGCAACGTGTGATTGATCGGATTACTTATTTTTATCAGCATGAAAACTCAAATATTCACCGTGCTGCACATGAGTTAGCAGCTCGTGCAACCGATGCCTATGAACATGCGCGAAATGTGGTTGCTCGATTTATTGGTGCACCCTCTTCCAAAGAGATTATCTTTGTACGAGGCACCACCGAAGGGATTAACCTGATTGCAAAAACATGGGGTGAGCAAAATATTGGTGAAGGTGATGAAATTATTGTTTCTCACTTAGAACACCATGCCAATATTGTGCCTTGGTATCAACTCACTAAAAAAACTGGAGCAAAATTAAGAGTCATTCCTGTGGATGACACGGGCCAGATTATTTTAGAAGAGTTACCGAAACTGATTAATGAACGTACTAAACTGTTGTCGATTACTCAAGTTTCGAATGCTTTAGGTACAGTCACACCTGTTGCTGAAGTCATTAAAATTGCCCATGCCAAAGGTGTACGCGTTTTAGTTGACGGTGCTCAATCTGTTTCGCACATCCCTACCAATGTACAAGCTCTCGATGCAGACCTTTTTGTGTTCTCTGGACATAAAGTGTTTGGGCCGACGGGCATTGGTGCGGTCTATGCAAAAACAGAACTACTTGAAAGTATGCCTGTCTGGGAAGGCGGCGGTAACATGATTCAGGATGTGACCTTCGAACAGGTAGTTTACCAACCTGCACCAAACAAGTTTGAAGCTGGAACTGGAAACATTGCCGATGCCGTTGGTTTAGGTGCTGCACTTGAATATGTCGAAAGTCTAGGTATTCATAACATTGCTCGCTATGAACATGATCTACTCGAATATGGTCAAAATGCGCTGAGTAGTGTGTCTGGTTTACGTCTGATCGGAACGGCACATCATAAAGCCAGTGTTATGTCCTTTACTTTACAAGGCTATTCAACCGAACAAGTCGGTAAAGCTTTAAATCAACATGGTATTGCTGTACGTTCTGGTCACCACTGTGCACAGCCAATTTTACGTCGTTTTGGTGTAGAACAGACCGTGCGTCCGTCTTTGGCTTTTTATAATACGACGGAAGAAATTGATTTATTGGTGTCGGTGTTACATCAACTGACACGTAATAGGCGTAGCAATTAAATCTATTTGTAGAAAAGACTGCTTTTGAGCGGTCTTTTTTTATAATTAATTTGCCATTATTAGTAAGTCCAGCCGAAGGCGACTGAAGAAATTAAAACTTTAAGCGATAATACTCTGTCGTGCTATGCAATAGTTTGCAGATGACTTTAGGTTGAGCTAAAAATTATTAGTGGTTATCACGGCGGAGTCTTACCGTTTTATCTCCAAAGAAAGTAGCTAATTCTGTTACTTTTAAAAAAAGTAACCAAAAACTTTCTCATCCACAGAACCTGTTCTCTGTTTTCATTTTTCAAAAAATATTGCAAATACATTATCTTTATAAATCATGGGCAGGCTGTGGATGAAATTTAGCACGAGCAAATACTGGTATGAACGCCGTAAAAACTATATACAATCTAAAATCATACTTCTGCCCCCATTAAATACTCACGGCAATTAAACAAACAAACTCCAAATCAATCTCAATGCAATCCCAATCAACAACACTCCCATCACCCTCTCAAAATAAACCCCAAACTCCAAAAATCTTTTACGTACGATAGGCTGTGCAAACAGTACACTCACCACCATAAACCAGATAGCATTGACCATACACATCCATATCCCATAAAAAACCTGAACTTTCATCGGTGTGGTCGTACTTACAATCGTCGTAAAAATTGCCAGAAAAAAGATAGTGGCTTTGGGGTTTAACGCATTGGTAAGAAAACCCATGGTAAACGCTTTAAATAAACTTGGCGTGTCACTACCTGCTTGGCCATTAATTTCAATATTAGTATTCGGCTGGCTACGTAAACACTGCCATCCTAAATACACTAAGTAAGCTGCCCCCACTGTTCTGATCAGTGACATGAGCCATTCGCTTTGCTGAATCAAAAAGCCAATACCAACAAGTGTATAAAACACATGTACTGAAATTCCGACACCAATACCAATTGCAGTCAGACATCCAATCAAATAACCATAACGTACACTTTGTCTTACCGTAATCACAAAATCTGGTCCCGGTAAAATCACCGCCATAAAGTGAATAAGAGCTAGCGTTAAAAACTCATGCCCATATAACTGCCACATAACAATTTAGTTTCCTGAAAATCACCTAAAAGATTGTATTGCGATTTTTTAAACGCGATAATCTAGTCAAAATCCAAATAACTTTTGCCTCATGAGCACAAATCAAAGTCCGGTTCTGTTAAATGAAATGGCGACCTTCGTTAAGGTTGTCGAGTCGGAAAGCTTTTCTGAAACTGCACGCCAGCTTGGTACAACACCTTCTGCTGTGAGCCGCGCGATTGCTCGATTAGAACGTGCTTTAGGCACCCGCTTACTCTATCGAACTACGCGGAAACTTCGCTTAAGTGAAAGCGGACAACAGGTTTATCAACGTTGTTTAGATATGGTGAATGCTGCACAAGCAGTCATGGAAAGTTCGGGCCAATTTCATGTCGAACCCGAAGGTGTTATTCGCTTGAGTGTTCCGAAAGCTGTGGGACATTTTATGATTCATCCGCATTTACCCGAATTTTTAGGACGTTATCCAAAAATTGATATTCAAATGCTTTTAGAAGATCGCTATGTAGACCTCATTGATGATGGCGTCGATTTAGCACTTCGAATTACAGAGCAACCACCGGGTGGCCTTATGGGTCGAAAGCTGATTGATATTGATCACTTGGTTTGTGCCACACCTGAGTATTTGTCCAAGCATGGCACACCGAACCATCCTCATGATTTAAAGCAGCATGAATGCATTTACTTGGGTGAACAAGCCAGTGACTCAAAGTGGAAATTTCAGCAAGGAAATAAATCGATCAGTGTGGCTGTGCGTGGTCGTTATGCTGCAAACCATACAGGTGTGCGTTTGAGTGCTGCATTACAGCATTTAGGTATTGCGAGCTTGCCGTACTTCGTTGCACGCCATGCTCTACAACAAGGCACCTTAGTGCAGGTTTTACCAGATTGGTATTTTAAGACCTATTATAGCGGTGGGCTGTGGTTACTCTACCCACCGACACGGCATGTCCCGCCTAAATTGAGTGTATTGATTCAATATTTGGCAGATAAATTAGCAGCAGAGCCGACTTTATTTAAGTTAAAGTAATATAAAGTCAAAGAATTAGCACGATGGAATCCAACCTTTTAACCTCTAAAGCAATCAGCTAATTCTGTTACTTTTTTTGAAAAAAGTAACCAAAAAACTTTCTCATCTACAGAACCTGACCACTGTTTACATCTATAAAAAATATTGCAAAAACATTATCTTTATAAATTATGGGCAGGCTGTAGATGAATCTTAGCTCGAGCAAAGACTATCTAGAGTTCTAATCGTTATTAGCACGATTACTCAACCAATAAATCTTTTGGATTAATCGTATCGCCATAGACTGGTTTTAAAGTCTTTTCATAAGCTTGATGAATCACACCTTCTTTAGCCAGTTTCTCTAAATCTTGGTTCAACCAGTCCAGTAACTCTTTATCGCCTTTTTTCACTGCTGGTGCAATTAAGTCTTGCTCACCTAAATTGGTAATGCCAACAGTGTAATTTGGATTTTCTTTAGCCCACGCTAAAACCAGCAAGTTATCATGGGCAAGCGCAGCACCACGACCATCTTTTAAAGCATCAAAAGTTTCAGTGTTTTGTTCATACTTTTGTAGTTTAATTTCAGGATGAGTCTTGGTGAAGAATGAATCAGCCGTTGTACCTTTGTTGACCAGTAAAGTTTTATCTTTAAGTTGAGCAACATCGGTAATCGGATGACTTTTAGGAGAAACGACGCCCAAAGCAACTTTCAAATAAGGTTTAGCAAAATCGACCACTTCTTTACGTTCAGGTGTAACGGTAAAGTTTGCAAAAATAATATCTACTTTATTGGCTTTTAAATATTCGACACGGTTCGCAGCTTCAGTTAAAACAAACTCAACTTTGTTTTCATCACCCAGCAGATCTTTCGCGACATGCTTAGCAATTTCTACATCAAAGCCCTGATTTTTACCTTGAGCATCTAAATATCCAAACGGCGGTTTATCACTAAATACGCCAATTCGTACCACGCCATTCTTTTTGATCTGTTCAATACTTGACGTAGTTTGCTTGGTATCTGCCGTTTTTTCAGTAGACTGAGTTCCTTTGTCACATGCAACTAAACCTAAACTCAGTAAAGACGCAACTAAAATATGCTTCACGTTTTGAAATGTTAATGTTGTCATTATTTCACCCTATCGTTCTTGTAAAAGTCTTATTTAAAATTGCAGCGCCTACTTTTAGACACTGCTCTAGCGATATCGAAAATTATTGGCCTACATCTAAAAACACATTCGGATTGACCGAGTCACCGTAAATTGGCTTCAAGGTTTCATCATAAATTTTCTTAATTTCACCACTTGTTCTAAGCTGCTTAATTTCAGTATTGAGCCAATTCAATAGTTGGGTATTGCCCTTTTTCACTGCTGGCGCAATAAACTCTTGATCACCAATAGACTGTATACCTGCAACATAACTTGGGTTCTTCGCAGCCCATGCCAAAGCATAGGTACTATCTTGTGAAATTGCGTCACCACGACCATCAGTTAAGGCTTTAAAAGCATCCGAGTTTCTTTCAAACTTGAGTAAATTTACTTTTGGATAATGCTTGGTAAAGTAGGTATCTGAACTTGTGCCTTTGTTTACAATTAAGGTTTTACCTTCTAATTGGGCAATGTCGGTAATCGGCTTGGCTTTAGGCGAGACAATACCAAACGCACCTTTTAAATAAGGCTCGGCAAAATCGACAACTTCCTTACGTTCAGGGGTTACTGTAAATGTCGCGAACACCACATCGGCACGATTTGATTTTAAAAACTCCACCCGATTTGAAGCTTCAGTCACAATAAACTCAACTTTCTTTTCATCACCGAGCAAATCTTTAGTCACCCGTTTTGCTAGAGCTACATCGAAGCCCTGATTATTCCCCGCACTATCTACAAAACCAAACGGCGGATCATCGGCAAAAACGGCAACGCGTAGAACCCCATTTTTTTTGACTTGTTCTAAAGAATGGTCTTCTTGAGCATTACTTGCCTGTTCAGTTGATGGCGTTTTACTACATGCAGTTAATAAAACCCCAGCAATGGCAAGACTGCTTAATATTTTTATTGAATTACGTTTAAACATTCACTTCCTCATGATTCAAATAATAAAAATTTAGTACGACAAAATATTTAGAAAGGCTTTCGCTCGTTCTGTTTTTGGCTGTTCAAAAAATTCTTGTGGTGAAGCCTGTTCAATAATCTTGCCCTTATCCATAAAAATAATGCGGTCGGCAACTTTACGGGCAAAGGACATCTCATGTGTCACAATCAGCATAGTCATTCCTTCATTCGCTAACTTGAGTACCACATCGAGCACTTCTCTGACCATTTCCGGATCAAGCGCAGCGGTAATTTCATCAAGTAAAATGACTTTAGGTTGCATCACGAGTGAACGAACAATGGCGATACGCTGTTTCTGTCCACCTGAAAGTTGTCGTGGATAATCAAGTTTTCGCTCAAACAATCCCACTCGCTTTAGCAATTCATCTGCTACTTGTTCTGCTTCATCGCGGTGGCGTTTTTGTACTTTAAGTGGCCCGAGCAAAATATTGTCGATGACGTTCATATGCCCAAATAGCTCATAGTTCTGAAAAACCATGCCAATTTTTTGACGAGCATTAGTCCAGTCCACGTCTTTACCAAGCACACCTGAGCCTTTTAAACGGATTTCACCACCCTGAATCGGTTCTAAGCCATTAATACAGCGCAATAAGGTACTTTTACCGCAGCCCGATGGACCTAAAATAACAACCACCTCTCCTTGTTCTACATCCAGATCAATGCCCTGTAAAATATGACTTTGTGCAAATGATTTCTGTAATTGTTGTATCGATAACAAAGGCATAATTACCCCCAGACCTTTTCTAAATGTGCTGCCAAACGAGATAAGGGATAGCAAATCAGAAAATACAAAATAAAAATAAAGCCATAAATCCAAAGAGAAGCGCTTGGCACGGTCAACAGCGAATTTTCAATAATTTGCTGGCCAACTTTAATGACTTCAACCACACCAATCAGGACTGCCAAAGAGCTGGTTTTCACCATTCGGGTAAATAAATTAATCGCGCCTGGTGTTACTCGTTTTAGACTTTGCGGAAAAATGACGTAGATCAAAGCTTGAACGTGGGTAAGTCCGAGCGCATAGGCCGAATCGCGTTGATGTTGATCAATTGAAGTAATGGCTGCACGAACCAAATCGCCCATTTCTGCCGTACCCCACAAAACAAACACAACAACACACACCCACATTGCAGAAAACTGCCAGTTAAACCATGTCGCAAAGCCGAAATAAAACACGAACAGCAAAACTAAAATTGGAATGATTCGAATGGCTTCTAGATACAGGCGGCACAGCGATTTAACGACTATGTTTTTAGAAGTCATAATGACGCCGAAAACTGTGCCAAAAATTGCAGAGAAAAACACCGAAATAAAAGCAATTTTTGCAGTTGCCCAAAGTCCCCACATTAAACGTTCGAGGTGACTCGCTTGAAATAGATAATCAAGTTCCATGGCTCACCTTCCGACTTTTGTGCTCCAGATAACTGGTTAAAATAGACACGGGCAATAAAATAATCAGATAAGCCATGATGAGTAAAAACAAAGCTTCCGTAGTTTTATAGTCCATGCCAATTAAGTCTTTAGTGACAAAAAGCAGCTCAACGACAGCAATGGCACTCACCACAGAACTTTCTTTAATTAGAAATAGGCAATTTGCCCCTATTGCCGGAATTGAAATGGCAAGCGCTTGAGGGAAAATGACATATCTAAAAATTTGAGTCGGTTGTAGACCAATACTTTTTGCTGAGTCAATCTGCCCTTTGGCCACCGACTGCAAACCAGCTCGGAAAGCTTCGGCCATATAGCTTCCGCCTAAAAAGGTCAGTCCGATCACACCACAGGCAAAACCATCAATTTTGATACCGAGTTTTGGCAAACCGTAATACAAAAAGAACAGTTGAATTAATAAAGGGGTATTTCGAGATAACTCAATATAGAACTGGGCAATTCTATTTAGCACCCGCACGCGATATGTGATTAAAATGCTGCAAATTAGCCCTACAATAATTGCCAAAATAATGCTGATAATTGAAATTTTCAGCGTGGTCAAAGTTGCAGAGAAAAATTGCGGCAACACACTATGGATATACTGCCAGTTCAAGGAAAATTCCAACAAATAATATTAAAACGTTATAAATATTTAGCTTTCGTCAGCCATTAAATATTTGTGTAACAAGTTTATTTTTTTCCCAATTGGTCTAAAACTATTTTTATTAGATAAGCTTTTCTATAAGTTTGATAAATTCGATTTGGCAATCGAAAAGCTTCAAATCAGTTGAATAAAACCGCTCAAAACATGTTCACTAAAGCAAAGATGAGTAATAAAACCAATAAAAAAATCGGACACCAAGGCCCGATTTTTATTAAATGATTTTTAATCTATTGCTTATTTTCTAAGTACATCACCAATACTTGGGTCTTTATCAAAAACCGATTTAGCATATGGGCAAAGCGGAATTACTTTTACGTCTTTTTCACGAACAAAAGCTACCAAAGCATCAAGTAATTGGCGACCTACACCTTGTCCACGATAATTTTCGTTTACATCTGTGGCATCAATAATTAGCATGCTTTCGCCTGCCCATGTATAAGTCATTTCACCTGCAACGGTTTCACCATCAAGTAAGCTAAAGCTGCCGTGTTTTGTATCATCTTTTTGTTGAATATTCACAATGAATTCCTCATATTACAAATCGTATTTATTTAAAAATGACTTTGTATAATCTTTATCTATAAGAACAAATTTAACTGTAAAAAAATAGCCTATTTTTAGCAGTGAGTCTGTATGCTTTTTAAATACAATCTTCACCTAAATTAGTGAAACTCTTGCACCAAGCTATTAATATGCGCCACCGCAGCAGTTCGGTTTTCAACACAAAGTTTTTCAAAAACATGCTCTAAATGTTTATTCACTGTCCGTGGACTCAGCTCCAAAATTTCTGCAATATCCTTATTGGTTTTCCCCAACAACAACCAGTGCATGACTTCTGCCTCACGTTGAGTCAACTGCGGGCAATATTTCAAAATATCAGCCATTTCTAAAGCTGGCGTAGTTGTCTTGATCTGGATAAGATAATTTTTTGCCACACTTGGCTCACTTTCCCACGGCGTGAGCAATAAAAGCTGTAATTGCTGAGATGGTGTCGAATAAGAACAGCTGGTTAATTTTTTTGGGTCTTTTTCATGTTCCAAATCTGAAAACCAAGCTTTTAAGCCTGCTTCAAAACCTTCTAATTCAGGTAAATATTGATTCAGTAAATCACTGGCTTTTTGAGTTTTCCAAACAATTTTACCGTGAACATCTAGTGCAAGAATTGCTGTTTCCGTTGCATCAATGACCTGTTTTTGTTGTTGCAATAGTTTGGCATGTGCCAAATGTGTTTTTACCCTTGCCAATACTTCTTCAATATTCAGAGGCTTGGTTACATAGTCCACCCCGCCGACCTGAAAACCACGCACAATATGTTCTGTCTCAGACAAACCTGTCATAAAAATAACGGGAATAAGCTGCGTAATTGGACTCGCTTTAAGCTGTATACAACTTTCAAAACCGTCCATATGTGGCATATTGCCATCAAGTAAAATCATATCTGGTAAGCATCGGTGTGCAATTTCAATTGCACTTAACCCATCGGTTGTGACAAGCACGCGATAACCTGCCTGATCCAGACTTTCATGTAACAAGCCTAAATTTTCCGGCACATCATCCACAATCAGAATAACAGCCTGCTCGTTTGGTGAAGCTTGCTGAAAAGAAACATGTTGCGTACTCATTGCTTATCCTGAATCAATCGTTGCGCGTGTTTTAAATCAAACTTTTGAATAGCCTGTTCAAGCTGTTCCCATAACTCGTTATGCTCCGGAAAATTTTGACGGCATTGCATTAAAGTCTGTTGAATTCCTCGAATATAACCCTGTCCAATTAAATCATTTAACTGTTGCAAGCTTTGCGGTAAATCAAGCAGATCATTATTTTCTGGTTGTTGAATTGGTGTATGAACAGCAACTTGCTCTTGCTTATATATATTTAAATCGAGTGCTTGAACTTCATTATTTTCAAGGAGTGTCTCTGATTTGGAATCAATCCACACCAAGCCCAACTTATCTCCAATTTTACTCAGCAACAAATTGAGATCGATTGGTTTTAACATAAAGTCTTCACTTAAGACGGCGTCTTGTGGATTGACTTCACGCTCTCCTGCATTCGCTGAAATAATTAAGATCGGCACATTGGTAATATTATTCTGACGTAATAATCGCGCAGTTTCCCACCCGCCCATCAAAGGCATATTTAAATCCATCAAAATCAGATTAGGTTGGAAAATAGGTACACGTCTTAAACAGTCAATGCCCGACTCGGCTTCTTCAATAATAAACCCCAAAGGTTTTAGAAAATTAGCGACTAGGCCTCGGTCCACAGCTTCATTATCGACAACCAAAATTCGTTTTCGCTCGCCTTGATAACCCGTAATCTGGTTGGAATAGACATTAGAAATCGGATGAACTACTTCTTTTGAAGGTAAGTAAAATTTAATCTTAAACTGTGAACCCTGATTGAGCTGACTAGTCACAGATAGCTGGCCACCAAGTAAATCGACTAATAATTTTACAATGGGTAGGCCTAGCCCTGTTCCGGTAAATCCGCCTTGAACCACATTACTGCCCCGTTCAAACGGGTTAAAGATTCGCTCTAAATCTGCCTCGGCAATACCACAGCCCGTATCTCTAATTTCAAAATAAGCCGTTTGAAAACGGTACTCGACTTTTAAAGTAATTGTGCCACTCGTTGTAAACTTTAAAGCATTGCCCAGCAAATTGATGAGCACTTGTTCTAAGCGTTTTTTGTCGGTACGGACATAGTGCGGTAAGTTATCTCCAATTTCATAAACAAACTGTAAATTCTTCTGTTCAAACTGTGGTTGAAACATTTGAATAATTTGTTCAATAAAATTGGGGAAATGCACATCCACTACATTTAAAGAAATCTTGCCTGTTTCAATGCGTGCTAAATCTAGTAAACCGTCAATGAGTGAAGTCAAATGCTGCCCACTACGGCTAATCACCCCGAGCGCCATTTTGCCTTGTTCAGAGAGTTGTTCTTGTTTTTGAAGTAATTGGCTATAGCCCAAAATACTATTTAGAGGTGTCCGTAGTTCGTGGCTAATGCCAATGACATAACGGCTTTTTGCATCATTGGCCCGCTCTGCTGCTATTCTGGCATCTTGTAAGTCTTTTGAAGTGACTTCATGGGCAGCAATTTCATCAATCAATAATGCTGTTTGCTGATGCGTTTCGATTTCGGCATTACGACGGCTTTCATCGTTTAGTACTAACCACCATGCAGCAACACTCATTAATAAAAATAAAATGGTGTAAATTTTCACAAACAGTGTAAAGAGCTGTGGAACGGCTGCCGCATTAATGGTTTCTAAATAGGTTTTTTCTTGGATATAAACCAGACTTAAACTCACTGCCAAAACAATAGACAATCCTAGAGTCAACAATAGATACAAACTGACCCTGCTATTTAAACGACTAGCCCAACGTTCTGGTAAATAGCGCCAAATGGCTTTTTTAAGCTGTACCGACCAACGTGCATCAGGTTTACATAAATCGTGGCAGCGTGCTTCTAGTGAACAGCATAGAGAGCAAATCGTACCGTTATAGGCTGGGCAACCCGCCATATCAGCAAGCTCATAGTCCCGTTCACATACCACGCAGTTAGCAACCGAAGTCGCCTGAATTTTTTCAGGCTGGCGTGCAATGTAATATTTGCCTTTGGTTAAGTAAGCAATAACAGGTACACATAACAACGCAGTTCCTAGCGCAACAAAACTCGCCAAACCTTTCGCCATGAGTCCAAAAAAGCCCAAATAACTCAGCATCGATAGCACTGAAGCAATCAGTAAAGCACCTACACCTACGGGGTTAATGTCGTATAAATAAGCACGGCGAAATTCAATTCCCTTCGGACTTAGACCTAAAGGCTTACAGATAATTAAATCGGCAACGACGGCACCAATCCATGCCAAAGCGATATTGCTATATAGTCCCAAAATACGTTCAACCGCATGGCTAATTCCCATTTCCATCAAAACAATGGCAATAAACACGTTAAAAAGAAGCCAGACAATTCGTCCCGGATGGCTATGAGTTAAGCGCGCAAAGAAGTTAGACCATGCCAATGAACCAGCGTAGGCATTGGTCATATTAATTTTAATTTGCGCCAAGCAAACCAGTGCTAGAGTCAATATTAACGCTAGCTGAGGATTTGGAATAAACTGCTGATAAGCAACCCAATATAAATAAGTCGGATTGTCTAGTTCAGAGACAGGAATAAACAGCTGAAAAGCCAACACCATCAGCAGCATGCCCATCAAAACTTTTAAAAATCCAAAAATAATCCAAGATGGACCACCTAAAAAAACGGCAAAACGCCATGCAGTTCTATTCTTTTCTTTTTGCGGTAAGAAACGTAAATAGTCGGCTTGCTCACCAATTTGGATCACAAATGAAAAAATAAGAGTGCACGCCGCACCAAAGTAATACAGATTAAAATCGGTCGAGTTTGAAACTGCCCCAACAAAATGCAGACTACTACTTAAAACTTGTGGTTGTTTCCAAAGTACAAAAAACCACGGTAATAACAGCAATAAGAGCCAGATTGGCTGAGTGACTGCCTGAACTTTGTTAATAAAACCAATGCCTTTGACTACTAAAGGCAAAATCACTAATGCAGAAATTAAGTAACCGATAACTTGCGGAATGCCTAAGGCAAGCTCAAGAGCCATTGCCATAATTGCGGCTTCAAAGGCAAGCAAAATAAAGGTAAAGCTGGCATAAATTAGAGATGTAATGGTCGAGCCAATGTAGCCAAAACCTGCACCACGAGTAAGCAAATCGACGTCTACATTATATTTTGCGGCGTAGTAACTAATCGGCCAACTGGTTAAAAATATAATGGTACATACAACAATTGCTGCCCATAATGCATTGCTAAAGCCATACTGCAAAAGCATGGTCGCCCCAATGGCTTCCATAGCCAAAAAGCTAACGGTCGAGATTGCGGTATTAGTTACCGTCCAAGGCGACCATTTTCGTACTGAGGTAGGTGCATAGCGGAGTGCATAATCTTCGATACTTTCATCTGCCACCCAAATATTATATTCACGGCGTGTTTTGATCACACGTTGTGGCGCTTGTTGGGGGCGTGAAGAATCTGGCATAACACTCATGTTTGGCATGTGGCTGCATTAAACCCAGCACTCCTTATGCCAAAAGTCATTTATCATGGCGATTTTTTCTAATACGCACATATACGCAAAATAACGTATTTTCAATTTTTCCCAAAAATCACACACTCAAAACCATCAAAAAACAATGATCAATATTTGTGTTGATTGACCGAAAATGATTGGGAGATTGATGTTATGAGTGTATCTGAACATCCAAATCTGGACACTGTGCAAGGTACAGATTCACAAAAAGCAGTGAATGAAACCTTAGAAGATTATACTTTACGTTATGCTCCACACAGCTTTCGGCGCTGGAGTCCCAAAGTTGTTGCTATTACTGCACTTGGTGGTATTGCCTATCTTGCTGACTTTTCTATTGGTGCCAGTATTGGTATGTCTTATGGAACAACCAATGCTGTTTTCTCCATTTTATTTGCAGCGATTATTATCTTCTTAACCGGCATTCCTTTAGCCTACTACGCAGCTCGCTATAACATCGACCTTGACTTGATTACCCGCGGTGCAGGTTTCGGTTACATCGGTTCGGTTCTTACCAGTATCATTTTCGCCAGTTTCACATTTATTTTCTTTGCCCTTGAAGGTTCAATCATGGCGCAAGGATTATTGCTCGGTTTAGGCATTCCGCTTTGGGCTGGCTACCTCATCTCAACCGTTATGGTTATTCCGCTGGTGATTTACGGCATGAAAGCTTTAAGTAAATTACAAGTCTGGACTACCCCACTTTGGCTCGTTCTAATGATTGGTCCTGTGGCTTATCTGATTTACCAAGAACCTACCTTAGTTAGCCAGTTTGCAACGTTTACAGGTCATGAAGGTTTTGCACCTGTAGATATGGCAGCGATTATGCTTGGTGCAGGTATATGCTTATCCCTAATTATGCAAATCGGTGAGCAAATTGACTACCTACGCTTCATGCCTGCAAAAACAAAAGAAAATAGCAAAGCATGGTGGGCAGCGGTTATTTCAGCGGGGCCAGGCTGGGTGATTCTAGGGGCGATTAAACAAATTATTGGGGCATTTTTAGGTTTCTATTTACTCACTAAAATACCGGGCGTAAACAGTACCGAACCTGTTCAACAGTTTAATGCGGCGTTTCATGACATGCTTCCGGGCTGGGCGGCTTTAACACTTGCGGTTATTTTGGTGGTTATTTCTCAAATTAAAATTAATGTGACCAATGCTTACTCTGGTTCCCTTGCATGGACAAGTGCCTACACTCGTATTAGCAAACATTATCCTGGTCGTATTGTGTTTGTGATGGTGAACTTGGCAATTGCACTTGCTTTAATGGAAGGCAACATGTTTGCGGTACTGGGTAAAATCTTAGGATTCTATTCAAACTTTGCGATTGCATGGGTTGTGGTTGTCGCAACAGACATTTCAATCAACAAATATGTTTTAAAACTTTCACCAAAAGAACCGGAATACCGTCGTGACATGCTCTACAACGTAAACCCTGTCGGTATGGTTGCTTTCCTTGTATCAGCAGGTTTATCGATTGCAGCATTCTTCGGATTATTGGGTAGTTTCCTAGCGCCTTACTCTCCAATTATTGCACTTGTACTTGCCTTTGTATTAACACCAATCATGGGCCTATTAACCAAAGGAAAATACTACATCAAGTCACACGATGACGGCGTTAAAGAACCACGTTACGATGCTGAAGGTACACCAGTAGCAACTGTTTATCACTGCCGCGTATGTGAGCAAGGCTATGAGCGTCCAGATATTATGTTCTCTCACAAACATAACGGTACAATTTGTTCTTTGTGTAAAACACTCGATGCCTAGATGCCTACCCCCTTTTACCAATTAAAAAAAGAAGCTTTAAAGCTTCTTTTTTTATATCTGATGATTTAGCCAATCGGAAATAAACGCTCAGGCACCACATCTTTCATCACAATGGTTGAGATGAGCCGTTGCACACTTGGAATAGCCGATAATTTTTCGTCATATAAACGCTGAAAAGCCGGTAAATCTTTAGCAACAACATGGAGTAAATAGTCAGGTTCACCAAACAAACGCTGCGCCTGAATAATTTGCGGAATCTCAATCACGGCATTTTCAAACTTCTCAACCGCCTGTTTATCGCCTTCTTTAAGCGTAATAAAAACAATCGCTGAAAACTCAAAACCGACTAAGTTTGGGTCGAGTTCTGCCCGATAGCCTTTGATAGCTCCCGACTCTTCTAAAGCCTTCACTCGTCTATGACAAGGTGAAATGCTCAAACCAACTTTTTCTGCCAATTCAGTGATAGATAATCGGCCATTTAATTGCAATTCAGCAAGAATCTTTTTATCTATGCGATCCATTTAGAAAAATTTACCCCAAATGTATGTGATATGAGCAAACATTTAAAAGCACATTCTAAATACATGAGCATATTATTTTCAACAAGCTCGAATAAATAGGGATTTTTTCTAAACCACGGGCGAAACCTTTGGAAAATAGTTTGCCGAGATAAGCATATGGCTTTTAATATTTTTATTGCATTTTGGAGTGTCTCCATTCTTTTTATTATTACGCCAGGGGCAGACTGGGCCTACGCCATTTCCGCAGGTATTAAGGGTAAAGTCGTCGTCCCCGCTGTTGCAGGTATGCTATTCGGGCACTTTATTACGATTTTATTGGTAGCGGCTGGTGTTGGTCTGCTTGTAGCAAATAACCCAACTGCTCTGATGATTCTTACTGTTGCGGGTTCTGTCTATTTATTATGGATGGGAATAAATTTATTACTTACCCCTCCTACTCCGAACAAGTCTGGTTCTGAAAAGGCTCAGTCATGGTTGAGATGGGCTACCAAAGGCGTTTACGTGAGTGGATTAAACCCGAAAGTTTTTTTGCTCTTTTTAGCGCTGCTTCCTCAATTTATTGACACCACTGCTTCATGGTCAGTAACGACACAAATTCTTGCCTTTGGTGTTGTCCACATAATTAGCTGCGCGATTATTTACTTAATGGTGGGTTATGGTTCAGAGGCTATTTTGAAAACCAGACCACAGGCAGCCCAATTAGTTGGCCGTTTTTCGGGTGGCTTGATGGTCGTTATCGCTACATGTTTATTGATTGGGCAAATTTAAAAAATCATTCAACGAAAAGTTACTGACCATCATTTCTGGTCAGTAACTTAAATAATAAAATATAAGAAAATTTATCTCATTCGTTTGAGGTTATAGGTCACTACTCCCCAAATCACCAGTTCTTGCCCCTCTTCAATATAAATATTTTGATAATCAGGATTTTCTGCTTTTAGCCACACTTTAGGGGGCTGAAATTGGGTATCAATCATTAAGCGCTTAACAGTGAAATCATTATCGATAAGTGCAATCACAATATCGCCCGATTTAGCAGGTATACTACGGTCCACAATAAGCGGATCATCAATATCAATTCCGGCATCTAACATGGACAACGAATTGGCTTTGACAATAAAGGTGGCATTTTCATTTCTAATTAAATATTCATTTAAATCGAGTGCTTGCTCAATATCATCTTGCGCTGGTGATGGGAAACCCGCAGCAACACGTTCTGTCGCCAAAGGAATGTGGTAAATTTTATCGTTGTTCGGATGAACCTGCTGTATCTTTAGTTTTGAAGTGAAATCTGTCTGGTTATCGGTTTTGACATTATTCAGTAACCAATTTTTGATAAAGTTGACTTGAGATTCAGGAACACGAATTACTTTGGTGGGTTCATTGAACTGTGCTTTACGGCCGGCGTTTTCCCGTGCACCGCCATGCTCGAATTCTTTCTTCTTTGGCATATCGCCTCCATTTCACCGTTCAAATCCTACACAAACAATGTAACTTGAAAAAGTTACATTTTCAAGTTGACGAAATATTTTTTTTGCATAACAATAAATTTCATGATCAGATTTTAATCCATTTTGCTTTTAACAGGGATGCTAAAACGGAAATGGTAAGTTGAAGAGAATCAAAACCTATTGTGAAATAGTCCTTATTACTGACTGTTTTGATTTTTATCAATGAAATTCTGAACACTTAAATATGAGTTAGATTCAGTTTTTGGTATGGAGACATGCGAAATGAAAAATCAACGTGATGCAGTTTTAGGTTATGCAGATGAACAACATGCCTACTATATCCGTCTTATTGAAAATGATGCGGTATTAGGCGAAAGCTATGGAATTTTCTGTGAAAATCCGGAAAGTGAAGCAGCCGAAAGTATTATGACGACACTATTTTTAAAGAAATCATTTTGGTTAAATGGCTCAGAATTCACAGATATTGTAAAAGGCTTACATCCCCTTACCCATTCATAAGTTTAAAATAATAAAAATAAAGGAGGCATAATGCCTCCTTTATTCTCAAAAACTGTTTGCTTAAGACGTAAAGCGTCCATAAGCATCGCGTTTTTGATTACGAGAGTTCTGGCCACGACCATCTGAACGGCCACGGCGGTCATCATCGTCGTCATCGTCATCACGACGGCTGCGACCACGGCCTCGGCCACCTGAACGACCACGATCATCATCTTCATCGTCATCATCATAACGACTGCGGCCACGGCCTCGACCACCTGAACGACCGCGATCATCATCTTCATCGTCATCATCACGACGGCTGCGGCCACGACCTCGGCCACCTGAACGGCCACGTTCATCATCTTCATCGTCGTCATCATAACGACTGCGGCCACGGCCTCGGCCACCTGAACGACCACGATCATCATCTTCGTCATCATCGTCACGACGGCTGCGGCCACGACCTCGACCGCCTGAACGGCCACGGTCATCATCTTCATCGTCGTCATCATAACGGCTGCGACCACGACCTCGGCCACCTGAGCGACCGCGATCATCATCTTCATCGTCGTCATCACGACGGCTGCGACCACGGCCTCGGCCACCTGAACGGCCACGATCATCATCTTCATCGTCGTCATCATAACGGCTGCGACCACGACCTCGGCCACCTGAACGACCGCGATCATCATCTTCATCGTCGTCATCACGACGGCTGCGGCCACGGCCTCGACCGCCTGAACGACCGCGATCATCATCTTCATCGTCATCATCACGGCGGCTGCGGCCACGACCTCGGCCACCTGAACGACCGCGATCATCATCTTCATCGTCGTCATCACGACTGCGGCCACGGCCTCGGCCATCTGAACGACCGCGATCATCATCTTCGTCGTCATCATCACGACTGCGGCCACGGCCTCGACCGCCTGAGCGACCGCGATCATCATCTTCGTCGTCATCATCATAACGACTGCGGCCACGGCCTCGACCGCTTGAACGGCCGCGGTCATCATCTTCGTCGTCATCATAACGGCTGCGACCACGACCATTACGATCATCGTTTTTATGACTTAAAGCACCAGCTTCACGAGCCTCTTCTGAGGTAAATTCATGTGCATTACCACTGGCATGTGCAGCACGGCCAGCTTCACGAGCTTCTTCTGAAGTAAATTCATGCGCATTGCCACTGGCATGTGCAGCTCGCCCACCTTTACTGGCTATTTCTCTGACTCTTTCAGGATCCATACTTGCAAATCCACGATTTGAAGTACCTGAACTATTGTTATCATCTTCATATCTAGTATTAGCCATAGTTATATCTTCCTATATTAAAATTATAAGTCGCTACCGCTTTTATTGAACGGATAAATTTAAGATAAGAGATTTAAAATATTTTTATACCCATGCTATGTTTCAATCTTTTTAAATGTATATAATTTAAATTTCAAATAAAAACTCTAACATCATTATTTAAATGAAGATTTTCTTAGTTAAAATATTTATAAATTATTAGCTAATTTTACTTTTTAAATACTCACCATACTTATTATTACTCAAACCTACATAACAATATATTTTTACAAAAGCATTTAAAAATTCAGGCTAAATAACACAAACTTTCACAACGTACAAATCAATAAAAAACAAAAACATCTTCACTATTGAAGAAACAAACATAAAATATAATTAAAATTATTTAAAAACAATAACATAAACCATTAATTTTGCATAAAAACTTTACTTGAGTGATTAAAATCAAGATTTAAAATTAACATGTAATATTTGTGAGAAAAGAATGATGCAACCTACTCATACACACTCAACGCTACAATATATTCATATTTCTGTACCTGAAATTTTACTCAGTAATATTCAAATAAAAAATTCTTGGCAAGATTATAACCAAGAATGGAGCTATAGATTAGACCCGCCTCACGCAAGCCATCCTTTTCAGAGAGACTTGTATATTATTAAATCAAAAAATATTGAAACGGAAGATATAAAAAAATTACTAGATAATATAGTTGTTAAAAACAATAAAAATAAAGATGACTTAAAAAATATAGTCGAAGCGGAAACAGTAATAAAAGAAATTTTAGATTTGTCTAATTATATACCTATAGAAAATTGGCTAAATGATACAGGAAATCGATCAATTGTTGAAAGTATGATTGATAAAAACAAGGTTAAGTTATTAGATATTATCTAACTAACTTGATATGTTATATTTTTTTACATCCTTATATATAAAATAACAAAGACAACTTTTTAAAAAAGACTATTTACTCATATTCACGTGCAGATTAACCAATATAGAGGGACTGAAAATTAAATAGAGGTAGTCTAGACATGGAAAATACAACGAATCAGTATCCATCAGAAGTTCCTGCACAAGTTCAACCTCATCAACCAGGTGATCAGGAGAAAATGCATCCTGAACCAGAAATTATTAAAGCATCCCATAAAGGCAGTGAAAAACTAAAAGGCAAAGTTGCCGTCATTAGCGGTGGTGATAGCGGTATAGGCCGTTCAGTTGCCGTACTATTTGCCCGTGAAGGTGCCGATATTGCTGTACTGTACCTTGAAGAAGACCAAGATGCCGAAATTACTAAACAGCTTATTGAAAAGGAAGGACAACAATGTCTTTTATTAAAAGGTGATATTTCCGATCCAGACCTTGCAAAACAAAATATTGATAAGGTTTTACAACATTTTGGTAAAATTAATATTTTAGTAAATAATGCGGGTGTGCAATATCAACAAAAAGAAATTGAAAGTATTAGTAATGAACAATTAGAAAAAACATTTAAAACAAATATTTTTGCCATGTTTTATTTAACCAAAGAAGCCATTCCTTATATGGAGGAAGGCGATAGCATTATTAACACCACCAGTATTACCAGTTACCAAGGTCATGATGAGTTGATTGACTATGCAAGTACTAAAGGTGCAATTACCTCTTTTACTCGTAGTCTATCGAACAATTTAATGAAGCAGAAAAAAGGTATTCGTGTAAATGGTGTTGCACCAGGCCCAATCTGGACTCCCCTTATTCCAAGTAGTTTCGATGCCGAGACTGTCGAAAAGTTTGGTAAAGATACCCCAATGGGTAGAATGGGTCAGCCAAGTGAAGTCGCCCCTGCTTATCTTTTCCTTGCCTCAGATGATGCAAGTTATATTACAGGTCAGGTTATTCATGTAAATGGCGGTCAAATTGTTAATGGCTAATGATATAAGTTAGAAAAAGCCCTGAAAGCGTTTAAACTTTCAGGGCTTTTTTTATTTAAGCCGGTACATGTGCGGCTATTTGTTCTCGTGACCAAACACGGTGTGCTTTAATCAGGTTCTTAAATTTTTCCGCAACATGCTGGAACTCATCTTCAATTAAAGTTCCTTCATCTGCCACTAAACCTAATGGCTCAAGCAAATCAGATTTATTACCTAAAAATACGATTGGCTTTAAGTGTTTATAAGCTTCGAGTAAGTAATGACGAGCTACCCCGTCTTGCATAACCGTATTTAGGTTATCGCCATCCGGAATAATTACCGCATCATAGGCAATTGAAGGCTCAGACATTTGCATGCCATCAGCCACAATAACGTTATCTTTATGATCTTTGACTGGAGCCAAGCTCGGCGCTAGTAAGTGAAGGATTACGCCTTCTTTAATTGCCCAGTTTTTAATAGCCTCCAATGCATCAGACTTCACCATGTTATGGATAAGTACGGCAACTTTTCTACCTTGAATATCTTCAGGTGGGAAAGCTAAAAAAGATAACTTGGCAGATTTTTCAACTGCTGTTTTCTTATAATTTAGGGTTAAGTCAGGCACTTCAATACCTAAATTTGCCCCTACTTGGCGTGCCAAATCTAAGTCGATATTAGCCAAAATTTGTTGAACTTGACGCTCACGAATATGCTTTCTTTGAACTTTACTTAATTCAAAAGTATAGGCATCGACCACATGTTTTTGTTCATGCGGTGCAAGGCTTTTGTAATATAGTCGCGGTTGAGAGAAATAATCAGAGAACGTCTCACTTCTTTGACGAAGTTTATGTCCACTAATTTTTTCAGGATAACTTTCAAAACCACCATTTGATGCCGCTGGCGGTGTTTCTGCTGGCCAATTTCCATCAATTGAGTTTGGTTGATATGCAGCCTGTCCTTTATGAATGGTATGCTGATGAATACCATCACGTTGATTGTTATGGAATGGACATACAGGTTTGTTAATCGGAATTTGGTGGAAGTTTGGTCCACCTAAACGGCTTAACTGGGTATCTGTGTATGAAAATAGACGTGCTTGTAAAAGCGGGTCATCTGTAAAATCAATACCAGGTACTACATGACCCGGACAGAAAGCTACCTGCTCTGTTTCAGCAAAGAAGTTGTCTACATTTCTATTTAAAACGAATCGACCAATTGGCGTAACAGGTACTAATTCTTCAGGAATAATTTTTGTTGGGTCCAGCAAATCGAAGTCAAAGTTCATTTCATCTTCTTCTTCGACAATCTGCACACCGAGTTCCCATTCTGGATAAAAACCTTGCTCAATTGCTTCATAAAGATCACGACGGTGGAAATCCGGGTCTTTACCTGCAAGTTTTTGAGCTTCATCCCATACCAGCGCACTCAAACCTTGTTTTGGTGTCCAGTGAAATTTCACAAAATGTGATTTACCTTCAGCATTAATTAAACGGAACGTATGCACACCAAAACCTTGGATTGAACGTAAGTTACGAGGAATCGCACGGTCTGACATCGCCCAAATTACCGCATGTGCTGACTCGGGCACTAAAGATACAAAATCCCAGAAAGTATCATGCGCAGTTGCACCCGTTGGGATTTCTGTGTCCGGTTCAGGTTTTACCGCATGTACAAAGTCTGGAAATTTAATCCCGTCTTGCACAAAAAAGACAGGTGCGTTATTTCCTACCAAGTCGAAGTTACCTTCTTGGGTATAAAACTTAATGGCAAAACCGCGAATATCACGGACAGTATCGGCTGAACCACGAGGCCCTTGCACTGTTGAAAAACGTACAAAAATAGGCGTCTGAATAGTTGGGTCTGTCAAGAATCCAGCTTTGGTTAAACGTTCGTTTCCTTCATATGCCTGAAAATAACCATGTGCCCCTACACCACGCGCATGCACAATACGCTCAGGTATACGCTCATGGTCAAAGTGGGTGATTTTTTCTCTTAAAATGAAATCTTCCAATAAAGTCGAGCCACGAATACCCGCTCTTAAGCTATTTTGGTTATCCGCTATTTTAACCCCCTGATTTGTGGTTAAAGCTTCATTAGTTGCATCATCTCTAACTGTGTCTAACTGTTCAGTTTTCTGGGTAGTATTGGCTTTATTTGCTGCATCGGCACCAGCCATTTCACTTGTTTTATTGGTTGATTTAGTATTGTCGTTCATGTCCATTACCTATGTTTTTGAAAGTTAAACTTGGGGTTGAAGTAGAAAACGTTTATAAAACTAGTTTTTAAACGTACCTAAATAAGGAAAAAGGAGTTCTACGTATTTACGAGTACTCCAAAGACCAATACTTTTATGATGAGAATCTGGGGCAAGAAACGGAGTAAGTTTGCAAATCTTTATGGCAAGGTCATTTGATTGTTGGACGCGCTCTTGTAGTGCATCAAGTTCGCCATCCGAGATATAACTAAATAGATAGTCCTGAATACGCTGGCTATTCTTTAGTTCTCTGCTGTATGCCAAGAAGTTAGAAGAATGATCACTACCAGCAATCCAGTCATGAATAATTTGGCGCTCTACAGGGTTAAACACCCCAAACATTTTTCCATTTTCTTCATTAATCATTCGCCAGAATACGCTCTGTTCAGGGTCGGTATTAAACTTAATCCATTTGTGATCAGTTAAATGAGTGATTAAACCTGCAATGTCATCGGGATTGGATAACCATTGATTAATGGTCTTGCACCCAAACTGTCTGGTTTCGTTATGAATTAACTGACCGACAAGCGCCTTTCTTTTGAAAATTCTATGGACAAAGTCTTCAGTATTTAAATTTTTTATAATGTTTGAAGAGGATACCCCATGATTATTAAGGGCAAAACCACGTTTTAGCTTGGTCAAGAAGAGTTCTTTATCTCTATATTTATTATAAATATCTTCAATAACTTTAATGGCTTTATAGGCATGACCATTGTCAATATTGTCTATAGTGATATGAAGATTAAAGTATTTAGAATCAATACCTAATTCAGCAAGCTCATAATTCGAAATTAAAAGATGCAGTGGTAACTGCTCATAGCCTAAATTAAAACCCACAATCTCGGGAATAAACTCAGAAGGCGCATAACCCAGAGCAAGCTGCACAACTGCTTGATGATAATACTCATCTTCTAAAAGCAGATCGAAACTGTCTAGCCCTAGACTGCGTAAAAGGTCATCATAGATACAGACATGGTTTGCTTTTGGCTCACCTAACCCAAGCTCTTCGAGATAAGTAATAATTAATTCATGAAAAATAGGATCATTCCAATAATGCACTGAGCTATATAGCCATGCACCGTCTACTTTTTTGGTTGGAGACACCTTTATTAAAAACTCAAATGCCTGAGCGACGTTCTTAAAATACTCTCTATCTTGACCAGATTGTCTACGATTTAAATATGCCTGAAATTCCTGACAATTTTTTTTATTATCGTTTTCACACCATGCCTTAATCAAATTGATATCCGAAGGAAAATCTATTTCCTTCATCTCTAGTTTATCTATCTCTTTAACAAGAAAATCTCTAGCCTTTTTCTCTTTCTCAAAGCTAGAAACATCAGGATCAAGGAAAAAAACAAACAATTCATAATAATTTTGTTGATTATCTTGTAATAAGTCTAATAATCGTTTTTTCACTACAACAGGCATTTTCATTCTCCGTTTGTGAGATATCAATTACCATACGTCACCCTAACTATAATCGAGTTTCAAGTTTGTTATTTTGCGTTATTAAAAAACAAGGTAAATACAATAAATCTAAAAAATTCATAGACATATAAAATAACGCAAAATTACATTTAAACTTTTAGTATTATTTAAGCTGCTGTTTTTATATAAAATTTGCAAATCTTAATCCAATTTTACATTAACTTCACCATCAAAATTATAAACATTAAAAAAATAACAAAGCAAACAATTAAATATTTTTATAACATTTTAAAAACAATTGTAGGGAGAATTAAAATGTTCAATAAATGTTGCGAATTATTAGCAAAGGAAAAAATTAAAATTGCATTTTTTGAAAGTGCCTCTGCGGGCTACCTTGCTTATCGTTTCTCTTTAAGTCCTTATTCAGGCGATATTCTGATTGGAAGCCTTGTGAGTTACGACCTTCGCGTAAAGGAAAATACCTTGCATATTTCAGAAGAGCTTATTGAAAAATATACTGCAGAATCAATGCAAGTAACTGTTGAAATGATTAATAAAGGTAAAGAACTTTTACATGCTGACCTGTATGTTGCCTGCACAGGTCTTTTGAAAAAAGGCGGCTCTGAAACACCAGAAAAACCTGTAGGTACTTTCTTTTACTCAATATATTATAAAAATAATTTTTATAATTTTAGACGTGTTTTAAGGGGTCCTGCCTTTTTAAAACTAAGAAAGTTGATTTACTATATTACTCAAGATATAAAACTTATTATATTAGAAGACAAAAGGCGTTAATTTTATATAAAAGTTAACAAATATACATTTAGAAATATTTATTACTTTTCTTAAATATTATGTGCTGAAATGTAATTTTTTAAATGTTCATATTAATAATGTTTATGACTTAAAATTACATACATTAAAAATCAGCAAGTTATTTAAAATGTATAAATTTTAAGTTTACAGTTAAATATAGGGTAACACCCCTACCCTACACATTTAAAATCTACATGTTTTAATAACCCTATCTGAAGCTCTCAGATAAAACACATCGTCATAATTGATATGAGGTATTAAAAATGAGCACTACTAATAATCAAGCAAATCAACGCAATAATCAGCAGCAGCAACAGCAAAATGACAACCGTAATCAACAGCAACACGGTAACCAACAGCAAAACGATCAACAGCAACAAAATAATCAGCAACAACAGCAAAATGATAACCGCGGCCAACAACAAGGATCTAACCAAAAAGATTCTGGCCAACAAAACTCAAATAACAACCAACAACGTTAATCGTTTGTAGTTGTTCTTTGATGCGGTCGATCATTTAGGAAGGTGACCTCACCTTCCTAAATCAAAATATAAGCATAAAATTCAATAAAATATGAGGGAATTCTGATGACAGATAAAAATACAGATCATGCTCAATTGGTAGCTGGCGATCATAACTATTCTGACTCTCGCTGGCGCGAGAGCTATCTTACTCGACCTTATTATCAAGAAGCGCAATTAACTACACCAGATCTAGATTATGATCGTGATTTCTCTGCAGCTTATGAACTTGGTCATCGAGCTCGTTCTGAATCTAAAGAAGGAACTCAGTTTGAAGATATGGAAGGCAGCTTGCAGCAAAAATGGGAAGAGCTAAAAGCTGAGTCCCGCCTAAAATGGGAACACGCTAAACAAGCGATTAAAGATGCGTGGGATGATATGTAACATCCTCAAAAGGTCCATAGCTATAAGCTTATTTCCTATTGGCCCTGGGAAATAGGCTTTTTTATTGTCCTAACATTATGAGCATTAAAAAAATGGCGGCATATTAAAATTATGACTAAGATATTGATTTGCTAAATTTGGATCATCAAAAACTTCTTTTTTAAATTGTACACTCGGTGTTGTAGCGAGTACATGTGTCGGCTTAATAGTAACTTCCACTACATACTTATTTTGCTCATACTTGGCTTTTACGCCATAAATCTCAGAATCATTAATGCAAGTTCCATCTGTAAAATATACAAACATACGTACTACCTTAAATATTACTCATCATAGCGGTCTTATTAAAAATAAAGCCTGACTCAGATAATCAGGTCAGGCCTTTCATCAAAATTAACTTTGATTTTTCTTAAAATATTCAATTATTTCTTCCCCATTATTTACAGGCTTTTTCTGCGAAGGGTAAGTTTCTTCATAGGCATAGGCGGGTAAAGTAATTTTAGCTCGAATTGGAGGTAATTTTTCTTGTCCACCTGCGGTAATTCGCTCAATAAAACCAGCAAGCCAAAGTACAAACTCCTGAGTATTTTTACTTTTAGGAATAAGACTTAAATCCAATTTAATTTTTGACTCTTGCAAAGGTTTAATGAGTATTTCGGCAAAATCAATATAATTATATAAAAGCTTTAATTTTGTCCCCTTTATTTCTTGTCTGAGTTCAATCATCAAATTATTAAGATCTTCCATCGGATCATCCGTAAAGCCTTTTTTTTCTTTAACATTTTGATATATTTTCTCAGCTATTTTTAAATGTTGGGGCATATCCTTACCTTTTATAGTTCGCTCTTACTAAAATGAATTTTGGATGAATATAAGTAAGCTATTGTGTTTGTTTTATTAACTTTTTGAAACGGTAACTTAAGATTGCAACAAAACGGTAACAACAAATTCTCCAAATTGTAAAAACAAAATAAATATTTGATTAATTTTATATTTTTATATATTTCATTATTATTAAATTATATTTTTATATAAAATAACGATTAAAAAAGCCTACTAATAAAGTAGGCTTTTGAAAGAAGCTAATCTATTACGAGTTTTTATTCATGTCATGAGATGTAGCTGGATCACTTGCTTCATGCATGCCGTCATTTCTTGAATTACGATCTTGGCAAGCACTCATACCCATAGCAATTGCCAACACCATACTTACTGCACAAAAGATTCTTACCATTTAAATCACCTTTATAAATATTAAAATGTAGGTTTATGAATAACATTATCTTATGTTGGCCTACCGCAGTGGTTCTCTTAACTTTTGTAGATTATGCAAGCTTTTGTAAAAACCAAAAATTATGATTAATAAAATTATATTTCTTGCAATTGATATTTTGGTTATTTTTTGGCAAGCAATGTTTAGGAGACTCTGGTCATGTTATAAAATTCGAATTATTAAATAGTTTAGCCAAACAACACATCTAATTAGAGATATTGATATACTATACAAATAAACAATTAATAAATATTTGATATATAAGATTAAAAAATAATAGTGTGACTTATATTCAAATTATTTATACTTATATTATATTTTTTAATTTTTCTATTTTCTAAATAAAAACAGTGAAATATTTATATCAAGTTATATAAATCAATCTTTTATTTTTGCAATTGACCCACCCCAATGCTCAGCTTATGATGCTCGCGCTGACCAATTTTGTCAGTCGGTTTTAGCAGACCGTCTACCTAAGTGCACTAAAAACACGTTTTTTGGTGTGACGCCCCTCGTGCCTTTGATGGAGGAACGGGAGTGGGACACCCTTGGGTGTGCTGGTTTCTTAGGTATCAGTCTGCTAACCCTCTTTCGTTTCGCCACCATAATAATGAGCAATGAGTGGGCATAACTTCTTTTAACCAAGGAGTCACTCATGACTATTATTCTATATTTTTTAAATTATTTTATTAAACCTACTTACATTCAACCTCTTTTACTCAAGCAGTCATTTCTTAGAGTTCTTTCTCATCCTCTGTTTAAAAGAACTAGCTACTATAGAGTTCGAAAAATTTTTACTTAATCTTTTTGTGTACCCATCTTGATATACAAGATTGGTGCAGAAGTTTTATGTATTCAAAATCACATAAAGATTAAAACTTCTATCAACATCACTTAACGATAACAACAACCCATGAAGAGTAACAAGAATGTTTTTTCTCTATCGTTTTGTTTTGGTGAGCCTTCTGACAATAGGTGTTCTAAATTTGATGGGGTGCAGGCCAATGAGTAAAAATGAATTTAATACGCGTTGTGTATGGGCCGGACATGACCTTTCAGCGTGTAATTGTATTTATAATTCTTTAGAGCAGCATTATTCACCTCAATTTGTAGAAAGTTTACCAAAATTAAGTTTGCAAAATATTGATGCAAAAATGAACTTTGTAGAAACCATGAATCAAACAATGCAGCAGTGCCAATTGAGTGCGAGCAAACACTAAACTAATTTATAGAGGCATGCTCTACCAAAAAATCCAAGAATGTACGTACGCGATTAGGAACATACTTATCGTGGCCAATCCAGACAGCATGAAATTCTTCAGAAGCATGAATATTCCAATCTTCAAGAATTTTGACGAGTTGTTTTTGCTGTAAAGCATTTCGAATCTGGAATTCATTTAGTTGAGCAATGCCAGCATCTGCCAGTGCCAACTGTAAAATTGCTTCGCCATGGTTTACTTTTAAAACTTTAGAGGGGGTTAGGCTGATTTCCTGAGTTGCTTTTTTAAATAACCAGGTTTTGTTCTGGCGTTGATAACTTACATCTAAAAGCTGATGTTCATGTAGTTCATCTGGATGCTCAGGACAACCGTACTTTTCAATATATAGAGGAGAGCAAATATACTGTTTATAAGTACTGCCAAGCGAGCGGGCCACCAAATTGGAGCTTTTCAAAGGTCCTGTTCGAATCGCAACATCAATTCTTTGTTCAACCAAATTAATTACTTCATCACTCAAATGAGCTTCTAATTCAATTTCCGGGTAACGTTGATTAAACAAACTAATGCATGGCAATAAAAAGTGTGTCCAATATGAAAAACTGGTATGGATTCTAATTCGCCCTTTCGGTATATGATTTGCGGTAACCGATTGTTCCAGTTCGTCTAAGTCATTGAGTATTTGAATGCCTTGCTCATAAAACTGGCATCCTTCACTGGTAAGCTGAAACTGACGTGTTGAACGATTGAGTAACCTGACACCCAATCTTTTTTCTAAACGAGAAATTAACTTGCTTACGGCAGACGGCGTCATGTTACATGCTCTTGCTACCGCTGAAAAACTTCCAAGCTCGACCACCCGTATAAAAATTGCCAACTCGCCAGAACGATTGATATCAAAATAAGACATAGCAAAATTTATTTATGAATTATATTCACAAATCTTATTCCGCTTAGACCGCTATAACAAGGCATCAATTTGTTTCAACATACCTTTAATTCGTTTTAAAGAGTTCTTGAGATGAAACTTTATCAAGCTACCCTATTTTCTTTGGTTTTAATTACGAGCTTGGCACAAGCTGATGTAGAAAACAGCCAATGGATTACCACTTGGTCTGCGAGCCCTCAAAAAGTCTGGAATAAAGACTTCGTTTTTCCAACACTCATTCCAGAGCAAGTATCTAATCAGACTATTAGACAAATGAGCAAAATTAGTTTGGGCGGTGAAGCGGTTCGGCTCGTTTTTACCAATCAATATGGTAAACAGCCACTTTATATTGATCAAACAACGATTGGTTTAGCGAACACAGCAACTCTAAAATCTAAGAGCACCTATCCCGTTTATTTTTCTGGTCAACTTAAAGCAAGAATTTTACCTGGCAAACAACTCATAAGTGATCCAATTCAGTTGCCTGTATCCGATCATACTCAATTGGTGGTGAATAGCTTTATTCAAAAGCCTACAACGTTTAAAACATTTCATTGGGATGCCAAACAAACCAGTTGGCTGATTAGTGGAAATCAGACAACAAATTTAACTACGCCAACCGATGCCAAAACAACGACGGCACGGTTATTACTGTCTGCAATAGAGGTAAAACCCAAACAAAAGGCTCATGTAGTTGCAGTTGTTGGAGACTCAATTACCGATGGGGCGACTGCAACCTTAGATGCAAATACAAGATGGACCGATTTTTTAGCGAAACGTTTATCTGTACATCGTGTGGCCGTAGTTAATAATGGCATTTCAGGAAATCGATTACTTACCGATGGTATGGGTGATAGCATTTTAAAACGTTTAAACAGAGAGATATTTCAATATTCAGGAGTTAAGACTTTAATTGTTTTGGTTGGTATCAATGACATTTCATGGCCCGGTACAGCTTTTGCACCTAAACAGCAAATACCCTCTTTTGAGGCGCTCACTCAAGGTTATCGACGTGTTGTAAGTGAGGCCCATAAACATAATATTCAGGTGATTGGTGCAACCTTACTTCCGTTCTCTGGTGCTTTACCTAATACCCCTTTAGATAATTATTATCAACCCAACAAAGATCAATTACGTCAGCGCATTAACCACTGGATGAGAACCAGTCATACCTTTGATGATGTGCTTGATCTTGATGAAGGCTTAAAAGATCCAAAACATCCCAATCGATTAAATCCAATTTATGATTCTGGAGATCATTTACATCCTAATGATCGCGGCAATCAGCATATGGCAGAATTGGTAGATTTAGATCAAATTATTAAAAATTAATGATTCCCCCATCAGGTGAAATCTTCACATGATGGGGCTGCTTATTTAAAAATCATAACTCGCCATCATATTGAAGCGGTTATCAATTCCGTTACGTCCATCAAAAGTTTCTCGTTCGCCATACACATATTCGACGCCCAAGGTAATTGGTTTGTATGGGTTATAAAGTGCATTCACCCAGCCCTGCCAAAGCTCTTTATTTTGGGTAGTGCTATTACGTTGTAATTCGGCAAAACGGTTGTCATCTTTGGCTTTCATATAGCCATAAGCTAAGGTTGAACGAATTTGTGGTGTAAATTGATGGGTAATACCGAAAGAAACAGTATCAAATTCATTGCTATGCATATTGTTTTGATCATCTATTACATAGGCGCTGTTACTCCATAGTAGGAAACGCCCATCTCCTTTGACATGGTAATAATCGGCTTTGAGTAATGTATCGGGCGTAATTTGATATTTACCGCCCAAGCCTACACCCCAAGCGACTTCCTCATCATGATTAGTTCTCTTTTCGGCAACAAAACTACGTCCCGACAACATCGAGCCATTGGCAAATTTATGATTCAAGCGCCCTACCAACGCTGGTAAACGCATTTTATTATCTGGGTCTGAGGTCGCAGTATATTTCGGATCTTCAACCGATATTGCAAAGCTTGTAGTTGCCGTTAAGTTATCGCTATAGCGAACTAGCGGTGATCTTAATAATGCACTGCCTACAAATGTGCCCGCATCAATCGTTTCCGGATAATATTCGGGTGCAATAAATGTTGACCACGTTTGACCGATAAGCCATTTATCAAACGTTAAATAAGCATGGCGTATCCGAAACTGATCACGAGTAGCTGCCCCAAAGAAGTCCATTTCCAGTTTCCCGCCCACATCACCCGCAGCAGTTGGGGTTTTAAAATTCAACCCAAAACGTGTCACATTAACGGTGCTGTGCAACTGGTCTTTTTGTGCAGATTCTTCTGGCGTGTTTTCAAGTGGAACACCGCTAATATTGTTATACATGGTAGATGCGCCCTTCATTTGATAAGAAGCATCTGCCCGTATATAACCATATAAGTTAAATTCTGCACCAGACTTGGTTAAACCTTGCTGTATTGGTGGCACGGCTTGAGGAGTCGCTGAATTTGCTAATTCCACTCTTTGTTGGGATAAAGATTTTTGCGCTTGCATGTTGGCTTGTAACATAGCCCGTAGTTCTTTTACTTCTTGGCGAAGTTGTGCTATTTCAGGATCTGTTTGACCTGCAAAAGCAGAAGACACAAACAGGGTCACAGAAACAGCCAACAGGCTTTTTGGAACCGTTTTATTTAAAACTTTCATCATGAAATTTTCCTTTTGATCTTTAATTCGACTTAAAGATCTCGACATCCTTTTTGTTATGTACCTATCTAAAATAGGTGCTTAAAATTTGTCTTTCTTTCACAAGAAAAACCTTCGATCATATTTTTTAGACAAAACCTCCCTAAAGCGGCCTGAAAACCACTTTTAATTTGTTTTAAGTAAAGCCAAATCTTCTAATTCTTTTCAGTTTTTATATTCTCTTCCTCATTGAGAATATGCAGGTTTTATATCCGTATTAACGCTTTCCCAAATCCATTATTTTTTTGCAATAAACCCTTGATACGTCAAAATTTGCGTATAAGGATGCACACTTTCAAAACCAGTTTTTTCTAAAAGTTTTATATATCCTTCAGTGGTTAGGCTAAAAAAGTCTTGCGCCATACGCTCTAACATTTTTTGACATTGTTCTTCTGTTAAGCCTTGTGCCAAACATAAATAACGTAAAGCTTGAAGATGCTGTGGATTTACACACGTCATTAAATCGTAGGTCAGCAAAATCGCTTTTTCTTTTAAGCGATCATAAATATCCTTAAAAAAAACAGGTTTTATGTCATCTACAATAAAATGAGCCACGAGAATAGAAAGTGCAGCATCAAAGCAATTCTCAAGAGGTAAAGCTGACGTTTCACCGTGAACAAAGGTGACTTGAGAAGATTTATCTAAAAGTTCAACCTGTTCCTGAGCTTTTTGCAGCATAGTTAAAGATGGATCAACTGCTGTAAATTTCCAGTTTGGATGACGTTTAAGTAAATATTCGAGTTCATACCCCGTGCCACAACCCACAATTAAAATATGAGCATTTGGCGGCAACACTGATTGCAAAATGGCATCCACCTGTTGATGGATTACTTCATAACCCGGAATTAATTTACGAATATGTCCGTCATATCCTTCGACTACCTTTGGGCTATTAAAGTCTTTTGCCATTTTGTTTACCCTCTATTTAAACTGCCTTTCAACTTATAGTTTGCTGCACTTTGACCTGACTTTCGACTTCTTTAATCAAAGACATTTCCAGTTAAGTTAAGTTCAGCTCGCATAATTTCCTGCAATTTAAACTTTTGCGCTTTGCCTGAAGCTGTCATTGGAAACTCATTAAAGAATCGGACATAGCGCGGCACTTTATTATGAGAAATATGGTCTTTGCAGAATTGGCGAATGCTGTCTTCATCAATTTGATGATGTTCATGCAAAATAATGCAAGCACAGAGTTCTTCGCCATATCTGGCATCTGGCAAGCCAATGACTTGGACATCGCTTACGTCTGGATGAGTATATAAAAAGTCTTCAATCTCTTTTGGAAAGAGATTTTCTCCGCCACGAATTACTACATCTTTAATACGGCCTTTAATTTTAATAAAACCGTCTTGATCCATTTCGGCAATATCACCTGTATGCATCCAACCAGCAGCATCAATGACCTCTTTGGTCTTTTCTTCTTCTCCCCAATAACCAGCCATCACGGAATAACCGCGAACACATAGCTCACCCAAAGTCCCTTGCGGAACAATCTGCCCTTCTAAATCGACAATTTTAATTTCAACATGCGGATGAACATGTCCAACTGTGCTTACTCGCTTATCAATCGAATCATTTACCGAACTTTGTACACTGACTGGTGAGGTTTCAGTCATACCATAACAAATCGTGATTTCAGACATATGCATGCGGTCTATAACACGCTGCATAATTTCACGTGGACAAGGACTACCTGCCATAATGCCTGTTCTTAAGCTCGACAGATCAAACTCATTAAACTGTTCATGTTCTAAGGTGGCAATAAACATGGTTGGCACGCCATAAGCTGCCGTGCAATGCTCTTGATGAATCGCTTTTAAAGTTTCTAAAGGATTAAATACAGCCGATGGATAGACCATGGTTGACCCATGTGTAACGCAGGCCAAATTCCCCATCACCATGCCAAAACAATGGAACAATGGCACAGAAATACAGACTTTATCTTGAGGAGTTAAACGAATGCCTTCACCGACAAAATAACCATTATTTAAAATATTATGGTGGGTCAACATAGTCCCTTTAGGGTTCCCTGTTGTGCCTGAGGTAAATTGAATATTAATAGTTTCATCAAACTGAAGTTGCTTGGTTAATTGTTTTAATTGTTCTAGCTGTTCAGAAGTTGGCGTAGTGACCAAATCACTAAAGCGATGAATACCCGTATGTTGCTGATCATCAATTTTAATGACAAATTTTAAATGTGGTAGTCGCGCTGAACTGAGCACTTTGTCAGTACAAGTGGTTAACTCAGGGGCAATTTTTGTGAGTAGTTCTTGGTAATCAGTCGTTTTGAATTGAGAAGCAATAATCAATCCTTTGCATGAGACTTTATTCAACACATATTCAAGTTCATGGCTTTTATAAGCTGTATTTAGATTGACTAAAATAATCCCTGCTTTAAAAGCTGCAAATTGGGTTACCGTCCATTCCACACAGTTAGGTGACCAGATGGCTAATCGATCACCTTTTTTTAATCCCAATTTTAAAAGGCTACAAGCAAAAGCATTTACTTCATCCTGTAAAGCTTTATAGGTTAATCGTCTGTTTTGATGAAAACTAACGATTGCTTCCTTTTCAGCATATTGCCGACAAGCCTGATCAAATTGTTCACCAATGGTCATACCCAATAAGGGCTGCGTGCTTGGTCCCGAGGCGTAGCTTAACCGTTCTTGTTGCATTGAATCATTCTCCTTGATTCTTCTAATTCTCTTCTTACCTGATCTAATTGTTGTTACTGCAACTATTTTTCTAAACCGCCTTTTTTGTGTTGTTTTATCCTTTATATGCTCTATTTCCTCTGCACAGCATCTACACAAAAATCAGCAATCTGTTTTGAAAAATAGTCTTTATGCGCATGATCAAACTTTGTATTTTGAGCTGGGTCTAGGGGTTCAACCACCACATAGGTCATGGCACCGACAACACACAGTGCTGCTGTATTTAAATCATCCAAGACAAACTCACCACTTGCATTTCCATCCGCAAGTATTTTTTTAATACTTTGCTTAATCAATTGCTTCACACGAAAACGCTCATGTTCAACCGTTGAATCGACGGGTTCAAACATGAGTGAATATGCAAGCTGAGGACTATTCAGTGCCCTTTTTACAAAGGTTGCCACAGCCTTATGCAATTTCTGCTTTGCCGATAAGTCACTTTCGGTAATCGAATCAATCACCAATAGTTCCGTATTAATGGCTTCAGACAAAACCTCAATCAGCACTTGGCTTTTATTGTCAAAGTAGCGATAAACCAGTCCACTAGATACACCCGCTTGCTCTGCAATTGTTTGTATTTGCGCGTCTTTAAACCCTCCCTCTGAAATTAACTTTCTGGCTGAACTCAGAATCGACTTACGATTTTGTTCCATCCGCTCTTGCATTAAAGATGATCGTTTATAGCTCATAATTTATTCTCTAACAAATAAAATGAATTGTAAATCATTTTATGAATCAGTATTCACTTTTTTAAAAAATCATTGTATGGTAATTATCAAATACCCACAAAATATTTTATGGACAACAAATATAACCAATAGGATGAAGATATCATGAACCTACGCAGCTTGAATTTCGGTCTAGATGAAACTTTAATTGCGCTTCAAGATTCGGTAGCCGCATTTTGTGCAAAGGAAATTGCACCGATTGCCCAACAAGTTGATCAAGACAACAAATTCCCTGCACATCTCTGGAAAAAATTCGGAGATATGGGCCTTTTAGGCATGACGGTTTCTGAAGAATATGGCGGTGCCAATATGGGTTATTTAGCTCATATTATTGCCATGCAAGAAATTTCTCGTGCCTCGGCAGCAATTGGTTTGTCATATGGCGCTCATTCTAATTTATGTGTAAACCAAATTAACCGTAACGGTAACGAGCAGCAAAAACAAAAGTATTTACCAAAATTGATTTCCGGTGAATATGTGGGTGCGCTTGCGATGTCTGAACCGAATGCGGGTTCTGATGTCGTCAGCATGAAATTACGTGCTGAACAAAAAGGTGATCACTTCGTTTTAAATGGTTCAAAAATGTGGATCACTAACGGCGGTGATGCAGATGTACTCGTGGTTTACGCTAAAACTGACCCACAAGCTGGCGCAAAAGGTATGACTGCTTTTTTAATTGAAAAAGGCATGAAAGGCTTTAGTCATGGCAACCATTTAGACAAACTCGGTATGCGTGGCTCTAACACTTACCCACTGTTTTTTGACAATGTAGAAGTACCTGCTGAAAACGTACTCGGCGGTGTTGGTAACGGCACAAAAGTACTGATGAGCGGCCTAGACTATGAACGTGCAGTTTTAAGTGCTGGACCTTTAGGCATTATGGATGCCTGCCTAGATGTGGTAATTCCTTATTTACATCAACGTGAACAGTTTGGTCAGGCATTAGGTGAGTTCCAGCTTATGCAAGGCAAACTTGCCGATATGTATTCAACTTGGTTGGCATGTAAAGCCCTCGTCTACGCTGTTGGTGCTGCCTGTGACAAAGCTGACCATGACCGCAGTCTACGTAAAGATGCTGCAAGTGCCATTTTATATTCTGCCGAAAAAGCAACATGGATGGCTGGAGAAGCAATTCAAAGTTTAGGCGGCAACGGTTATATCAATGAATTCCCTGCTGGCCGCTTATGGCGCGATGCAAAACTTTATGAAATTGGTGCTGGAACTTCTGAAATTCGCCGCATGCTGATTGGCCGCGAACTTTTCAATGAAACCAAATAATAATTATAAATAAGGACGCATCTTATGAACCAATTACAAAGCAAGATTAATGTTCGAAGCGAAGACTTCAAAACAAACCAGCAAGCCATGCAAACATTGGTCACAGATCTCAAACAAGTTGCCCAGCGTATTGCTTTAGGCGGCGGTGAAAATGCCCGCCAAAAACATCTGGCTCGAGGTAAACTTTTACCCCGGGAACGTATTGATCAACTGATTGATGTCGGCACGGCATTTTTAGAAATTGGTCAATTGGCAGCGTACAACGTTTATGAAGATGATGTTCCTGCCGCAGGTGTGATTGCAGGTGTTGGTCAAGTCAACGGCATCACTTGCATGATCGTTGCCAACGATGCAACGGTTAAAGGCGGAACGTATTACCCACTTACGGTTAAAAAGCATCTACGTGCACAAGAAATTGCTGAACAAAATCACTTGCCTTGTATTTATTTGGTGGACTCAGGCGGTGCCTATTTACCAATGCAAGATGAAGTCTTCCCAGACCGTGATCACTTCGGGCGTATTTTCTATAATCAGGCACGCATGTCGAGCCTAGGGATTGCCCAAATTGCTGTGGTGATGGGTAGCTGTACCGCAGGTGGTGCATATGTACCTGCCATGTCTGATGAAACGATTATTGTACGTAACCAAGGTACGATTTTCTTAGGCGGTCCTCCTCTGGTAAAAGCTGCAACGGGCGAAGTCGTGAGCAGTGAAGATTTAGGTGGTGGTGATGTGCATACACGTCTTTCAGGCGTGGCTGACCATTTAGCTGAAAATGATGAACATGCAATTGCCATTGCACGAAACATTGTTGCGAACTTAAATAAAAAGCCAAATGAGTTAAACAAGCAAATTGATGAGCCTCTGTTTGATGCATCGGAACTCTATGGCGTGGTACCAAATGATGCGCGTAAACCTTTCGATGTGCGTGAAGTCATTGCACGTATTGTAGACGGCTCGCGTTTTGATGAGTTTAAAGCACGTTTTGGTTCAACACTGATTACTGGTTTTGCTTCACTCTATGGTATGCCAGTCGGCATCATCGCCAATAACGGGATTTTATTTTCCGAGTCTGCACAAAAAGGCGCGCACTTCATTGAGCTATGCACACAGCGCAATATTCCATTGTTATTCCTACAAAACATTACGGGCTTTATGGTTGGTCGCCAGTATGAAAATGAAGGGATTGCAAAAAACGGTGCGAAACTGGTGATGGCTGTTGCAACCGCAAATGTACCAAAACTCACCCTAATTATTGGCGGTTCGTTTGGTGCAGGTAACTATGGGATGTGTGGCCGCGCTTATTCACCACGCTTTTTATGGACATGGCCGAACTCTCGTATTTCAGTGATGGGCGGCGAGCAAGCAGCAAGCGTACTCTCGACTTTAAAACGTGATCAGATTGAGCAAAAAGGTGCCGAGTGGTCAACACAAGAAGAAGATGAGTTTAAGCAACCGATTCGTGAACAATACGAGCGCCAAGGCCATCCATACTATGCTTCTGCCCGCCTTTGGGATGATGGTGTAATTGATCCAGCTCAAACTCGTCAGGTACTTGGTTTAAGTTTGGCTGCGGCCATGAACGCCCCAATCCAGCCAACCAAATTTGGCGTGTTCCGCATGTAAGAGGTGTATATGAGCTATCAATTTTTACAACTCGAGCAACAAGGTCAGGTTGCCTATATTTGGCTGAACCGCCCTGAATTGCACAATGCTTTTAATACGACAGTTATTGAAGAACTACATGCCTGCTTTAAGCAAATCAATACACGAGATGATATTCGTGTTGTGGTCTTAGCGGGTCGCGGCAAAAGCTTTTCGGCAGGTGCCGACCTCAACTGGATGAAACAGGCAGGTCAGGCATCTTCAGCAGAAAATGAAGCAGATGCATTAAAACTTGCCCAAATGTTAGATGCGCTTGCAACGCTGAAACAACCGACTATTGCCCGTGTGCATGGCATTGCCTTTGGTGGTGGCATGGGTTTAGCTTCAGCATGTGATATTTGCATTGCCAGCACCGATGCCAAGTTTGCAACTTCTGAGGTTCGTTTAGGCCTTGCTCCATCTACTATTAGTCCCTATGTAATTCGTGCAATTGGCGCAAGACAAGCTTCCCGTTACTTCTTAACTGCCGAGCGGATTTCAGCACGTGAAGCCAAACAAATTGGTTTAGCACACGAAGTAGCAGATGCTGAAGACTTAGATAAAAAAGTTCAAGAAATTATTGATGCTCTATTACTCGGTGGCCCGCACGCTCAAGCGGCTTCAAAACAACTCATTCAAATGGTGAGCAACCAGACCATGAGCAATGATTTGCTGCAACAGACAGCACATCATATTGCTCAAGTTCGTCAAGGTAGCGAGGCAAAAGAAGGTCTGAGTGCCTTTTTAAATAAACAACAGCCTGCTTGGGTTTCTAACTCGAATAACAACAATTAAGGACGATCATCATGTTTGAAAAGATTTTAATTGCGAACCGTGGCGAGATTGCCTGCCGCGTAATTCGTACAGCTAAAAAATTAGGTATTGCAACGGTTGCCGTTTACTCAGATGCAGACGCAAATGCACAACATGTCAAACTTGCAGATGAAGCGGTTTATATTGGTCAGTCCCCTGCAACACAAAGTTATTTACAGGTTGAACGTATTATTCAAGCTGCCATTGATACAGGTAGCCAAGCGGTTCATCCGGGTTACGGCTTCCTTTCTGAAAATGATCAGTTTGCGCTCGCTTGCCAACAACACAATATTTGCTTTATTGGCCCACCAGTGGATGCCATTTTAGCGATGGGCTTAAAAGCGACCTCAAAAGCTTTAATGGAAAAAGCAGGTGTTCCTTTAACACCGGGTTATCACGGAACCAACCAAGATGCCGACTTTTTAAAACAACAGGCAGACCGAATTGGCTATCCTGTTTTAATTAAAGCCAGTGCTGGTGGCGGCGGTAAAGGCATGAGTCTGGTTGAACGCAGTGAAGACTTTCTGCATGCCTTAGCCTCTTGTAAACGTGAAGCCAAATCGAGTTTTGGTAATGATGATGTCTTGATTGAGCGTTATGTGATTCAACCTCGCCATATTGAAGTGCAAGTGTTTGGCGATACACATGGCAATTATGTACATTTGTTTGAACGTGATTGTTCGGTACAGCGTCGCCATCAAAAAGTGTTAGAAGAAGCCCCTGCTCCACAAATGCCAAGCGAGAAGCTCGATGCAATGCGCCAAGCTGCAATTGATGCTGCGCGTGCGGTAAATTATGTCGGTGCTGGTACGGTTGAGTTTATTGTGGAACAAGATGGAACGGCGTATTTCATGGAAATGAATACCCGTTTACAAGTCGAACACCCTGTCACCGAAATGATTACAGGTGAAGACTTGGTTGAGTGGCAACTTCGTGTGGCGTATGGTGAACCTTTACCTAAACTACAAAACGAATTGCAGATTCACGGACATGCGCTCGAAGCACGGATTTATGCTGAGGAACCTGAAAAAGGCTTTTTACCTGCCATTGGTAAAATTGACTATCTGCACTACCCAACGCAAAACCAATATGTGCGTGTAGACAGCGGTATCGTTGAAGGCGATGAAATCACGACCTATTACGACCCGATGATTGCCAAACTGATCGTATGGGGCAAAAACCGTGAAGCTGCGCTTATTCAAATGCAAAATGCTTTAAGCCAATTCCATGTGGATGGCTTAGGTAACAACATTGCCTTTCTTGAAAAAATTGTACGCAGTGAGTCTTTTAAAAAAGCCAAGCTTGATACCAACCTGATTCAACGTGAACAAAACTTCTTGTTTAATCCTGAAGAGATCAAACCTGAACTGGTGGTAGCAGCGGCATTTATTGAGTTTTTAAGCAAACTGAATAACAACAGCTCAAGCCAAAAACAGCTTTGGCAGGCTCAGCCACTTTGGCGTTTAAATATTGCCTATCAACACAGCATTAAACTGAATTATTTAAACCAAAATATTCAAATCAAATTTGCCTCAAATGAAGATGGCTTCACCGCAGAATATAATGGGCAAAGCTACCCGATTTCAGGTCAATTGATTGATGCACATACTGCCTCTGTTCAAATTGACGGGACTCAGCAAAAGCTGTCTTTTAACCAAAGTCAGCAAGGCATTACCTTGTTCCAAAATGGACAAAGCTATAAGTTTGCTTATATTCGCCAAGACTTTAATCAGGCAGATAGCCAAGCCGATGAAGGTCATTTAAAAGCACCAATGCCGGGTGTGGTCACTCAAGTACTTGTGAGCGCAAATCATAGCGTGAAGAAAGACGATATTTTAATGACGCTTGAAGCCATGAAAATGGAATATACCATTCGTGCGCCTAAAGATGGCGTGATTGTAGACTCCTACTTCCAAGTCGGTGATCAGGTCAAAGCTGGCGACGAGCTTGTGGAATTTCAGCCTGCACAGGAGGAAGTTGCATGAGTGAGTTTGTCAAAATCGTAGAGGTCGGTCCCAGAGACGGCCTCCAAAATGAAAAGCAGGCTTTAACTGTCGAACAACGCTTAAACTTTATTAATGACCTAATCAGTGCAGGCCTAAAATCCATTGAAGTCGGTTCATGCGTTTCGGCAAAATGGGTACCGCAAATGGCTCAAAGTGACGAGCTATTTAAGTTATTACCCCAAACAACCGATGTGCAATTTAGTCTGCTCACTCCCAATATTAAAGGTTTTGAAACTGCTCAAGCGGTAGGATGCAAAGAGGTTGCGGTGTTTACCGCAGCTTCTGAAAGTTTTACCCGCAAAAATATCAACTGCTCTATTGATGAAAGCTTTGAAAAATTTAGCGATGTCATGGCCGCAGCCAAAGCACATAATATCCGTGTACGCGGCTATGTCTCTTGTATTGTCGATTGTCCTTATGAAGGCGCAATTGCACCTGAGCAAGTGGTGAAAGTGGTTAAACGACTCTATGACATGGGCTGCTATGAAGTGTCTTTAGGTGAAACCATTGGCACCGCAACACCAGATCGCGTTCAAAAGGTATGGCAAGCCTGCCTTGCTGAACTCGATAGCAAGGTATTAGCTGGGCATTTCCACAACACCTATGGCATGGCTATTGCCAATATTTATCAGTCTTTACAGCAAGGCATTCGTGTTTTTGACTCGTCTCTTGCAGGACTTGGCGGTTGCCCTTATGCCAAAGGCGCCTCTGGCAATGTATCAACCGAAGATTTGTTTTATTTGCTGTCACACATGGGCTTTGAAACTGGCATTGACTTAGAGAAACTGATGCAAGCCAGCCAAAATATTAGCAATGTATTAAACCGAAAAAGCTTGTCGAATTATGCCAATGCGTATTGGCAAACCAAGTGTGCATAGTCATAAATTAAAATAGTTCAGCATCTGGTATAAGGCTTAATATTAGGCAGAGTACCAGATCATCCTCTCTCATCTTTATCTCATTTCATTCAGGAATTGGGACTAATTCCCTCATGCAATTTTTTTTAAATTTATCGTTTATCTGTGTATTAAATGCCTCTTTCAAAAGAAGCATTCTCTACCCTATTTTTATTCTAATCTGTATTATTCTTCATCCTTTTCTATCTTAGTCCTTAAAAAATTTATCTCATTATTTATAAAAATAAGATGCATCCATTTCAATTCTTGGGGAAATATATTCTTCCACCCAATCTAACCATGCACGTGTTTTGGCATCAATAAAATGGCGTGAAGGCAACAAGGTATAAACCCCTATATCGGGCGAACGCCACTCTGGCAAGATATGACATAATCTTCCATTTTGAACCGCATCTAAAGCCGAAAACATCGGTAATAACGCGATGCCCATATCCTGTTGCACCACATCTAATAATAACTCAGGGTTATCTGCAATGAGTTGTCCGCCAATGTCGATTTGGTAAGACTCACCACTTGTATTTAATAAGTGCCAATCTGGCGTAATAGACGGGTTTACCAAGCGTAAACAGGCATGATTTTTTAAGTCTTCTGGGGACTTTGGCATACCATGTTTTTCGAGGTAAGCAGGTGAAGCACATAAAACAGAAAAAATAGTGCCAATTCTGCGTGCAACAAACCGAGAATCTGTTAATGATTCAGTGAGATAAAGACTGACATCTACCCCTTTTGCCAACAAGTCTGGAACGTATTGTGAAGTCGTATATTCCACGGTTAATTCGGGATAATGCTTACAAAACTCGGCCATCACTGGAAAAACATAATGATGCCCAAAGCTTCCCATGCTTAATACACGTAAACGGCCTTTGGGTTTAGATGCTGTTCCTGTTACTTCCGACTCCGCTTCATCCACCATTGAAATGACTTGACGACACCGCTCTGCGTAAGTCGCACCAATATCGGTCAGTGCCTGCTGGCGCGTTGAGCGTTGTATTAATTTTGTACCTAAGCGTGTTTCTAGCTCGCTGATAAGACGTGAAACCTGTGCTGTGGTCAGATCCATCTGCTCAGCTGCTGCTGTGAAACTCCCGCTATCAATCACTTTCAGGAATGCATGCATTGCATGCAATAGTCCACCATCGAGATTTTTGCGCATAACGTAAATATGTTTTCCTAAATTACGGATTGTTGCACCAGTTTAGATCAACCACAATGACTAAATGTACATACATTGGCACTAATTCTTTTTAAGAAGAGGAACCGATCTTTTTTTATTTCGTATGTCACTTGCTCCAAATATTCAACTGGATGTTGAAAAAAGAAAGTAGTTCGAGCTACTAAAAATTCTAAGGAGATATAAATGAATATAGCTACAAAAGTCACTCCAAATATTATTGCAACAAAGGATGTGTCACTTGAAGATAAATATGTAAGTGATAACGGTACAGCATATATGACCGGCATTCAGGCGCTTGTTCGTTTGCCTCTTGCCCAAACTCGCCGTGACGCGATGAATGGTTATCATACTGCTGGTTTTATTTCTGGTTATCGCGGTTCTCCTGTTGGTAACTATGATAGTTTCCTTTGGCAAGTTCAAGGATTACTTAAATCCCATAATGTTGTATTTCAACCTGGTGTAAACGAAGACTTGGCTGCTACCGCAATTTGGGGTACCCAACAAGTTAACCTTTCAGGCCAAGGCAAATATGATGGAGTGTCTTCTTGGTGGTATGGTAAAGGCCCGGGTGTTGACCGTTCAGGCGACGTACTCCGCCATGCTAACTTAGCTGGTACCTCTGAACGTGGTGGTGTGGTTGCTTTATTTGGTGATGACCACTCATGTAAATCTTCTACAGTTCCCCACCAGTCTGAACATGTCATGATTGGTTGTGGCATTCCAATTTTCTACCCAACATCCGTTCAACAAATTTTAGACTTTGGTGTTCACGCCATTGCTGTTTCACGTTTTTCTGGCCTTTGGTCTTCAATGAAGCTCGTCAGTGAAATTGTAGAAACTTCTGCTTCTGTTCATGTCGATCTAGACCGTGTTACCCCGGTTATACCAGAAGATATCAATTTCCCAGAAGGCGGCGTCAATATTCGCTGGCCAGATCATGGCATTCAGCAAGAAGAACGCCTTTATAAATATCGCTTACCTGCTGTTTTGGCTTATGCCCGCGCCAACAAAATCAACACCGTTACATGGCCTTGTGGAAATGCCCGTATCGGTATTGCTGCAAGTGGTAAAGGTTATTTAGATACCATTGAAGCCTTACGCATTTTAGGTATTGAAGATGAAACTGCTCAGCAGCTTGGTCTACGTGTTTATCAAGTTGGTCTGATTTGGCCGTTAGAACCACAAGGCGTTCGTGAGTTTGCTGAAGGTTTACAAGAACTGATCGTTATTGAAGAAAAACGTCCAATTATTGAAACACAAATTAAAGATGAGCTGTACTCACTTCCTGATGGCAAACGTCCACATGTGATTGGTAAAGCAACTGATGGCAAAGGTGAATGGAGTACTTCTATTGAAGAAGCTCCGCTCATTGGTCACTATGAGTATCAGCCTGAACCCATTGCAAAAATGCTGGCTGCTCGCTTCTTAAAACTAGATATTCCAGAAAGCTTAAAAGCACAAATCCAAAGCAGAATCGACTTACTGCTAAAAGCAGAGCAAGAATCAAAACGTGTTATTGATCTTGCTGAACGTAAGCCATATTTCTGTAGTGGTTGCCCACATAACTCTTCAACCGTAGTTCCTGAAGGTAGCCGTGCATTAGGCGGTATCGGTTGTCACTATATTGCAGTTTCACTTGACCGCGGTACCGAAACATTCTCTCAAATGGGCGGTGAAGGTGTAAGTTGGGTGGGTGCATCACCATTTACCAATGAAAAACACATTTTTGCTAACCTTGGTGATGGAACCTATTTCCACTCTGGTTACTTAGCAATCCGTCAGTCTATCGCTGCAAAAACCAATATTACCTACAAAATCCTCTATAACGATGCAGTCGCTATGACAGGTGGTCAGCATGTAGATGGTCATTTGAGCGTTGCACAGTTAACTCGTCAGCTTGCTGCTGAAGGTATTAAAAAACAAGTCATTGTTACTGATGAAGTTAAACTATTAAACGAAGAAGATGGCATTGCACCGGGTGTCGAAATTCGCCACCGTAATGAACTCGATACAGTTCAACGTGAGCTTCGTGAAGTTACAGGTGTCACCGCTTTAATTTATGTACAAACCTGTGCCAGTGAAAAACGCCGTCGTCGTAAACGCGATGCCTACCCCGACCCAGCTGAACGTTTATACATTAACAGTGATATTTGCGAAGGCTGCGGTGACTGTTCGAAAAAATCAAACTGTTTATCTATTGAGCCAGTAGAGACTGCTTTAGGCACTAAGCGTCAAATTAACCAAAGTAGCTGTAATAAAGACTTCACTTGTGCTGAAGGGTTCTGCCCTAGTTTTGTGACTGTTTATACACGTGATATGAAACGTCCGGCTAAATTTGAAGGTATTGGTGCAGGCTGGCCAACATCACCAGTTATTCCTCAGTTATATGACGTTCCAAGTCGTATTATGGTTGGTGGTATTGGTGGTACGGGTGTTGTAACTATTGGGGCACTCCTTGGTATGGCAGCTCACCTAGAAGGTAAAGCCACACGTGTTATGGACATGGCAGGTCTTGCCCAAAAAGGCGGTACGGTTTATTCATACGTACAACTTGCAGCAAGTGATGAGCAAATTTCTTCTACCAAAATTCCAGCGGGCCAATGTGAATTATTGATTGGTGCAGATGCCGTAGTGGCTGGTGGTAGCGCTGCTCTATCTCGCTTAAAAGATGATGCTTTGGTTATTGTGAATGAAGACAGTACTCCTACTTCTGAGTTTATTAAATCTCGTGACTGGTATGCGCCTATTAGCGATTTAATAGACCGTCTTCGTGGTCGTGTTCGCCAAGGTCAACTGGTTTCTCTGCCAGCCGCTCGCATTGCAACACAGCTTCTAGGTGATTCAATCTATACCAACCAGTTATTACTCGGTATGGCATGGCAATCTGGTCGTATTCCATTACTGCGTGAAAGCATTGAAAAAGCAATTCGCTTAAATGGTACTGCTGTTGAAAAGAACCTCGAAGCTTTCCGTGTGGGTTGTCATCTTGCAAGTGACCCGACTTTAGCTGCTCGTTTACTTGCAGCAATGCCAAAAACCAAAACTCCGCAAACTTTGGCTGAACTTGTTGAAGACCGTTCTGCTCGTTTAACAGACTACTGGAATGAAGCTTATGCAGCTAAATACCGCACACTTGTAGAATTGGCAGCTAAAAAGTTACCAGAAGAATTAACGGGTACCATTGCAACTCAGCTGTACAGAGTCATGGCTTATAAAGATGAATATGAAGTTGCTCGTCTTTTAACAGGTAAAAGCTTCAAAGAATCGATTGAAACCCAATTCGGTAAAGGCTTACGTTTAACGTATCATCTTGCTCCGCCAGCGTTGCTTGGTGGTCTGAAAAATGTCCGTAAACGTGCGTTTGGTTACTGGATGCGCTTCCCAATGATGATGCTTGCTCGCTTACAATGGCTTCGTGAAACTTTCCTTGACCCATTTGCGCGTCAAGAAGAGCGTCAACACGAACAAGCATGGCGTGATCGTTACATCACATTTGTTGAAGCACTTGTTGAAGCACCAGACAATCATAACTTGGCAGTTGCTGAGCAAATTGCAAAATTACCGGCAGAAGTTCGTGGTTATGGGCATATCAAAATGAAAGCAATGGACGCTGCAAAACAACGTTGGGATGAACTTACCCCAACACTGCTAAAAGTCCGTAACTAAAAATTAAATCTCAAAATAAAAAAGTCATCCTGAGGGATGACTTTTTATTGGCTCAAAAATTTATTTAGTCATTTTACGTAAAGTCAAAATCTGCTCGCTTCGTCCAAATGGACCATACACATCATGTAAAACCGCACTGGTTAAACCAATACCATCCGAACCATATTGCTGAACGGTTTCCAAACCTAGCCATTTCCCTTGCGGATAACGGTGCATGTGGATTTGCAAATCAAGATTTGGAAAGCCCCAAGTAAATTCGCCTTCTTGTCTTGGGACAATGCCGTTTGCCGCATCTACCATGCCAATTAAATGCGCAAAATCTGTGGTCGGCTGCCCTTCCACGATTTCTTTATCATTATTCAGCCAAACAATCCCTTTGCCTGCGCGATGCTGATCATCAGTTTTAGTGACTAGCGTTTGAATAAAACCACCCGGCCATCTTTTCATACCTGTCCATTCTGTAAAGGTATCTGGATGATGAACTGGCTGATCTTCAAGCCCAGCAATATCGGAACTGTCTTGAGTACACATGCGCCATGCTCTAGCCACAATACAGGTTTTACCTTGTGCTTGCATTTCGGCTTCAATCAATTCAATGGTTTTACCGGCACGAATCACATGTGTCTTAATCGTAAATTCACCAAATGCAATCAATCCAAAAATATCAAAACTAATTCGACCAATTCGCATATCTTGTCGTGGTGAAAATTGCTCTAGCTCAGCTGCGATGACACCACTTGCAGGCGCCATGTGCTGTTCATGAGGATTCCATGCCCCTTGTGCATGAACAGTTGAGCAATAATGAGCAATAACTTCGCCTTGAGGACCGATTGTTCTATTCAGTAATTGATAATAAGCATTCATGATTTTCTTTCCGTAGTCCTTATCCAACATCAATATTTGATGAAAATTCACGTTTTAATGCTTATGTTAACCCTCTATTTCTTTGGCTCAACTGGTTTTTCCTACCAAAAACTCATGAGTCTAAAATTACAAATTTAATCACTAGGTAAAATTCCGCACATAAATTTTCACCTAGTGATTCTAGAACTTACCATTCACTAAAATGCAAAAGCATCTTGATCGAGCTCCATCACAGATTCAGCGCCAGACTCAATACAAGCAGCATGACTCTGTGTACGATGCAAAAGCTTTTGATAGAAAAACTTAGCTGTCGTTAATTTTGCTTTATAAAAAGCTTCTTCTTGTGTACCCGATTCTAATTTTTCATGGGCAACTTGTGCCATTCGAGCCCACAAATAAGCGAACACGACGTAACTGGAAAAATAAAGATAATCCACCGAAGCTGCCCCTATTTCTTCAGGATTGTGCTTGGCTTTCTCTGCAATAGTTTTGGTCAGTGACAACCATTGTTGCTTGAGCTCAGCTAATTTTTCTAAATAAGGTTTCAAGACTTCATTTGATTGCTGTTGACCAATAAATTGATCAATTAAGTCGGTCATATTTTTTAGAAGTTTACCTTCTGACTTGAGAACTTTACGTGCAAGTAGATCTAAAGATTGAATTTCGGTCGTTCCTTCATACAATGTTGAGATACGCGCATCACGTAAAATTTGCTCCATTCCATGCTCAACAATAAAGCCATGACCGCCAAATACTTGAACGCCATGCTTTGCAGACTCATTACCCGACTCTGTTAAAAAGGCCTTAGCAATTGGCGTTAAAAAAGCCAGTAATTCATCGGAGTGTTTTTGCTGTTCCTGATCATTTGAACTTTCGACAATATCGACATGCTGAGCTAAAAAGTAAGCCAGCGCACGCCCACCTTCAGAAAAAGCTTTTTGTGTCATTAACATTGAACGCACAGCGGGATGGACAATAATTGGATCAGCATTTTTGTTAGGATATTTAGGACCAGATAGCGAACGCATAGCAAGGCGCTCTTTGGCATAACTTAATGCGCCTTGAAATGAAATTTCAGAAGCTGCAAGCCCTTGTACTGCTGTTCCAATCCGTGCGGTATTCATAAAGGTAAACATACAATTAAGCCCGCGATTTTCCGGACCAATCAAATAACCTTTTGCACCATCAAAATTAAGTACGCAGGTGGCATTTCCATGAATACCCATTTTATGTTCAATCGCACTACAAACGACTTTATTACGGTCCAGCACCTGACCATCATCACTCACATTAAATTTAGGTACAATAAATAGAGAAATGCCTTTAGTCCCTGCAGGTGCTTGAGGCAAACGAGCTAAAACAATATGAATAATATTTTCGGAAAGATCGTGTTCACCCGCTGAAATAAAAATCTTTTCCCCCGTAATTGAGTAACTACCATCCGGATTTGGTTCGGCTTTCGTTCTAATTAACCCAAGGTCTGAGCCTGCATGGGATTCGGTTAAACACATTGTTCCCGTCCAGACACCGCTAATGAGTTTAGTCAAAAACTTTTGTTTTTGTTGCTCGGTCCCATGGTGCTCTATGGTTCTCATCGCCCCATGAGACAAACCCGGATACATTGCCCACGCCCAATTAGAACCACATAACATTTCAGAAATGGCAATCCGCAGCAATGTTGGTAAGCCTTGCCCACCATATTCAGGGTCGGCGGTTAGTGAGGTAAATCCAAGCTCAGCATATTTTTGGTAGGCTTCTTTAAAACCTTTCGGCGTTGTGACTACGCCTTGATTTAAATGACAGCCTTCCTGATCGCCATTTTGATTTATGGGCGCCAATTCATTTTCACAAAAATCTGCTGCTGCCTCTAAGTATTGATCAATTAATTCTCGATTTACGCTTTCCTGATATTTACTTAAACCTTGATAGTTCTGTTCTGTTTGAAGCATTTCATGCAGTACAAATTGCATATCACGTAATGGAGCTTTGTATGAAGGCATAGTTTTTTCCTTTCACTTCACTGCCTATGTCATGGGCAGATATTGTTTTTCCTTGAAATGGACTTTTATTGTTTCAATCTCACCAAAATATCAAAAAATTTCTTATAGCAAAATATATTTTCACTAATTTAATAAAATTATCCTAACTTAGCTATAGAGATAAAATATAAATATATGTTTTTAAATAAAAATATAAGATAAAAATTAATTAGTCTTGTTTAACCAGAATAAATTTTTATTTTGTATTGCAAAATTTTATTCCGTAAAAAATCAATTTATAGTATGGTGATTAGACTGCTTAATCATGCAAGGACGATTTATGGAAAGCCCGAAATACACAGGTCTTGAGTTTTTAACCGCTTTAAAAAATGGTGAAGTTTCTCCATCACCTATGGCTCACACCATACCGATGGAACTCGTTGAAGTTTCCGAAGGTAAAGCAACTTATAAAGTTACTCCTCGCAAAGAACATAAAAATATACAAGGCGGTGTACACGGCGGCTTTTGTGCCACAGCTTTAGATACGGCGACAGGCAGTGCGGCCCATACCCTACTTGAACATGGTGTTGGCTATGGAACCATTGATTTAAATGTAAAAATGATCCGCCCCATGCAGATTGATACGTCTTACTATGCGACGGCCGAGTTGATCAATGCGGGCCGCAATATTATTAGTACCCAAGGTAAAATCGTAGATGAGAACGGCAAAGTGTATGCTTTTGCTTCGGCAACCTTAATGATTATTCGCAAATAATAAAATATCTAAGCTCCTATTTATGGAGCTTTTTCTTGCTTTGCTATCTTGTTCATTTCATAAAAATCTAAGCGATCAATCAAGAAACTTAACATTGCCATCGCTAAACCTAAGGCTGCACATGCTTCCCATCCCCAATGTTTCCAAGCATACACCGCAATAAAAGAACCTAAGGCGGCTCCGCCAAAATATAAGGTCATATAAATTGAATTAATACGGGAACGTGCCTCGGCCGAAATTCGATAGACCAAATTTTGGTTAAGCACATGAAATGCTGACAAACCGAAGTACGCCATAATCACACCAACAGCGTAGGCAACCAGAGACTGCTGCGCAAAAAATAGGGGTACCCATGCACTCATTAATAATCCCATGCAAATCACTGCAATTTTATTTTCAAGACCTGCTGCAATTTTCTTACCTGCCCATGGGGTCGCAAATACACCGGCCAAGCCCACAATTCCAAATAAACCAATCTGGAAATCGTTAAAGTGATAAGGCTCATTCGCCAAAATAAAAGTCATGGTGGTAAAAATAAGAGCCAAAATACCAAAGCCAATTCCCCCTGCCAAACCACGGCGTAGTAAATGAGGCTGATGAACGGCTAATGAAAATAGTGAACCATAGATCTGTAGAATATTGAGTTGGTGAGACTTACGCGCAACTGGTAACTTTACCCACATTACCCAAGCAAACACCAAAATGACAATTCCGCTAATTAAATAAACCGCATGCCAAGACCAAACTGTAGAAAGTAAGCCTGCAATAGAGCGTGCCAATAATATTCCCAAGAACAAACCACTCATGAGAGTGCCTACAACTTGAGGGCTTTTTTTCGGGCTAGCTAAACCTGCGGCAAAAGGAACCAAAACTTGAGTCGCAATCGAAAAGAATGTGGCTAAAAAGGTAAAGCCATATAAAGCTGGCAAGGTTTGACTTAAAGATAGCCCTACTTGGGCAAGGCCTGTACAACACATGAGCAAGCAAATATAACTTCGCTTTTCAAAAAAGTCGCCTAAGGGAACCAATATAAAAAGGCCAACTGCATAGGACAGTTGGCTAATCACAATAGTTAAAGCAACTTGATCGGCATTAACTTTTAATGCTTCAGCAATCGAATAGATTAAGGGCTGGTTATAATAGTTTGAACCCGCACAAATTCCACATGTCATTGCCATGATAAAAATAAAGCTTTTTGACAGTATATTTTCTGCATTGGGCTCAACTATTTTTTCCATTTTTAACTACGTCCCATTTTAGAATTTATACATCGATACAAAGTTTACACGTGATACATCAGCGGTTCTGCCATCAAATACTTCTCGTTTGCCTTGGTGATATTCCATACCAATATCCATTTGCTCAATTGGTGAATAAAAGACGTTAGCTGCATAGTCCGTTAAGCGTTTATTGGCATCTGGGTTGAGTTTGGCATAAGCCGTGTCATCATCATAATCAAACATTGAAGCCGATAAGTTTGCACGCCATTGCTCATTAAATTTATATGAATAACCAATATTGATGCTATTCAACTTATTCATAACCAAATCTGTTTTGTCTTCGTTTAAAGAGAAATCACCCGCGGCATTTAAACTTGTTGAATTTGCCAACCCACTTTGGGTGGTATACGGCATAAATTTTTGATCACCGACAATATATTGATAATTTGCTTGTACCGATTGTTGTGGCGTGAGTTGATATTTTAAACCGCCGCCAGCACCCCAACTTACTTTTTTCACCGTGGCAGTTGCGACATCTGTAGACTTTTCATTAATAAAGCCTTGAGCAAGAGCTGTTAAAGGCCCTTGTTTAAAGGTATAGCGCCCCGTTAAAGTTGGAAATGCCGAGACTCTCGAACCTGTATATTCCAAAGCTACTTTTAAATCATTATTGGTATCAATTTTCCAGTCATAGCGAATTTGAGGAGTACGCGTATAAGAGGTTCCCACAAATTGGGTGTAATCAACAGCTTCTGTACGGGTTTCCATGTTAGACATGAGTGACCATGTTTGACCAAAGGTCCAGTCTTTATAGGTAAAAAAAGCATGACGGATACGGAATTTACCATCGCCCGTTCCCATGTTAGAGCTATCGAAGAAATCGGCTTCAATATTTCCCGTCACAGCTTTATTTGGGCTGTTAAAATAAACACCTAATCGGCTTGCATTAATCATGGCATCAGAGCGTGCATGGTTTGAACGTTTTTCACTTTCAAAAGGTGTTCGGTACAAGCTGCTGGTCGTTCTACCGCCCGAGTCTGGTGATGATTTGAAATCAACCGCTGCATCAATACGGGCAATACCGTAAACCTTCACGTTATCCGTCCAAGTGACCCACGAAGGAGCAACAGGCTTCTCTGTTACAGTCGCTTTAGTTTTTTCAATGTTCTCTTCGATCTTAACCTGTTTGACCTGTAAATTATTTTGAGTTTGTTTCTGAGCAGCAAGTTCTGCTTTTAATTTTTGCAGCTCGGTTTCTAGCAAATTAATTTTTTGTTCTGTGGTATCTGAAGAATTTGCAAAAATAGTCCCTGAAGCCGCAGCGCAAGCTGCAGCTAAAATTAATTTTTTCATCTTTTAATCCTTAAAGAAGCATTTTTCCGTGTGTATTTAGGCTACACGTGCATCGATTAGTTCACAGTCAGTGACTGCCTGTAATTCATCAAAAGTTAAGCCGTCTACCATTTCCTTGACGTAAGCTTTTTGGTCTTTGAGTTCAATAATGCATAAATCGGTATAAATACGGTTTACACACTGCTCACCCGTTATTGGATAGCTCAGTTCTTTTACAATTTTGGGCTCACCTTTTTTAGTGACATGCTCCATATAGACATAAATCGTTTTTGCACCGACTGCCAAATCCATAGCACCGCCAACTGCCGGCACATCATCTGCCTTACCGGTATGCCAGTTTGCCAAGTCTCCATTTACCGCAACTTGGAATGCACCAATCACACAAATGTCCAGATGACCGCCACGCATAATGTCAAATGAGTCGCCATGATGCATAAAGCATCCACCGTCTAACAAAGTAACAAGTTCTTTTCCGGCATTCACTAAGTCTTGGTCTTCTTCACCAGGTTGTGGTGGTGGACCAAAAGCCAAAACCCCATTTTCCGAATGTAAAAAGATTTCTTTGTCTTTTGGCAAAAATTTAGCAACGTTGGTCGGTAAACCAATGCCTAAATTGACATAAGAACCTTCCGGAATGTCATTGGCAATGAGCTTGGCAATATCTTCACGAGAACGTTTTTGAACTGACATTAGATATCTCCTACTTTTACAACGTGCTGAACAAAAATTCCCGGTGTAATAATGCACTCAGGGTCAAGCGTTCCTAGCTCTACGGTGTCATTCACTTGAACAATCGTGGTCTTGGCGGCTTTTGCCATAATTGGGCCAAAATTGCGGGCTGCTTTACGGTATGTTAAATTGCCCCAGCGGTCGGCTTTATCGGCATAAATCAGTGCAAAATCAGCTTCAAGTGGATATTCAAGCACATAATTTTTACCGTTAATGGTTCGGGTCTCTTTACCCTCGGCAACTTTAGTACCATAACCAGTCGGAGTAAAAATAGCCCCGAGACCAGCACCTGCGGCCTGAATACGACAAGCCAAATTACCTTGTGGAACCAGTTCTAACTCAATTTTTCCCGCTCTATATATGTCTTGAAAAACGGTTGATCCAGCAGATTTCGGAAATGAACAAATCATTTTTTTGACACAGCCAGCAATAATCAGATTTGTTAAACCACGATCACCAGAAGCCGCATTGTTATTTACAATGGTGAGTTCTTTTTTTCCTAAATCGATTAAGGCTTCAATTAATTCAGCAGGTTGCCCCGTCACACCAAACCCGCCTGTCATGATGGTTGCCCCATCAGGAATAGCTTTTAAAATCGGTTCAATGTCACTGGTGAATTTATTTATCATCTCACTTGTCCCTTTTCATCCTTAATTTAAGGTGACAGATTGATCTGTCACTCTGCCTTTTGCGGGTTAAATAGTCGGTCTTTAATAAATAACAATGGAATTACACCGCAGATAAAATAAGCTGCAGCCATCACCAAGAGCCCTAAACCAATAGAACCGTTTTGCGATAGATAACCAATTGTTAATGGAGAGAAAATTGAAAGTACTTTGCCAATGTTATAAGCACCGCCCACTGCCGAGCCTCGAATAGAAGTCGGGAAGCTTTCTGTCATATAGGTGGCATTAATTGCGTAAGGCATACCGTAAAGGAAACCGAAGAACAGCATCATCCATAAAATGTTGGTTGGTGTATTTAAATAAACAATGACTGGAATAAATAAGGCTGTACCAATGGTTCCAAAAGCGAATACAGCGCGGCGTCCTAATTTATCGGCAACGATCCCTGCGATTACTTTGGCAAACATCATAATTAGGAATGTACCGACCATATACATCGCCATTTCTTTAAACTTGATGCCAAGGTCAGACTCTAAATAAGCAGGTAACCAGTTACTTACCCCGTAATAACCAAACTGCAATGCCCCAGTACTAATAATCCAAAGAATAAACATGGTTCCATGTTTTTTATCTCTTAAAATCTCAAGATATGGATTTTGACGTTTTTTAGGTTGGTTACTTTGAGCGACTTCTAGCGCTTTTAGTTGACGAGCTTTTTTCCATGACTCAGGTTCAGGTACACAAAAATGCATCAAAACTGACAAAACCACAGGCGTAATTGCAATCCAGTATAGAAAACGCCAGCCATGTTCAGGAATAATATGACCTGCTAGTAATGTCGCTAATAAAGAACCTAGTGTATAACCTGTCATCAGCGTTGCTAAAACGGTAGAACGGTGTTTCGTTGGCACCATTTCAGACATAAGAATGTTACAGGCAATATAAAGTGCACCTAAGCCCATGGCGCCTATTGTTCTTAAAACTGCAAATTGCATATAAGAATGTGTAAAGCCGAGTGCACAGGTTAATATCGAAGAAAAAGCAATAAAGAAAACAATAATGCGGACCCGACCAAAACGGTCGCAAGCCCAACCACCAATAAGGCCACCCACGGCCGAACCAAATAGTGTCAAGCTTCCTAATGTTCCGGCTTGCACACCAGTTAAATGAAACTCTGCTTTAAGACTAGTGAGACTTAATGCCAAAAAACCTAAGTCGGCCCCGTCACATAAAAGTGTAAAAAAAGCGAATATAAAAGCTGTAATCCAAATCTTTTTTGGTGTTTGAATAGCTTCAGTGCTACTCATATTCTCTGTAACAGTCTTTGTTGTCATGTCCATATCCTCAGAAGGAACATGAGGCATCCCATGCCTCATGGCATTTGATTTTTTATTAGGCTGTAGCTTCCCTAATCATGTTTTTGGCAATAATAAGTTGTTGAACTTGCGTGGTTCCTTCATATAAACGGAACAAACGCACATCTCGATAAAAACGCTCAATCGCATATTCACTGATATAGCCCGCACCACCATGAATCTGTACACAGCGGTCAGCAACACGTCCGCACATTTCAGTCGCAAACATTTTTGCGCAAGATGCTTCTGTGCTAATGTTTTCGCCATTGTCACGGCGGCGAGCTGCATCTAGGACCATACATTTAGCTGCATAAATCTCGGCTTTTGAGTCGGCAAGCATGGCTTGAATAAGCTGGAAGTTTGCAATAGGTTGACCAAACTGTTTACGCTCAATCGCATAGTGCAGTGCGTCGTTTAACATGCGTTCGGCAACACCTACGCTATAAGCACCAATATGCAAACGCCCTTTATCCAGCACTTTCATGGCCGTTTTAAAACCGACACCTTCTACTCCACCAATCAGTGCAGAAGCAGGCACACGGCAATTTTCAAAAATCACATCACAGGTATGTGAACCCTTTTGCCCCATTTTTTGGTCAATTTTGCCCAACGTAATGCCCGGCGTATTCGCCTCAACTAAAAAAGCTGAAATGCCACCTGACCCTTTAATTTCAGGATTCGTCCGAGCCATTACAGTGAAAGTTGCAGCATGGGGTGCATTGGTAATAAAACGTTTGGTGCCATTTAACACATAAAAATCGCCATCTTTTACGGCACTGGTTTTTAAAGAAGCAGCATCAGAACCAGATTCAGGCTCGGTTAAACAAAATGAACCAATAATTTCGCCACTTGCGTAACGTGGTAAATATTTCTGCTTTTGCTCTTCTGTACCATCAATCAAAATTGCACTTGAGCCAATCCCGTTATTGGTGCCAATTAAAGAACGAAAAGCCGGTGAAGTTTGTCCAAGTTCAAATGCAACTCTGACTTCCTCTTCCATAGTGATGCCTAAGCCACCATATTCTTCGGGAATTGTAAGACCGAACAAACCAAGCTCACGCATTTGCTGCACAATGTCATCCGGAATTTTGTCTTTCTCTACCACTTCGTTTTCACGAGGGATCAATTCATTTTTTACAAAATCTCGAATTGTTGAAAGTAACTGCTCCAACATCCCTTCATCACGGATCATCTGTGATCTCCCTTTTTATGTATTTCCATCGTACCCATCAGCCATCTCCAGCTAATCTGGATACCATGTTTTAAATCTTGTTTACTGCGGATGTGTTTCATAGTACGAGAACAAAAATACAAATTTCAAGCTTTTTTGAAAATTAATTTCGTTTAACGAAATTTAAAATTAGACCACTACGTAATATCAATAACTTAGATCTTTTAAAAGATAACAACTACGCTCTTAAAAGAAATAAGACTTGAAATAAATTCCAAAATAAGCATCATAAAAGGAATGTAGTTTTGATATGCGAAACAAGGAATTCAAAAATGAGTGTGTCAACAGGGAATAATTTCGTAGAAGTCGACTTTTCTATTCAAAAAATAGCGGTTGTTAAAATTAACCGCCCAGAAGCAAAAAATGCTTTAAACGGTGAAGTTCGTAAACAACTCGCACAAGTTTTTACCGAGTTAAGTTTTAACGATGAGATCAATGCGGTTGTGCTCACAGGCGGTGAAGAAGTCTTTGCTGCAGGTGCAGATCTAAAAGAAATGGCAACCGCAACTTCCACAGAAATGTTATTGCGTCATACAGAACGTTATTGGAACGCGATTGCCCAGTGCCCTAAACCCGTGATTGCTGCCGTAAATGGTTATGCATTAGGGGGTGGCTGCGAACTTGCAATGCACGCTGACATTATTATTGCAGGTAAAGGTGCAACCTTTGGCCAGCCGGAAATTAAAGTTGGTTTAATGCCTGGTGCTGGCGGTACACAACGTTTATTCCGTGCTGTGGGTAAATTCCATGCCATGCGCATGATTATGACAGGCGCCATGGTCAAAGCCGAAGATGCTTATTTGATTGGTCTTGTTTCACAAGTCACAGAAGATGACCAAACTATTCCAACTGCAATTCAAATGGCACAAAGCCTCGCAAAAATGCCGCCCATTGCCCTGCAACAAATTAAAGAAGTTGCGTTGATGAGCGAGGATGTTCCATTAAATGCAGGCTTAACTCTAGAACGAAAAGCATTCCAGTTGTTGTTTTCTACGGAAGATAAAAATGAAGGCGTTCAAGCTTTTATCGAAAAGCGTAAGCCGTCGTATCAAGGTAAATAATTTAAAACCATAATAACAAAGGAATGAAAATGGCCAGGAAAGTATTAATTAGTGCAGGTGGTTCAGGGATTGGACGATGCATTGCCGAGGTATTTTTAAACAATCAGGATGAAGTTTTTGTTTGTGATATTAATGCTAAAAGCCTAGAACAATTTCAACAAGATTATCCAAAGCTACATATATATACCTGTGATTTGGCTGATCATGAGCAAATTAAACTGATGTTTAGTCAAGCCATTCAGAAACTTGGCGGTATTGATATTTTAGTCAATAACACAGGCATCTCCGGCCCAACCGTTGCAGCAGATGAGCTAAGTTTTGAAGATTGGAACACGGTGATTAATTTAAACCTGAATAGCACTTTTTTAATTACCCAGTTAGCCATTCCCTATTTAAAGCAAGCACAGGCAGGCGTGATTATAAATATGTCATCTATTGCCGGACGCTTAGGCTATCCATATCGATTGGCCTATTCCACTTCAAAATGGGGACTGATTGGTTTTACCAAAACGCTTTCTATGGAACTCGGTGCAGATAATATTCGAGTTAACGCTATTCTTCCGGGTGCAGTCGATGGTGATCGGGTTCAACGCGTATTACAGGCCCGTGCCGATGTAGCGCAGACCTCACTTGAAGAAGTGACTCAAAATGCACTGAAAAATCAGTCGCTCAAATATTTTGTCAATCCAAAGCATATTGCAGATTTATGCCTATTTTTAGCGTCAGACAGTGGTCGCTCAATTTCAGGACAAATCTTACCAATTGATGGTGATAAACAATGCTTAAGCTAAATCACCCAACCCTATTTTTCCGTTTAATTTCAAATATAGATCAATAATCAGGATGATCGACATGACTTATGATATTAAAAGCATGGCTGTGATTGGTGTAGGTGTTATGGGCAGTGGTATTGCTCAAATTGCTGCACAGTCAGGTCATACCACTTATTTATATGATGCCAAAGCAGGTGCAGCAGAACAGGCTAAAGAAAAACTGGCTGCTACATTTCAAAAGTTAGTCGACAAAAATAAAATTACATCTGAGCAAGCAGCAGCGGCAAATAACCATTTAATTGTTGCTCATCAAATTGAAGATTTAAAAAATTGCGACCTCATTGTAGAAGCAATTGTTGAACGTCTTGATATCAAACAAAGCTTGATGCAGCAGCTTGAAGATATTGTTTCGGATAATACTATTTTAGCCTCAAACACCTCTTCTCTTTCTATTACAGCCATTGCTGCAAATTGCAAAAAGCCTGAGCGTGTTGTGGGTTATCACTTTTTTAACCCCGTTCCACTCATGAAAGTGGTCGAAGTCATTCGTGGTTTAAAAACAGACCCACTTATTATTGATGCTTTAAACGATCTGTCTCGTGCATTTGGTCATCGCCCTGTTGTAGCGAAGGACACCCCTGGATTTATTATTAATCACGCGGGCCGAGCTTATGGCACCGAAGCGCTCAAAATCTTAAATGAGAATGTCTGTGATATCAGTGAAATTGATCGAATTTTACGTGACGGCGTAGGATTTAGAATGGGTCCTTTTGAATTACTCGATTTAACAGGCCTTGATGTTTCGCATCCAGTTATGGAGTCGATTTATCATCAGTACTATGAAGAAGCCCGCTACAAACCAAACCCGCTCACCAAACAAATGCTAGATGCTAAACAACTTGGACGTAAAGTTAATCAGGGTTTTTATAACTATGAAACTGGTTCAAAAACAGGTGAACAACCTGCGAAGTTTGTAGAGCGTTTAGCAAAATATCCAAAAGTTTGGGTCGCTGCCGATTTCTTAGACGATAAAAAACAGCTCGAAGATTATTTAACTCAGCAAAATATTACCTTAGACACCAATTCGGAACCACAAACAGATAGCTTATGTTTGCTCGCTTGTTACGGTGAAGACACAACCCAAGCGGCGACCCGACTAGGGATTAACCCAGAACAAGCCGTTGCTATAGACATGCTTTATGGCATTGCAAAGCACCGAACCTTGATGCCTTCACTTGTTACCAAACCTGAATACCGACAAGCAGCTCACTCTATTTTCAATCTAGATGGAAATATGGTCAGCATGATTGCTGAAAGTATTGGCTTTGTTGCGCAGCGCGTTTTAGCAATGGTTATTAATTTAGGTTGCGATATTGCCCAGCAAAATATTGCAACGGTAGATGATATTAATGCTGCAGTACGTCTTGGTTTAGGTTATCCATTTGGTCCAATTGAATGGGGCGATCAAGTCGGTAGCGAAAAAATCTTACTCATTCTAAACCGTATAACAGCACTTACGCATGACCCACGTTACCGCCCTAGTCCATGGTTACAGCGTCGAGTCGCACTCCACTTACCTCTTACTTTTACTCATGAGTCTTGAAAAGGAATTTCTCAATGTTAAATGCATATATTTATGATGGTTTACGTAGTCCATTTGGCCGTCATGCAGGTGAACTTGCCTCAATTCGCCCTGATGATTTAGCCGCAACTGTCATTCAAAAACTACTAGAAAAAACTGGTGTACCGGGCGCAGATATTGAAGATGTGATCTTAGGCGACACCAACCAAGCTGGAGAAGATAGCCGTAATGTGGCACGAAATGCGCTATTACTTGCAGGTTTACCTGTTACTGTGCCAGGCCAGACAGTAAACCGCCTATGTGCGAGTGGTTTAGGTGCAGTAATTGATTCAGCACGTGCCATTACTTGTGGTGAAGGCGAACTGTATATTGCCGGTGGTGTAGAAAGTATGTCACGTGCTCCCTTCGTGATGGGTAAAGCGGAAAGTGCTTATAGCCGTGATGCAAAAATTTATGACACCACCATTGGCTCTCGCTTTCCAAATAAAAAAATTATTGCTCAGTACGGCGGACATTCAATGCCTGAAACGGGCGATAACGTTGCAGCTGACTTTGGTATTAGCCGTGAACAAGCCGACTTATTTGCAGCCCAATCACAAGCCAAATATCAAAAAGCCAAAGAAGAAGGTTTCTTTGCCGATGAAATTACACCAATTGAGGTTTTCCAAAGCAAAAAATTGCCCCCTAAACTCGTTTCTGAAGATGAACATCCTCGCCCAAGCTCAACTGTTGAAGCACTCACAAAGTTAAAACCGCTATTTGAAGGTGGCGTGGTTACAGCTGGTAATGCCTCAGGTATTAATGATGGTGCAGCAGCACTTTTGATTGGTTCAGAAGCAGCAGGTCAAAAATATGGCTTAAAACCAATGGCAAAAATCTTGTCAGCGGCGGCTGCAGGTATTGAGCCACGCATTATGGGTGCAGGTCCGATCGAAGCCATTAAAAAAGCGGTTGCACGTGCTGGCCTTACTTTAGATGACATGGATATTATTGAAATTAATGAAGCCTTTGCTTCACAGGTTTTATCTTGTTTAAAAGGTTTAAATGTTGATTTTAATGACCCACGTGTGAACCCGAACGGTGGCGCAATTGCTGTTGGTCATCCACTTGGTGCTTCAGGCGCTCGTCTTGCATTAACAGTAGCGCGCGAGTTAATTCGCCGTAAGAAGAAATATGCCGTGGTGAGCTTATGTATTGGTGTAGGTCAAGGTCTTGCGATGGTGATTGAAAACGTTTCATAACCATTGAACCGGATATCCATTCATCACAACAGCGCAGTGATGAATGGATTTATTTTGCAGAGCGAAATATAATGGCAAAACTATTGCTTTAATTATATTTGAGGATCGAATGTCTCAAAACACGGAAACTGAAAAACCAATAAATTTTGATGAGATACGTTTAGATCCTATTTCGCATATACATCGGGAAAACAACCCGCAATTTATTGCTTCTTTAGCACGCGGTTTAGAACTTTTAAGATGCTTTTCTGCAAATAATCAGGTGCTTGGCAACCAAGAATTAGCAAAAATGACAGGTTTACCTAAACCGACCATTGCACGTATTACCAATACCCTTGTGTCATTAGGTTATTTAAAACAATTGCCTAACTCGACCAAATATACATTAGATATTGGCGTTTTATCTTTAGGATATGCAGCATTATCTAACATCTCGATTCGTAATATTGCTCATCAATATATGGAAGAGATGAGCCAGTATGTTCAAGCGCCTGTAGCGATGGCAACGCGTGATCGCTTAAATATGGTGTATATCGATGTTGTGCAAATTGAAACTGCATTAAACATGCGCCGTCCAATTGGTTCAACTTTACCACTGCATAGCAGTTCAATGGGCCGAGCATGCTTAGCTGCGACCCCTGAACGTGAACGCAACTTTCTACTTGATGCACTAAAACAAAAGAACCCCGAAAACTGGCCAGCCATAAAACGCTCATTAGAACGAGCTTTCCGTGATTATCAAGATTATGGATATTGTTTGTCTTTAGGTGAGTGGCATAAAGAAGTGAACTCAGTGGCTGTACCTTTGGTTAGTTCTAAACACGGTCTTTATGTTTTTAACTGTGGTGCGCCAAGTTTTCATTTAAATCCGGAAAAACTTGAAGGTGAAATTGGGCCACGTTTAATTCATATGGTGCACAATATTCAAGATGCTTTGAATGAAACGCACTAACCCTCTTACTTCAAGCAGTAATGGTCGTGTTGATTAAAGGTCCACTTTCATTATGACTATAGGCATGATGAAAAACGCACTCTATACCCCAACCATTATTTTAATGGCGATTGCTGCAGGCATTTGTACAGGCGGAAATTATTTTAGTCAGCCACTTATTCACTCAATTAGTGTAAGCCTAAATTTAACCGAAACGACTACAGCGTGGGTGCCCACTCTAGCCCAAATCACCTACGCATGTGGTTTACTCTTTTTAATGCCATTAGGGGACATAATAGAAAAGCGCAAGCTGCTATTTATCTTTATGTTATTGGCTTCAAGTGGATTAATTATTAGCGGTTTTTCGCACAATATTTATCTTTTACTGCTTGGCACTGTGATTACCGGTTTATTTTCCAGCGCAGCCCAACTTTTGTTACCGCTTGCTGCAAGTCTGGTTCCAATTCAACAAAGTGGCCGTGTCGTAGGCTTTTTACTGAGTGGACTGATGATGGGAGTTTTACTCGCTCGCTCCCTTTCTGGACTGATGTCTACGCTTTTCGCTTGGAATCTTATTTATCTGGTCAGTGGCTTTCTGTTACTTGGGATTGCTTTTATTTTGTACTTTAATATCGGGTTATTTCCACCGACTAAAACTGAAAACTATGCGAAAACCATTCGTTCTTTACCACAGATTTTTATTCAAAATCATCGGTTAAGAACCAGAACTTATATTGGTGGTTTTACATTTGCTTGTGTAAGTTTAACCTTTACCACCATGTCGTTGCTTCTGGCTCCAGCGCCCTATTTTTTTAGTGACTTTACCATTGGCCTTTTCGGTTTTGTTGGCGTGTTAGGAACTTTCGTTGCTAATTTTTCAGGCAAATTTATTGACCAAGGCTATATCCATAAAATTTCAATTTATTGCGGCATTGGCCTTATATTAAGTTGGATTCTTTTTTCACTTTTACCCTACCATTTTGCTTTTTATATTATTGCCTTACTCATTCTCTACGCTTCTCTTTCTGCTGTACATGTCACCAATCAAAGTATTGTATTTAAACTTAATCAAGAATTACGTTCGCGGTTTAACGCGATTTATATGACAGGTTACTTTGCTGGAGGCGCTTTAGGCACAACAGCGGGAAGTTATGCTTGGAAACACTTCGGATGGACAGGTGTCTGTATTTTAGGCTTAATTTTTGCCGTTTTATGTCTTTATTATTGTGTGAGTGATGCAAAAAATCAGCACAATTAAAACTTGTGCTGATCTTATATAAAGTAGGCAATAGTTCGTTATAGAACCCCTAATAAACGTCCGCGAATAATATCTTCTGCCTCTTTGACAATTCGGCTAACCAGTTCATCGCATGTCGGAATATCATGAATCAAGCTTGCCACTAACCCACATGACCATGCACCTGCATTTACATCACCATCAATCATGACTTTTGGATAGACGCCCGCAACTTCTTCGATAATATCTTCAAATTTAATGTTATCGCCGAGTGCTTTTTCTTTTGCCACGATTTTTTCTACGGCCGCATTATTCATGACACGTTCAGTATTTCGCAAAGCACGCATAATTAAACGCGTATCTCTTTCGGTTGCATATAAAATCGCCTGTTTCACATTTTCATGTACGGGAGCTTCCTGAGTCGCAATAAAACGCGTGCCCATATTAATTCCATCGGCTCCCATCGCTAAAGCAGCAGCAAGCGAACGTCCATCTGCCATACCACCTGAAGCAACAAACGGGATGTCTAATGCATCGGCTGCTAAAGGCAATAAAATCATATTTGGCACGTCATCCTCACCAGGGTGACCACCGCACTCAAAACCATCTACAGAAACTGCATCGCACCCAATTTGCTGAGCTTTTAAGCTATGTCGAACCGAAGTACATTTGTGAATTACTTTAATACCAGCAGCCTTTAAATATGGCATCACCTGTTCAGGATTACGCCCTGCTGTTTCTACAATCTTTACGCCACCTTTAATAATTGCCTCTACAAAACCCGGATAATCAGGAGTATTTACGGTAGGTAAAAAGGTTAAATTTACCCCAAAAGGTTTATCGGTCATTTCTCGGCAACGTGCAATTTCTTTTGCCAGATTTTCAGGTGTACGCTGAGTCAGGCCAGTGATAATACCTAACCCGCCCGCGTTCGAAACCGCAGCAGCAAGCTCTGCAAAACCAACATAATGCATACCGCCTTGAATAATTGGATGCTCAATTTCAAATAGTTCTGTAATTTTGGTCTTCATATTCTTTCCACTCACTGTTCTATAGCCAGCCTCTTATTTCCCTAGCAGGGCTAGATGCTTATTTACACATAAATCCTATCAGTATTTAAAGTAATTTAAGTTAAAAATTTCACAATACAAAATTTTATACCACAATATAAAACAAAATAATTGATAACGGAATTATTTTTCGATAGCATCAGTTTAAATTTTAAACGGAAAATTATTTAAAGGAATGAACGATGCAGCAGAACAACAAAACCCAAAGCGAGCTTAAAACAGGCACAATTCATAAGTATTTTGATAGAAATATACTAACGCTCACCATGAGTAATGCCACTAAAAAGAATGCAATTAATTATGAAATGTATGCAGCTTTAAGTCAGGCATTAGATCAAGCTGCAACCAATCAAGACATTCATGTGGTTGTGCTTACTGGTGAAGACTCCGCATTTACCAGCGGCAATGATGTAAACGCATTTGAAAAACGAGATACCACCACTTCAGAACCACCCGCTTCGATTGTTTTCTTAAAAAGCTTAGCAACTTTTCCAAAACCGATTATTGCTAAAGTAAATGGTGTGGCAATTGGCATTGGCAGCACTATGCTTCTACATTGCGACCTTGTATATGCAAGCCAAAACTCTATTTTTCAGTTCCCCTTTGTGAATTTAGGGCTTGTACCTGAAGCGGGTTCAAGTTACATCTTGCCAAGATTATTGGGCTTTGCTCGAGCTTCGGAAATTATTTTACTCGGTGAAAAGTTTTCGGCGGAACAAGCAAAAAATTATGGTCTGGTAAATGAAATATTTGAAGCCAATGAGCTGGATCAAGTGGTTGAAGATGTGGCAATTAAACTTGCTCACAAACCAAGCCAAGCCTTACAGCTCAGTAAAAAGTTACTAAGAGATATGCCAATTGATGATCTACTCAATCGTATTGACCATGAGTCGACTATTTTCTCGCATTGTTTACAAGGTTCCGAGTTTAAAGAAGCATTAAGTGCTTTCAAAGAAAAACGGAAACCGAACTTTCACAACAAAACAGCCTAAAGCTTACCCAATAAAAAGCCAGCCTTGAAAAAAACAAAGCTGGCTCTTATAAATGGATCAAATAGGTTTAGCTAATCTCGGTACGAATATTATTCACCATATGTAAAAGACGTGGTGCAATATCTTCTTCGAGTTTTTCACGGTTCATAATAAAGCTTGGACCACCACAGTTAAACACCAATAAACCATGTTGTTCATGAATGAGTGGAACCGCAACCGAATTGACATCTTTATGCCATTCGCCAATAGAAAAACAGTATCCAAAATCTTGGTAATCTTTAAAGGCTTTGTCTAAATCACGGTTAATTTTGATCCAGTCTTCTTTGTGCTTGTTACGAATCGCATTAAGCAAGAACTCTCTTTCATCTTCTGGCATGGCAGCTAAACATGCACGTCCCATCGAACTTAAATGAATCGGTAAATACGTTCCGACTTGACGGCGCATGGTCATATTGCCTTTGCCTTGCACCACGTCAAGATAAATCATATTGAGTCGATCACGTGTTGCCATGGCTACAGCAGCGCCAGCATAGTCTGCCAAATTTTTCATATATGGATGAGCAATAGAGCGAATCGATACGTTAGACAGCATCGAATAACCAAAAGCAAGAACTCCAACTGAAAGCTGAAATTTGCTTGAGTTAGGTACTTGTTTTATATAACCCAAACGCGACAAGGTATGTGTGAGGCGAGTAATGGTTGGTTTTGGCAAACCTGTCATCTGAGCAAGCTCTTGATTGCCCAAATGCTGATGTTTAGGCGTAAAACAACGTAATAGCTCTAAACCACGTGCTAATGCAGTAATAAATTGGCGATCATTTTCATCCTGCATGTCTTCAATCGGATGTAATAATTCATGCCTTAAAGGCGCTAATAATTTTTCTGTCTGTTCTGCATCAACTGCATCGTTCATTGTCATACCAATCCATATTTTGTTTCGCACTGCGAAAATTATAATCTATTTTTTCTATAAATAGCAAAAGAGCAAACATCCGAGTCTGCATCTAAAAGATAACTTCATTTAACTCATTAAAGCGAAAGATTAAATATTTTATTTTCTGATTTTAAATATAATTTTAACCTTCCGCTTTTAAACCACCTACCCAATTACACCTTTTTCTTTGAGCTCAGCCAGTTTTTCTGAAGAAACTATTCGCCCCAAAACGGCCTGCGTATGTTCACCCAACAGCGGCGGTGCTGTTTTGTATTCAACGGGTGTTCTAGAAAGTTTGATTGGTGACCCAATTACCTTCAGTTTTTCACGCTGAGGATGGTTCATCTCGACTAACATTTCACGGGCAATCACTTGCGGTTCTTGAAAAGCTTGTTCCAAGTTATTGATTACACCTACGGGAACTTTAGCCGCATATATTGCATCTACCCATTCATCGGCTGTTTTTGTTAAAAAGTGTGTTTGTAAAATTCCTATAATTTCATCACGATGCTTGATTCGGTCTGCATTTCGGGCAAAACGCGTATCATTTGGTAAATCGGGTAAACCAATACTTCGACAGAGTTGAATAAACTGAGTGTCATTTCCACATGCAATAATAAAATCACGATCAGAAGCTTTAAATACCTGATAAGGCACAATATTGGCGTGTGCATTGCCATAACGTTTAGGGATATTACCCGATGAAAGATAGTTCATTCCCTGATTTGCCATTGTGGCAATTTGAACATCAAGCAAAGCCATATCAATATATTGGCCTAAACCCGTCACATGGCGGTTGAGTAAAGCAGCCTGTATGGCAATCGTAGAATAAAGTCCCGTGGCTAAGTCAGAAAATGCAACGCCTACTTTTTGTGGACCACCACCCGGCAAATCATCACGCTCACCTGTAACTGACATGAGTCCGCCCATGCCCTGAATAATAAAGTCATAACCGGGCTCTTCTGCTCTTGGGCCAGTTTGACCAAAACCAGTAATCGAGCAATACACCAGTTTAGGGTTAATCGCAGATAAAGACTCGTAATCCAAACCGTACTTCTTTAAAGAACCCGCTTTGTAGTTTTCAATCACGACATCGGTATCTTGAATAAGCGCTTTAATCAATTCTTGGCCATCAGGATTGGCAATGTCGATGGCAACCGATAGTTTATTGCGGTTGGTTGACTGATAATAAGCGGCTTCTTGAGTATCTTGGCCTGAGTCATCTTTCATCCAAGGTGGTCCCCAAGAACGGGTATCGTCACCAACTTTCGGCCGTTCAATCTTGATTACTTCTGCGCCTAAATCGGCAAGAATCTGCCCACACCAAGGCCCAGCCAATACCCGACTTAAGTCAAGCACCCGAATTCCATTTAAAGCACCCATCTTTATCCCACTATATTTTGTGACTTATTTCCTATAGGAAAACTTATCCATTTAAAATTTCGCATAGCGATATATATTTTTAATATACACACCTCTTTTGAAAAATCAAACTTTAATTTTCCACTAAAAATAATGATTTTTTACAAGAAAATATAGCTTAAATAAATCAACAAATTAGCCAAATATAAATCAACAACAGAGTATCGCATTGCGAAATTAATTTTCAAAATATATTGTTTTGCGTTCGTCCTTTGATTACTATCGCTTCAAATATTGGTGATTTTACGAACATCACATTGATGTTTTCTGCATGTAGTAAAAGGACGAGACTATGATTCGAGATCAGGAAACCTTAAATCAACTTGTTGATATGATTCGACAATTTGTTGAAGGTGTATTAATTCCTCATGAGAATGAAGTCGCTGAAACAGATGAAATTCCTCAAGATATCGTTGAGCAAATGAAAGCTCTCGGCTTATTTGGTTTAACCATTCCTGAAGAGTACGAAGGTCTTGGACTAACAATGGAAGAAGAAGTCTATGTGGCTTTTGAATTGGGTCGTACCTCTCCTGCTTTTCGTTCTCTCATTGGGACCAATAATGGCATTGGCTCAAGTGGCCTGATTATTGATGGGACCGAAGCACAAAAATCCTTTTTCTTACCGCGTTTAGCACGTGGTGAAGTGATCAGCTCTTTTTGCTTAACCGAACCGGATGCAGGTTCTGATGCGGCATCTTTAAAAACCAGTGCAGTAAAAGATGGTGATTTTTATATTTTAAATGGCACCAAACGCTTTATTACCAATGCACCTCATGCTGGTGTATTTACAGTCATGGCACGCACAAACTTTGACATTAAAGGTGCTGGCGGCATTTCTGCCTTTATTGTTGATAGCCAAACTCCCGGTATTTTTCTTGGCAAGCGCGATAAAAAAATGGGGCAAAAAGGCGCCCATACCTGTGACGTTATTTTTGAAAATTGCCGCATCCCTGCTTCGGCACTCATTGGTGGTGTTGAAGGTGTTGGTTTTAAAACTGCCATGAAAGTACTCGATAAAGGCCGTTTGCATATTGCTGCCTTGAGTGTCGGCGCAGCAACACGAATGCTAGATGATTCTTTAAATTACGCCATCGAACGCAAGCAATTTGGACAACCAATTGCCGAATTCCAACTCATTCAAGCCATGCTTGCTGACTCGAAAGCTGAAATTTATGCCGCCAAATGTATGGTCTTAGACGCTGCACGCCTACGCGATGCAGGACAAAACGTTAGCACTGAAGCCTCATGCGCAAAAATGTTTGCAACCGAAATGTGTGGCCGCGTTGCTGATCGCTGCGTACAAATTCACGGCGGTGCGGGCTATATCAGTGAATACGCCATTGAACGTTTTTATCGAGATGTTCGTTTGTTCCGCCTCTATGAAGGGACCACTCAAATTCAACAAATGATTATTGCCCGAAACATGATTCGCGCTACGTCTTAACCAAATTTTAAGCACTTTAAAACGACTTGGAGTGCTTTTTATCAAATGTAGGTAATGGATTATGGCTACAAATTACAAAGAAGGTCTTTCTCGTATACAACCTCATACGTGGAAAATAGCATTTATTTTTGCATTTCTAGCACTATTGGTAGATGGGGCAGATTTGATGCTGCTGTCTTATAGCTTAAATAGTATTAAGGCAGATTTTGGATTAAGTTCAGTACAAGCAGGTATGCTTGGCAGTTTTACATTGGCAGGTATGGCTGTTGGTGGAATTTTTGGGGGATGGGCATGCGATAAATTTGGTCGCGTGCGCATTGTTGTTATTTCTATTTTAACTTTCTCGCTCCTCACCTGTGGCTTAGGTTTCACCCAAAGCTTTCTTCAGTTTGGTATTTTAAGATTTTTTGCATCACTGGGTTTGGGTTCACTTTATATCGCCTGTAATACCCTCATGGCCGAATATGTTCCAACCCGTTATCGCACTACAGTACTGGGCACTTTACAAGCTGGCTGGACCGTCGGCTATATTGTTGCGACCTTGCTTGCAGGTTGGATTATTCCTGATCATGGCTGGCGCATGCTGTTTTATGTTGCGATTATTCCTGTTGTTATTGCCATTCTCATGCATGTGCTTGTACCCGAACCAGAAGCATGGCAAAAGTCTCGACTACAACAACCTGTTGTGACTCAAAACGCATCGAAAACCTCGGCATTTAAGCTTATTTTCCAAGATAAACGAAACCGTAATATGTTTATCTTATGGGCTTTAACAGCTGGCTTCTTACAGTTTGGCTACTATGGCGTAAATAACTGGATGCCGTCATATCTAGAAAGCGAACTGGGTATGAAGTTTAAGGAAATGACCGCTTATATGGTAGGTACGTATACCGCCATGATTTTGGGTAAAGTTCTTGCGGGTATGATGGCCGATAAATTAGGGCGTCGCTTTACCTATGCTTTTGGTGCAATTGGTACTGCTATTTTCCTACCTCTGATCGTTTTTTATAACTCACCAAGCAACATTTTATATTTACTGGTCACCTTTGGTTTTCTCTACGGCATCCCGTATGGCGTAAATGCAACCTACATGACCGAAAGCTTTGCGACAGCCATTCGCGGTACAGCCATTGGTGGTGCTTATAACGTCGGACGTTTAGGCGCTGCATTAGCCCCTGCAACGATTGGTTTCTTAGCCTCTGGCGGCTCAATTGGGTTAGGCTTTGTCGTCATGGGTGCTGCCTACCTCATTTGTGGTGTGATACCAGCCCTATTCATTAAAGAAAAAATATACGACCCTCAAAAGTCGTAAAGAGATCCATCACAAAAAATCCTATAGGTCCTATGCCTATCTGGTTGATGGCGCTAAGATCTAAACATGTGTTTTAGATGGTTAGCAGGAAATAAGGAGTTTACTCCTCAAAGTTACTCCTTATTTCCACATATGTAGAGTTTATTACTCTTCATTTTAATTTTTTAGGTAAGCTTAGTTCCCAAGGGAGCTAAGCTTAAAAATATATAGACCTAAACTCTGTTTAAGGTCGTTCACCCTGCCCCAAACGGCGTTCAATATCATCTAAAACATTTGGCAAATCAGCGACACTATCAATCACATAGTGAGCGCCCGACGCATTCATTTTTTGGTATGCCTTATCTTTTAGAACAATCTGTTCATCGGCCGATAATGCGCTCCACTCTTCATAGCTTAAACCGACTTCATTGCCACTAATCGCAAGTCCGACTGTCCAGCATCCGGCATTTAAACCTTCATCAATGCCCACCACGGTATCATCTACTTTTACAACAGTTTTGATGTCTGATACGTCGAGTTGAATTAAGTTCTTCCATAGCATTTCAGGATATGGACGGCCATATTTCACGTCGCTGGCAGTAACGATACAGTCTGGACGGTAGCCCTGATCGGCAGCATCTTTGACCAAGCGGCCAATCATCATGGATGCATAGCCCGTGTTACTTCCAATTTTTGCACCACGCTTTTTAATATTTTCAAATGCTTCCAATGCACCCGGAATTAAAGCAGAACATGTTGGAATAGAATTTAATTGATATGGAATAAAGTCTTTATATAAACGGTCAATATCTGCTTCAGTTGCAGGCTTCCCGTATACTTCCTGCCATGCCGCTGCTACACGCGGCATTTTTAAAACAGCTGCAATATGGTCACGTTTTTCTAAGCCCATTGGGGCACGCGCTTCTTCAACCGTAATTTCAACTTTATTGTCTTTAAATAAAGCCATAAAAGCCAAAATTGGTGCGCGTGAGCCAAAATCTACTGTTGTACCAGCCCAGTCAAAAACCACAGCCTGAATTTGTGTGTTGTTGGTTGTCATGATGTATCCCCTTAATTTAATAAAAATTATGCTGTTACAGCTTGGTTTAGGTGGTTTTCGCAGTAGCTCGCAATTGCAGCAAGAAGCCCCTCAATGTCCTGTACATACACTTCGCCAATATTGCCAATACGGAAGCAGTTGAGATCTGTGACTTTGCCCGGATAAATCACATAACCTGATTTTTTCAGTGTTTCATAAAATGACTGGAAGCTAAATGTTTCGGCTGTCGGGTACAGAAAAGTGGTAATGATGGGTGATTGTGGGCACTCTTTACCAAGTACCAACTCAAAGCCAAGTTGTTGCATACCTTTAGATAAGGTTTGTTGGTTTTGTAAATAACGTTGATAACGTGCAGCAACACCGCCTTCTGTCTCAAGCTCAAGCAATGCTTGATAAAATGCACGTACCACATGGGTTGGTGAGGTAAAACGCCATTTACCGTTATGCTGCTCCATTGTGTTCCACTGGTCATATAAATCGAGACTGACCGAACGTGCCAAGCCTTTACATGCTTCTAGACAATCACGCTTTGCCAAAATAAAGCCAAAGCCCGGAACACCTTGAATACATTTATTTGCACTTGAAATCAGAAAATCAATTTCAAGCTCAGCAATATCTATAGGTACTCCACCAAATGAACTCATGGCATCCACAATCCAGATTTTTCCTGCCGCTTTAACTAAACGGCCTATCTCTTGAATCGGATTTAAAATACCTGTGGTGGTTTCACAGTGCACACAAGCAACATGGCTAATGGTTTTATCTTCTAAAACGCGCTCAATTTCTTGTAAATCTGGTGTTTGGGTTTCTAAATAGTTCAGCTCGATCACTTCAATATTTAAGCAACGCGCCATTTGCACCATACGTGCACCGTATGCACCGTTATTAATGATCAAGATTTTGCCATCACGCGGAATAGCTGACCCAAGCACAGACTCTACAGCAAAACTTCCACTGCCTTGCATTAACACAGCCGTATATTTTTCAGGTTCGCTGGTTGCCAACTTTACCAGTCGATTACGAATATCTTGTACCAGCGAGTTGTATTCTTGGTCCCAAGTACACCAGTCTTTTTGCATGGCACGGCGTACTGTTGCCGATGTTGATAATGGTCCTGGAGTAAGAAGCAAATACTTGTTCTCTAAATCCATATCGAGTTGGGGTTGCATGTTCATAATGGTACTCATTTCTTTCGCGTTCATTTCAATATACATCAATCTGGTTTAAACCAGATGACAAACTAGTAAATATTTTGTTCCAATACTTCTTTCATAAATCCAGCCCCCGTGGTCATGCCTTTACCAGCAATTGCACTTACCAGAAAGATATTTTTTTCAGCTTCAGTGATACAGGCCAACTCATGTTCATGGGTCAGGTAATAACCATTCCAACGTTTTTGAATTGGAGGTAAAGTCAGCCCTACTTTTTCGTGACAGTACGTTTGAATAAACTCATTAATCTCTTCGCGTTGCTCGAACTGAGGCGCTTCATTAATCGAATGATATTCGTGACTATCGCCTACGATCAGTTCGCCAAATTCATTTTGTTTAATCAGAATATGGATACCAAATTCTTTAATGAAACCCTGCTGTGATGCTTTAACTAGCTCGGCATGACTTGGGCAAATTTCAAAAGCCGGATAACGTGAAATAGATAAGCCTGAATAAAGAGAAGCATTTAATTTTTGGTGAAACCGTTGAGTCAGGGCCATTTGTAAGCCACAGCGTTTCAGATTCAAGCTTTGTAAGAGATCCGGATATAAAACATCGATGATTTCACCGTGACAAATCAAAACTTTATTTGCCCGGTATGCTTCGCCACTTGCCAAACGAACCTGACAAATTTCATGTTGATATTGGGTTTGAACAACACAAGCATTGGTATAAATCTTTACGCCTTTTCTTTTGGCATATGCCAATAGTCGCTGCCCAATCACATGCGGTTCGACCGAATAGTCTTCTTCAAAAACCAAACCGCCTTGAAACTGCTGCTCGGGGTTTAAATAGGAAAATTGGGTGACCAATTCCTCATGGCTAAACAAATGAACTGGAATTTGGTAGCTATTTGCACGCTCGGCAAACTCATTTAAAACCTGCCATTCAAGTGCCGTATTTGCCAGATACACACCTTGTCTTTGCTCAAATGAAATATCGGTTTCAGCCTGAATGCGTTGATAAAAAGAACGCGTTTCAAGAGCGGACTTTCGCCACTGTTGCTCTGGATGGGTTAAAGTCGATGTTCCAACCATGCCAAAATTACGGTGTGTTGCGCCCACAGGCTTGGCATTTTTCTCGAAGATGCAAACTTTCAAGCCTTGTTCTTGTGCCTGTATGGCAGCGGACAAACCTAAAATACCGGCTCCGACAACAATTAAATCAAACTGTACGTGATTCATAAGACTTCCAATTTGCGAGATTTAGGATGAATAAACCCTTGCCTTGTTGAACAAAGCATTTTGTTTCTGTCGGTTAAATAAAAATTGTGTTTAGCTAAAACTTAGTGAGCGCTTTCACGCCATTGCTGACTTCTTGCCATAATTTTTCTGGTAAATAACCAGTGAATGAGTTTTACAACACATGAGGTGGTTAAAATCAAAATGCTCATCGCAACAGCAGCAACAGTATCTCCTGCATCATCCATATTTAAAACAGCTACAGCAGCTAAACTGGTGTCTGGTGAATAAAGGAAAATCGCAGCTGACACAGTGGTCATGGCATTCACAAAAATATAGACCGATACATCGCATAGCGCTGGAAAACACATAGGCAAATACACTTTCCAAAAGGTTTTCCACTTCGATGTACCTAAAGTTTCTGCTGCTTGGTCGAGCTGTAGCGGAATTTGTTTAATGGCATTGGTTAAAGTGAGGTGTGGCACAGTGTAATAATGCACGATGGTTGAAATCACCAAAATGGTCATGGTTCCATACAGCACATTTAACGGATTACTCTGCTGGTTAAAAAACAAAATATAAGCAATACCTAGAACCAGCCCCGGCACAGCAAGTGGTAATAAAACCAAAGCTTGCACATAGTTTTTAATGAATTGATGTGCCTTAAAACGTTCGGTTAATAGTGCCACCATAAAAATCAGTGCTGTTCCCAAAACCGTACTAAAGAGTGCCATGCGGACTGAGTTGAAGTACGCCGCCCAACCGCCACCATCGACATATTCAAAACTGTAATGCGCTAAGGTCAAAGACAAATCATAAGGCCAAGACTGAATGAATGAAGCCAGCACTGCCGTAAAGATAATCAGTAAAATCGCCCCTGAAACCAACCCACAAAATAGGCTCAGAACAACTTCAAGTTTTTTATTCGATGCTGAAACATAAGGTTTAGCCTGAAAGGCTTGAAACCGTGCATGACGTTTGCTTTGAATACGATCGAAAATAAAGACGAACACTGCTGGTAGCAATAATAAGATGGAAATCACCGCACCCATGCTCATATTTTGCTGACCAATAATCTGTTTATAGACATCAAGCGCCATCATGTTAAATGAACCGCCAATGACTTTCGGAATTCCGAAATCGGTCAACACATAAATAAAGGCCACTAGACTTGCGCTGATGAGTCCATAACGAATTGCAGGTAGTGTGACGTGATAATGCGTCTTCCAGATATTTTTACCCAGTGACAAAGATGCCTCAATTAAACGCTGATCGACACTGCGAAAAGACACCATCATCAACATTAAAATTGCTGGAAATAGCCAAAAGCAGTAACTGATTAAAATACCGATTGGACCATAAATTTGTATATCGCCCAGCAAAGGTTTAAACACACCTTGCTTACCAAACAAATAAACCAGTGCCAAAGAAGGTAAAAGTGACGGCGCTAAAATCGGTAAAAAAGCCACCAGTTTAAAGAAGCCTTTGCCTTTTATATTCACATTGGTGAGAGCAAAAGCATAAATACTGGCAAGAAATACTGTAATGACAGTAGCAGCACAAGCAACCCACACCGAGTTAAATACAGAGCTGAGTAAAGCTGGACTTGCAAAATAGTTATAAAAATTTTCAAAACCAACAAAATTTTGATTTTCATCAAAAAATGCAGTTTCAAACAACATCATTAAAGGAGCAATAATCGCTAAAGTTAAAGCGATTGCAACGGCTGCTAAAGCAACATTTGATCTTAATGAATATTCAGTTTTTCGACGCGGCTGTGTTTTTAAAACCGCTGAAGCAGCTTCATTTAACATAGTGCGTACCCTTGTTCGTCAAAGACATGAATGAGCTGATTAGGCACTTTTATAAACATCAGTTCTTGCAAAGTTTTGAACTTGGTATTTTCAATTTCAATTTGCAAAAGGTGTTTTGCCTGCTCAATTCCATCGATATAAATAGCGCAAAATAAACGACGCTTGGCACCTAAAAATTCAGTGCTTAATACTTTAACTGGCAAATACAACGACTCTTTATCACTACCAAAATCATCAACCAACTCGACAGCTTCAGGTCTAAAACCAATGCTGTAATTTTCCCCTGCTTTAAGTTTTTGTTGCTCCAAATTTAGAGGAATAAAACCTAAAACCTCGAGCTGATTCGGTACAGCGCAAGTGGCTTTTAAAAAATTCATGGTACCAATAAACTTGGCAACGAATTGGGTTTGTGGCTTGTAGTAAATATTGTGCGGCGTATCAATTTGCTCAATGACACCATGATTCATGACTACAACACGGTCAGAAATACTTAATGCTTCTTCTTGGTCATGTGTGACCATAATGGTTGGCAAATTAAGCTGCGTTTGAATCGAACGGATCTTTTGTCTTAGGTTTAGACGTACCTGAGCATCGAGAGCAGACAAGGGTTCATCTAATAGTAAAATATCAGGCTTCGGCGCAATTGCCCGAGCAAGCGCAACACGTTGTTGCTGACCGCCCGACAATTGGTTTGGATATTTTTTAGCAATATCAGGTAACTCAATCATTTCTAATAACTGTTGAACCCGTTGGCTACGCTGTGCTTTATCCCATTTCTTTTTATCTAAGCCAAAGGCAATATTTTCTTCTACATTTAAGTTTGGAAATAACGCATAGTTCTGAAACACAATGCCACAGTGACGCTTTTCAGCACTCAACAACGTAATGTCTGCGCCCTTTTTTATAACCTTTCCATAATCAGGTTTTTCTAGACCCGCAATTATGCGTAGCAATGTGGTTTTACCGCATCCAGAAGGTCCCAAAAAGCTCACGAACTCGCCCGCTTTCAGGTCTAAATTAATATGCGTTAGGGCCTGAAAGTGTTGGAATTTTTTTTGAATATCCATCACTTCTAAAACTGAGGGGCCATGTTCAGGATATTTATAGGTCGTTAAGGTCGACAATAAATGCCCTGCTAACTCGCTCTTTTGGTTTTGACCTAGCAGCGATGATTGCAATGACGAAGGTATTTGCATAATGAGGCCCTTATCTAAAAGATCACTTTTCAAAACGCTTTGACCATTCAGCCAAAATACGTTCACGCTGCTCGGCCGCCCAATAAAAATCATTTTTCACCAGCATTTGAGGAAGATTTTTCGGGAAGTCCATAGTGGTATTTTCGATGCCTTTATAGGCCACCATTGAAAAGTTATGGGCATAGGCTTCATTTGCCGCTTTGCTCACCGACCAATTTATAAATTTCTGTGCGCTACTTAGCTTCTTCGTTCCTTTCACAATTGCTGAGGCTTCCATTTCCCAGCCTAAACCTTCAGTTGGATAAACCACTTCTAAAGGCGCACCCTCTGCTTTTAATTTAAATGCCGGATAGCCGAAAGAAACACCAATTGGGATTTCGCCCTGTGCTGCCATCTTGCAAGGTTTTGAACCAGAATGAGGATATTGTGAAATGTTTTTATCCAAAGCCTGCATATAATCCCATGCCTGCTTTTCACCCCAAATTTGTATCCAAGCCGTGACATCTAAATAGCCTGTGCCACTCGAAGCTGGATTTGGCATCACAATTAAGTTTTTATAAATGGGGTTGGTTAAATCTTTCCAAGTTTTTGGAATCGGTAACTTACGTTTTTCTAATTCGACTTTATTGACACAAATTGCAGATTCCCATGCATCCATACCCGTCCAAGTTGGTACAGATTTTTGACTTACAAATTCCGATTTTAGATTTTGCACGCCTTCAGGTTTAAAAGGCTCAAGCATGTCTTTCTTTTCCATGACCAGCAAACTGGTTAAAGCCACACCAAAAACCACATCCGCTTGTGGGTTTTTCTGCTCTGCCAAAAGTTTAGCGGTGATTACACCAGTTGAATCACGTACCCATTTTACTTTGAGTTCAGGATAGGCTTTGTGTAATTCTTCTTGGTATTGCTTAAGTTGGTCGGCTTCCACTGCCGTATAGACTGTAATTTCTTCTGATTGTTTTGATGTTGCTGATGAACATCCCATTTGAATAGCAACTACTACACCTAAAACTGATGCAGTACCGAGTTTAATTGTCTGTTGAACATACTGTTTCATCTGCAAACCATCGAATGCAATTATTTGATGATCGTATTTCAACAGCTTTATATGACAGTTTAATTAATCTGGTTTAAACCAGATTGTATTTTTATGCTCGCGCTTCGAAATGTAAATCTAAAACATCATGTAGCCAATATTCTTGGTCAACATCGGTAATCACGCCCTCTTCATTTCTGTTGCTACGGCAAATATATAAACCGAGCGCGCCCACATTGACATGCAGTACTTTGGCCTGCTGTTCCGATAAAGCGGTTGGATAGAGGTTAATGTCAGCTCTGGTGATATGGCAGTTATATTGATTTGCCATCAGTAAAGTAATGGATTGCTTGAGATCATGAGTTAAAAACTCGGGAAAAAGCTCGGCATTTACCCTTAAATGTTCAACCAAAACAGGTCGTCCATTAATACAACGACGTCGCCAAACTGAATAAATCGGATGGCCTTTTTCAACTTTTAAATGCTTGGCATCCCAAGAAGTGGCCTGAGTCAGTTCACTCGAAATCACTTCTGTAGAAGGTTCATAACCTTGTTCAATCACAAATTGATTAAAGTTTTTAGTCGACTGCGGATGATAAATAATACGAGGAGAACGAACATACCAACCACGGCGGTCTAGTCGATAAATCAGACCATCAGTTTCCAAAGCCAGTAAAGCTTCACGTGCAGCTACTCGTGTGGTTTGAAATTGTTCAGAAAGCACTCTTTCCGAAGGGAGTTTTGCGTGGGCTTCTAATACGCCAGATTCAATATCATGAGCAATTGCATCGCGAATAGGAATATATTTAGGTATGCGAGCTTGGTCCTGTTCCATACAAACTTAGAATTTATAAATAAAGAAATTAATAGCAATATACTGAAAAAACATGACAAAAGCTTTTATTAATGCTGATCTTTTGAGCAAAACGCGTCCTATTCCCCCCTTTTCTTCAATTCAGCTTTTCTATAAAAAATCGTGTGTGCACGCGTACTCTGGCTTCGGAAAACTTTCCTTGACTCATCTGTTTATCAAGGAAAACGGCATAGCTTAGTCATTACATCATATTTATTGAAACACTTATTTAAGATAAAAATTCATATTTTGTACTGACTCTTACACAGGAATTGAGGATTTGTACTAACACTCAATATCCGCCCCCCTATATTACTGCCTTGTAGAATTAGAATAGTATGGTCAATAAAACCCCAAAACTTCTTGAGTAATTTAAAAAACAAACCCGCCATCTTATATTTAAAAACTCTCAATATAAAACCACCCATTTAATAAAAACTAAAATATTAAGAAAATTTCCTGATTTAAAAATAAACATAAAATTTTAATTTAATCAAAATTTCAAACAACAAATTTAATTTAAAAGACAAGATAAGGCCAATTCGTCGATTTATTAAACAAAACCATAGCTACACCTCCAAGGTTAAATACCACTCAACTATTTATTTAATCTAATTAATATTTCATTTATAAAATTTAAATTAATTAATTAAAAACTATTAAATATGACATTTGATGCTTAAAAATTTGTCACGGTATAACCAAAAATTTCTAAATAATTTTAATAAACAGATATAAATATATGATAAATATAATAATTTTAATATTTCATATGCCATAAAACAAAGTTTCGGATGTTTACCTCTATATTTTTTATATTTTACCGAATGGTAAAAAATCATAATCAATAAATAATAAAAATAAAAAAACCTCTTGTAATAATAAAGTTAATTATTTACCAAATGTTATATTTTAAAAATTGTTATTAGAAATATTGTCAATAATTAGATTAAAAAAATAACATTCAAAAAAATATAATAACTTTTCTTCTTGTTTTTTTATGAATGTATATTTAGATTTAATTAAGATTATTTAAAATCACATTCGAATTTTATGAATACAGTTTAAGCAAAATTAAATTTCACTTAACACTGACTGTAATATTTTAAGGAGAAATTATTATTACTACCAAATCGTGTGACATTTTAAATTAATTATATCTCTGTACTTAACCATAAAAATCCACCCAGCGTTAAATCATATTCAGCCAGGAAAGATTAAAAAACTCATGAAACTTAAAACAAATTTTTCGCATCTCGCTTATAGCTGTGCATTGGTATTATTCGGTTCCATGCAATTTGCCCATGCTGCACCTTTACTCACGTCTCATATCACAAATGAAATCAGCCCTGCACCTACAGCAAATGCATGGATTGAAGTTGATACTCAAGCTTTTGAAGATAATATTAAAAGGACAAATCAATTACTTAATGGCAAAACACAACTTTGTGTAGTCATGAAAGCAAATGCATATGGGCATAGTATTGACCTACTTATGCCGAGTGTTATGAAGTTAAACGTATCGTGTATTGGCATCACCAGTAATGCAGAAGCGGCGATGGTGCGTAAGCATGGCTATAAAGGTAAAATTACACGTTTACGTACAGCCACAGATAGTGAAATCATCAATGCACATGCGTTAAATATCGAAGAGCTTTTGGGTAATTATGATCAGGCTACCCGTATCTCTAAATGGGCAGAAGCGAACAATACAACTGTTCATTATAGCTTGGCTTTAAATTCGGGTGGTATGGATCGTAATGGTCTTGAAATGTCTACAGCTCAAGGTAAAGAACAAGCTGTTGCAATCACTAAGCTTCCAAATCTTAAAATTGATGGCATTATGACCCATTATGCTGTAGAAGATGAAAAATATGTTCGTGAGCGCCTAGCTCAATTTAATGAACAAACAGCATGGTTGATTAAAAAAGCCAAACTAAATCGTAAAGAATTAACATTACATACAGCAAATTCATTTGCTACCGTAAATGTTCCTGAATCACATTTAGATATGGTCCGTGCAGGCGCAATTATTTATGGAGATTTTCCTAATCACCCAGAATATAAACGCATGATGGCATTTAAAACACAAATTGCTGCAGTTAATAATTACCTTAAAGGTTCAACTGTAGGTTATGACCAAACTTATACGTTGACACGTGACTCCAAACTTGCAAACCTGCCTGTCGGTTATTCGGATGGCTACCGTCGTAGTTTTAGTAATAAAGCTTTTGTCTTAGTAAATGGACAAAAAGCGCCAGTGGTTGGTCGAGTATCAATGAATACTGTTATGGTTGATGTAACAGATATTCCAGAAGCCAAAGCGGGCGATGAAGTTGTATTATTTGGACGTCAAGGCAATGCTGAGGTTCAATCTAGTGATTTAACGAGTCTTACAGGCCATATTTTGACAGAGGCCTATACTCCATGGAGTAACTCTAATCCACAAGTGATTAAACCTATTCAATCTCCACAACAAGTGATATTAACCAATAGTAAAGTTGCAGCAACCGCTGAGTAAACTTTAGGTGAATTGATAAGTAGCCCTATATTTCAAAAAGTATCGGGGCTACTTTTAGTATGACCATATCTCTTAATCTATTACATCCTACTTAAATTCTTATATAAAAAAAGAGCATTTTCATGCCCCTTTTATTTAGTCTTTAGCTGGCGTGCTTAAAACTATCAATTTGCTTAATTTCATAAGGCAACCCGACATAGTTTTCAGCCAAGGTTGTTTTACCCGCAATTGAACCCAGTACATAACTCAACTCGGCTTGTTTAATCTTATGGTCAAACTCACTTTCAGTTTCAAAACGATGCAATAAATGAGTCATCCACCAAGAAAAACGCTCTGCTTTCCATACGCGTTGTAGGCATTTTTCAGAGTATTCATTTATCCCTTGTTCGGAACCTTCGGCGTAATATTCAATGAGTGCGCTTGATAAATAAGCAATATCAGATGCAGCGAGATTTAAGCCTTTTGCTCCTGTTGGTGGAACAATATGCGCAGCATCACCTGCTAAAAATAGTTTTCCAAAACGCATTGGCTCGGTCACAAAGCTACGTAACGGTGCGATACTTTTTTCAATAGAAGGACCTGTCACTAACTTTTCACGGCTTTCAGGATCTAGGCGGTTTTTTAACTCATCCCAGAACTTTTCATCCGACCAGTCTTCGACGTGATCTGTTAAAGGGACTTGTAAATAATAACGGCTACGTGTTTCTGAGCGCATACTACATAAAGCAAATCCACGTTCAGACTGTACATAAATGAGTTCATCGGCTACAGGTGGGACATCGGCCAACACCCCTAACCAGCCAAACGGATAAACTTTTTCAAAGGTTTTAATTTTGTCTTCTGGCACACTGGCACGGCAGACACCGTGGTAACCATCACACCCTGCTATAAAGTCACACTGAATTTGAAAAGCTTTACCTTGGTACTCAAACTCAACTTTCGGTGCAGTGTAGAAATCTTTTACTTGTACATTTTGAGCTTCATAAAATGAAGTGAGCTGTGCTGCTTCACGCGCAGCCATTAAATCTTTGGTGACTTCGGTCTGACCATATACAGTCACTTGTTTTCCACCTGTGAGTGCAGCCAAATCAACCCGATGCTTTTCACCATTGGTTAAGATTTCGATGCCCGAATGTGGTAATCCTTTTTCTTTTAAGTTTTGGTCAACGCCTGCTTGTTTAAGTAAATCGACCGAAACTTGCTCTAAAATTCCTGCACGAATCCGTGAAGCCACATATTCAGCACTACGTTGCTCAACAATAATATGATCAATTCCAGCTTTATATAGAAGTTGCCCAAGCAATAACCCTGCTGGTCCAGAACCAATAATTGCAACCTGTGTCTTTAAAATATCCATAACTTCATCCTTGTTTCATCCTGACTTTTAAATTACTGGCTTTAAGTTTTGTTCACTATGTATTCAAGATGAAAATAACCGTTTATCATTTAGTTTGTCCGAATAGCGGACAGAAACAACCAAAATAACAGGAATGAAAGGATGCCTTCTCTCGATGCTTTTCTAGAGCACCCGAACTCGCATGAGAAAATTCGTCAAGATGACTACATTGCAGGATTAGCAAAAGGCTTGGCTTTATTGGAAGCTTTTGGAACAGATCGGCAACGGCTTAATGTCACTCAAGTGGCAGAACGAACAGGTATTAGTCGTACAGCGGCAAGGCGTTACCTAAAAACTTTAAAATACTTAGGCTATTTAGAAACCGATGAACATTACTTTTGGCTCACTCATCGCGTACTGCGCTTTTCGAGTTCTTATCTAAGCTCTGCCCACCTGCCTAAAGTTGCTCAATCATTTTTAAATCTTTTGTGTGCCCAGACATCTCTGACTTTTTCGATTGTGGTGTTAGACGATAACGAAGTGGTGCCGATTGCCCGTAGTTATTTACCACAGCAAGATAATTTGCGCGTTAGCCCTTATGGCATGCATTTAGGAAACCGTCTCCCTGCCCATGCCACTTCCACGGGTAAAGTATTGCTAGCAGCACTACCTGAAGAAGCGCAACATACGTGGGTAAAAAATTACGGTTTAAAACGCTTAACGCCTTTTACCATAGTAGATGAGTCAAAGTTTTTTGAAGTGCTTAAGGGTATTTCGTTATCGGATTATTGTCTTTCTAAAGAAGAACATGAACTTGGTGTAATTGCGATTGCCGTGCCCGTTTTTAATGCACAAGGTCAAGCAGTGGCAGCACTTAACTGCATGTCTCAAACCAACCGCATACAAGAAGATTATTTGGTTCAGCAAATTTTGCCATTGCTGCGTAACACGGCAAATGAACTTAGAAATGTAATTTAAATAGACTTAGAAACTCTCGTCATCAATTAGAGGTACAAGAGTTTCAACTCATAATTTTAAACAGCGAATTCTTTAACTTGCTGGCTTGCCAAATCTAAAGCGTTGCTGCGATAGGCCTGCATGTCTAAGCCTTCTGCATAGATAAAATCGACGTCATGAATGCCCATTAGCCCTAACACAGCTTTGAGATAAGGTGTAACTGCCTCAGTTTCTTGGCCGACATGAATACCACCCCGACTACTTACTACCACAGCTTTTACCCCTTCAACCAAACCTTGAGGATAAGTTTCGGTATAGCGGAATGTTTGTCTTGCTCGTGCCACTAAATCAAACCAGTTTTTAAGTTGAGTCGGGACATTTAAGTTGTACATGGGTGCGCCAATGATCAATAAATCAGCGCTTTTTAATTCAGCAATTAATTCGTCCGACAAAGTTACGATTCGTTGAATGTCTTGATTTACATTTTCAGCCCCACGAAGCGCCTGAAAAATTTCTAAATCTAATACAGGCAAGTTCGTTTCAGCTAAATTGCGTATGGTAATGTCATCTTGCAAACCTTGGTCTTTTCGATGTTCAAGCATTACATCAATTAGGCGATTGGTTTGTGAACCCTCACCCATAATGCTGGATTTTAATACCAATATTTTAGCCATGACTGTCTCCACGTTTTTGATGAAGCCATATTAACTCCACAATAAATTCAACAGTGATGATATTATTTCTTATCATTGATTCCTTTTAGGCAACAATCATGCAACATGAACTAAGTGCAATATCTATATTTGTGACTGTGGTTGAAGCTGGAAGTTTTGTAAAAGCTGCCGAGCAATTGCATTTAACTCGCTCAGCCATAAGTAAAAATATTGCTCGCCTTGAAGATCAGCTTGGTGTGGCTTTATTTAAAAGAACAACACGTTCACTCAGCATGACTGACGAAGGCGCTTTGTTTTATGAACATAGCCGTCGAGCGTTAAGTGAAATACAAAATGCAGCAGCTTTATTAGACCAAAGGAAAATTAACGCAACAGGCCGGTTAAGAATGTCTGTGCCAGTGCTGTTCGGGCAACTTTTTGCTGCCCCGCTCATGGTTAAATTTGCTCAGCAACATGCGGACTTACAGTTAGAAATTTCATTTAATGACCGAAATGTAGACTTGATCGAAGAAGGTTTTGATTTATGTATAAGAATCGGGGCATTGCCTGACACCACTCAGCTCGTTGCCAAGCCGATTGGTGAGCATCGAATGCTACTTTGTGCCTCACCTGACTATTTAAATGAAGCAGGTCCCCTAGAACATATTGAAGACTTAGAGCATCACGCCACGATTGCCGATCCGCATTTTGGTCAAATGCAGAAATGGCGACTTCAAAAAGAAAATAGCGAGCCTTTCTTTATTAAGCCCAAAGCAAAACTTCTTTTAAATGACTTACAAGCTATTAAAAATGCAGCGCTTGCTGGAGCTGGTATCGCTTGGCTACCCGACTGGCTCATTCAAAATGAATTACAGGACGGTAAGCTGGTACAAGTGTTAGACGCCATGTCGAGCACTGCTTTTCCGATTCATTTGGTATGGCCTACACTGCCTTTTATGCCACTCAAAACCCGTCTTGCAATTGATTATTTGGCGCAGCATTTACCCCCTGAACTGAACAAATAAGCTTAAAAATAAAAAAAGCCTCGTCCACTTGAACAAGGCTTTTTTAATTATTCAAAGGCAACGTTTAATGCTCAGATTCAAACTCTTTAATTGCCTCTTTAGCAATTCGAAAGCTATCTACAGCAGCAGGCACGCCACAGTAAATTGCAACCTGCAAAAGCACTTCACGAATTTTCTCTTTAGGTACACCATTTCGAAGTGCACCTTTAACATGTAGTTTTAATTCATGCGGACGATTTAAAGCTGAGATCATTGCCAAGTTAATTAAACTGCGCTCAGGCTTACTTAATTCTTCACGCCCCCAAACAGCTCCCCAGCAATATTCAGTGACTAATTCTTGAAGAGGAAGATTAAACTCATCAGCATTGTTGATTGAATTATTTACATATTCTTCACCAAGAACTTGTTTGCGGATTGCTAAACCCTTTTCAAATTTTTCATTACTCATATATTCAATCCTCCAAACAAGGTGTATTTAATTTCCAGATAATCTTCAATACCGTATTTAGAACCTTCACGCCCCAAACCAGACTGTTTAATGCCACCAAAAGGCGCAACTTCATTTGAAATAAGGCCTTTATTAATTCCGACCATGCCATAATCAAGCTGTTCACTCATTCGCCAAGCACGGCCTAAATCTTTGGTATAACAATATGCGGCTAAACCAAATTCAGTTGCATTTGCCATTTCAACTGCTTGTTGCTCGGTTTCAAATTTGAATACAGCTGCTAGCGGACCAAACGTTTCTTGGGTTGCCACATCCATATCAGCGGTAACATCTGCAATCAGTGTCGGTTCAAAAAATAATTCACCCGCAGTATGCCTTTTACCACCAACCACAAGACGACCATTTTTATCTAAGGCATCTTGAATATGTGCTTCAACTTTTTTCACCGCATTGGCATTAATTAATGGCCCAATGTCATGCCCTGCTTCTAATCCATTACCAATATTAAAGTTTTGAATTTTTTGGCTTAAGGCAGCAATAAATTTTTCATAAATGCCCGCCTGCACTAAGAATCGATTGACACATACACAGGTTTGCCCTGCATTTCTAAATTTAGCAATGAGCGCTCCCTCAATTGCTGCTTCTAAATCGGCATCATCAAATACAATAAACGGCGCATTGCCACCCAATTCTAATGAAACTTTTTTTAAGGTTTTTGCTGAACGCTCAAGCAACATTTTGCCAACTGGTGTTGAACCCGTAAAAGTAAACTTACGTATGACATCACTTTCAAAAATCGCATCACCAATATGAGCTGCATCGCCTGTAATCACACTAAAAATTTCAGCAGGCACACCCGCTTGCACGGCTAAGTCCACTAAAGCCAAAGCAGTAAAAGGCGTTTCAGGCGCCGGTTTTACTATACAAGGACAACCTGCCGCCAAGGCTGGAGCAACCTTACGCGTAATCATGGCAGCGGGAAAATTCCACGGTGTAATGGCTGCCACAACACCAATAGGCTGTTTATTTACAACAATACGAGCATCTGGATATGGACTCGGAATAATATCGCCATACACTCGTTTTGCTTCTTCGGCAAACCATTCAATAAAACTGGCAGCATATAAAATTTCACCTTTGGCTTCGGCTAAAGGCTTTCCTTGCTCACTTGTTAAAATAAAAGCCAATTCATCTGCATTTGAAATAATTAAATCGAACCATTTTTTTAAAATAATTGATCGATCTTTTGCTGTTTTATTTTTCCATAGCGGCCAAGCTTCTTTGGCAGCTTCAATGGCACGCTCGGCTTCAGCCTTGCCCATATTTGGGACAGTACCAATAACCTCTAATGTCGCTGGATTTAAAATTTCGGATGTTTGTTGATGGTCTGCATCGCACCACTTTCCAGCAACAAAAGCTTGCTGACGAAATAAAGCGAGTTCATTAAGCTGCATGATCATTATCCTATTAAGATCTTCTGCATTGATAGTCGAGCGATACATAAATTAAATAGCTCACCATCAACTTTGTATTATGGCATACCAAAAATTAATTTAAAAAAATTTTCGGTATGCCCGAATGTTTAAATGTCTTTAGAAATAATAAAACAGCGTTAAGTTAAGCAACTTATTCCACTGGTTATCATCCCCTTTTGCCAATGAATCTTGAGTCCCACCAATGAATGGGTCATTTTTACTCATGATGTATTCAGCCACCAAAGATAGCTGTTTATGGTCAATAGACACACCAATAATATTACGAATCGAATCTTTCATACTGTCCTGATCTTTATCGTAATGGCTGTACATAAAGTACGGCGTAATGTTTCCGATTTGCTTAACATTTTTGAAAGAGTAGCCCACATCTGCCGTATAGAAAGTTCCTTTGTTAGCTACATAATATTCACTGTCGTAAGAGCCCATGAGCGACTGATTAGGATTAAGCTGGTCCTGATTAGTTACATCATTTTTACCGCCAGTAAGGGTCACATTTAAATTGCCATAATTGGCTTTGCCAAAAAGTGCCCATGCATGACGGCGCCCATCACTCGAAGTGGCTTTATTTTCAATATCGGATGTCCAATAGGAGCCACCGAGTTGTGTGGTTAATCCATTAATTCCAAGATTTATATTTTGAGTCACTCGGCCTACCCACATGTTCTTTTCTTGCAAATCGGTTTTGTTGGGATCGTCTGAACTCACATAATTTGCAGTGTAGCGACCTGAATCTTGGGTAGAGCCTGTGTAGTTTCCACCATCTACCGCAAAATACCCCACATCAAACTTGGTTGCTGTCGGCAATTCAAAATGATAATTCAAACCAAGATTATGAACGTCTTCTAAACCTGCGGTTGTGCTCATACTTCCATATAGGCTATTGCCCCAAAAACGTCCCGGTCCAAATGGAATCGGCTGAACACCTGCCACCACTTGATCTGTTTTATTTAATTTGTACCCTACATAACCATCAATTAAGGTAGAAAAATCACATAGATGGTCATATTGATAACAACGATATTCCGCATGACCAAATAACGGTCCACGCTCGTAGTCCAGTTTTAACTGCGCAGCATCAAAACGAATTTTTTGATCAGAAGCAGACTCTCCATAGTGTTTATCTTGATAGTTAGCGCGAACATAGCCGGATACGGTGAGCTTGCCGTATTCATCATCGGTGTTTCCAAAACTTATACCTGCGTAACTCGGATAGATTACAGCCATCAATGCTGTGCTTAGAGCCACTTGTAAATAGCTTTTTTTCATTGTCGGATTCCTTTCACTACAATGCTTATTGAGGTAATTTTGCGTTTAATGCAGGTGCAGAACATTTAATCTTTCCTAGATTAAAGACGTAATACACCACCAGACTCACCACCAAACCAATGACCCATGAAATATCCGCATCCGGAATTACATCAGCCAATGCACCTGTGAAAAACGCATTTTTTAAGAGCGGAATTTGTACCGCAATCCCAATGAAATAAGCCGTAAGCGCTTTTGCATTAAATTTGCCGTAAATACCACCATCACGTGCAAAGATGGATTGAATGTCATAAGACTTTTTATTTACCACATAGAAATCTAGTAAATTAATAGACACCCATGGCACCAAAATAAATAACAGAGCAAAAATCACATTCAAGAAGAAACTAATAAAGTTACTTGATGCCCAAAGCGCCGTTAAAGTCGCTAGAACTAACACAATGATTGATAACACGACTCGGATATTTCGGCTTGGCATCCACTGCCCTGCAAAAGTCTGAATAGAAGTAATACACGACAGAACCGCGCCGTATAGGTTCATGGCATTGTGACCAATGATATTGCATAAGAACAAAATCATAAGAACATAACCGAACAGTCCAGTACCTGACTTTACTGCTTCCATGGCATCTGCCGTTGAGCCAATACTGACCGCAATCGTCCCAAATGCCATCGCAAAAATGGTTCCTAACGATGCGCCTAAATAGGTAAAGATAAATGGCTTATAAATACCAATCGACTTCGGCAAATATCGTGAATAGTCTGAGGTATAAGGCGAGAAACTAATTTGCCATACCGCACACAAACCAAACATGGCAAACCAGCCTTTCATATTGAAAGAGCCTTTAGCAAGTACATCTGCATTAATATGCGGCACCATAATCATGAGGCCAATGAGCAACGAACCACCCATAAACCAAGTTCCGATTTTATTGAACTTATGAATAAAGTGGTAACCGATCACGCCTATTGTGGTTGCTGCAATCGCACCAATCACGGTCGCAGTCGGCACAGGAATAGCAGGAACAACGGTATGAAGGGTTTTGCCTGACAAAATAATGTTAGAGATGAAAAAACCTAAATAAATGAGGGTGGTAAACAGTACAACCAGCAATGCCCCATAACGCCCGAACTGTGCGCGGCTCTGAATCATTTGAGGAATGCCGACCTGTGGGCCTTGTGCAGAGGTTAAAGCTAAAATCGCTGCACCAAAAAAATGTCCGCAGCAGATCGCAAGCAATGCACTTACAATATTGAGGTTAAAGGTTAAAATTGACATTGCACCCGTAATGACGGCGAGCGGTGCAATATTGGTACAAAACCATAATGTGAATAGATCGCGAACTTTCCCATTACGTTCAGAGGGAGCAACATAATCAATGGAATGACTTTCGATGGCGAAAGCATTATTGCTATTTTCGTTTTGGCTCATATCCTTAATCTCTCTTTGAGGAATTCATTTCCTCAACATCAAAAAATCTGCCCAGCCAAAGTCATGTCGGTATGACTCGGCCTCATCTTTTTAATTCCTTTTACAAACAGCTTATTTCTCTGTTTGTGTTGTTTTAGCCAAGAAAAAGGTAAAGCCAGTCCAATCAATACTTGATTAAGCATCGATACATCTAGTTTTACGTTTTCAACTATTTAAAGCTTTAGGCGATTGATAAGTTTGACTGATTCATTTTTTCATCCTTGAAATTAAAATCCCGTTATATTTTCATACCTCAAGTCATGACTTATCTCATGACAAATGGGTCATCAATTGGCTCATCTGAGGTACGTAACCAAACTGTTTTTGTGGTGGTGTAATCTAAAACAGCATTTGCACCACCTTCCCGACCATGCCCCGAAAGCCCATGTCCACCAAAAGGTGCAAGTGGAGAAACAGCACGGTAAGTATTTAGCCAAACAATTCCCGACCCAATCACTTTCGTCATGCGGTGAGCACGGCTTAAATTGGTGGTAAAAACGCCTGCTGCCAACCCGTAAGGCGTACTATTGGCTTTTTGCACAGCTTCCGCTTCATCTTTGAAACTATCTACAGATAACACCGGACCAAATAGTTCAGTGGTAATGCAATCTGCTTGAGGTGCGTCGGTGCAATCTAAAATGGTTGGTGGATAGTAATAACCTGCTCGCTCAAGGCTTTTACCCCCAATAAGCAGTTTTGCACCTTGCTGGATTGAACTTGCAACGACTTGCTCAATTTTTTGGCGTTGGCGTAAGGTACAAAGCGGTCCAAACTCGGTTGCCATTTCATGAGGTAAACCAATTTTTATGGTTTGTACACGCTCAACCAAACGCTGAACAAATTCATCTTTAATGCTTTCTTCAACCAGTAAGCGTGAACCTGCTACACAACTTTGCCCAGTAGCAGCAAAAATAGCAGCGACCTGAGCATTTACCGCACTTTGAATATCTGCATCAGCAAATACAATAAATGGTGATTTTCCGCCTAATTCGAGTGAAACTTTTGCAAGATTTTCAGCCGAGTTACGCACAATGTGCCTTGCCGTTTCTGGACCGCCTGTAAACGCAACATGTGCAACATCAGGATGACTACTCAGCACGGCGCCACATTCAGGTCCGAAACCGGTAATCACGTTGACCACTCCAGCCGGAAAACCCGCTTCATGGACCAATTTAGCAAAGGCTAACAATGGTCCAGGGCCGTCTTCAGAGGCTTTTAGCACGACGGTACAACCTGCCGCTAAAGCTGGACCTACCTTCACTGCCGATAAAAATAACTGACTGTTCCAAGGAACAATTGCAGCAACCACACCCACGGGTTCACGAACAATCCATGCTTGCATGTCTGCCTTATCAATCGGTAGAAAACTGCCCTCTAATTTGTCGGCAATACCTGCATAGTAGCGATAATATTCAGCGACATAGGCAATCTGGCTCGATGTTTCACGAATAATTTTGCCCGTGTCACTGGTTTCAATTTGAGCAAGTTGCGGTGCAGCTTTTTCAATTAAATCAGCCAATTTATAGAGCAATTTACCGCGCTGGGAGGCCGTTAAACCTGCCCACTCCAGTGCTTTTAATGCCTGAGATGCCGCTTGAACTGCTCGATTGACTTCATCGGTTCGAGCTTCCGGCATATGTGCCCAGACTTCACCTGTTGCAGGATTAATACTTTCAAACGTTGCTGCACCAGATTCAAATTGACCATTAATATAAAGCTGAAAATCTGCTGTCATGATATTCGCCTCTATGCAAATGCCGGCATAACTTCATTGATCATACGTTCTAATGAGGCTTTTTTACGTTCAAAGCTCATGCCCGTATCAATCCAGAAAGAATATTCGTTATAGCCCATTGCTTCATAAGCTTTTAAGCGGTCAATGACTTCTTGGGCTTGTCCAATCACGTTATTTTTGCGCATCGCCTCAGGTGTATAAAAAGGATGTGCAGCAATTTCTTCAGGGCTTAAAGGTGCAATTAAACCTTGATGAATTTCACGCTCATTTTTAAACCAAGCGCCGAAGTAGTTATAGAAGGTATTGATTTCATCTGCTGCCAGTTGAGCATCTTCTTCACTATCTGCCACATAGGTATGGCGGAGCAACATAATTTCCGGACGCGGTACATCACTGAACTTTTTACAAGCTGCATTGAAATGCCCCATGAGCTTTTCAACTTCTTCATCACCTAAATGTAACGGTGTTACCTGTACATTACAGCCATTTTGCACAGCAAATTCGTGGCTATTTGGATCACGGGCAGCAACCCAAATTGGTGGATGCGGTTGTTGAAGCGGTTGAGGCGCCGAAGTCGTTTTTGGAAACTGCCAAAATTCCCCGTTATGCTCATAATCGCCTTTCCAAAGGTTTTTAATTGCGGGAATCATTTCACGTAAACGCTGACCTGCACTCCATGCATCCATGCCCGGAACCATACGTTCATATTCAAACGAATATGCACCACGAGCAATACCAATATCTAAACGGCCATTGGTAATAATGTCGGTCATTGCAGCTTCACCTGCAAGTTTAATCGGATGCCAGAATGGCGCTACCACCGTACCCGTACCTAAACGAACATTTTTGGTTTTATTCGCTAAATCGACCAGATTTAAAAATGGGTTCGGTGCAATGGTAAAGTTCATGGCGTGGTGCTCACCTGTCCAAACCGCATGCATACCGCCACGGTCTGCAATCTGACAAAGCTCAATCATTTCATCATAAAGCTGCTTCTGGGTTTGCTGATCAGAAACACGTTCCATATGCACAAATAATGAAAAACGCATGATTAAACTTCCTCTTTAACGATTTGACGAACTGTACCTGTTGTCTGATTTCCGTAATAAACACCATAAGTTTTCAAATGGTTTTCTTTGCGATAGCGCATCAGCATACTTTCTAAAGCACTGTCTACAAACTCAAGTTTCTCAAGATCATTTAAATCGACAAACTGACCTTTAGTGGCTTGAGCTACGGGTGTGTTGCATAAAAATGAAATATATTGCTGCTGGTTTTCAACGTTTTCATATACAGAGTAAATGAAGTTGGCAGAAGCATCTGGCTGATATTGTGCAAAGATTTTCTCAAGTGCTTTATCGGCACCGTCTTTATCGACCATGACATGCGGAATAGTCCATTTATGATCGGCAGTTTCTTCAAGTAAAATGGTATTTTCATGTCCGATAATGGCACTCATCACCACTTTAGGACCAGAGATCACCTCGGCAGAAAGTTTCGCTGGTGTGAAGTATCCACCACGATAATAACCAAGACCTGCAAAACCGGTCGAAGCAAAATCTTCAACTTTACCAATTAAAATGGCATGGTCACCTGCATCGACAACTTGATAGGTTGTACAGTCAAACCATGCACTGACATGATCGATCAGCGGGTTCTGGCAAGCACTTTTTGACCATGAAAGATTTGCAAAACGGTCTTCGCTTGGACGAGCAAAGGTATTCGAAACATCCTTTTGCTCTTCTGCCAAAATATTGATTGCAAAATGTGTAGCATTTGCAAAGTTATGATAATTGCTTGATGTCTTGGCAATACTCACTAGAAGTAAAGCTGGGTCCAAAGACACCGAAGCAAAAGAGTTCGCTGTAAAGCCAAGTGGCGTTCCATCTTCTTTACAGGTTGTGACCACCGTAACGCCCGTCATAAATGACCCGAAAGCATCACGTAGTTCACGCATTTTATTAATAGTATCCATTTCACTCATTGTTATATTCCTTCAGCAATGTGTGGCAAATTAAACGCTGGTTTCCAACCACGCTTGCATTGCATTATTCACTTTGTCAGGTGCAGTTAAGTTCACCATGTGACGTTCATTTTCAATGACAATTGCAGTGCCATGCTTTGCCTGTTTTGCCATTTGTATTGCCATTTCTGCAGTTGAATTCGGATCATCCGTTCCGGTTAACACCAAAGCAGGACAAGTGATCTTTGACCAGTCATCTGCATAGGTTTCATCGCCTTGTGCAAACGCAGAATATGCAGTGGTATAACCAGACAAGTCGACATTTTCGAGCCAAGTTTTTACTTTGGCAGCAGCTATACGCTCGACTTCACTTTCACCAAACCAGCGTTGTAGTGGAGTTTCAACATCAATACGGCCTGTTTTTAACTCTTCAGCTCTTTGGATGACTGCATGACGTGCCTGTGGTGTCCGTTTATACACACCATTGAGTACAGCCATCCGTTTAACTAAATCAGGACGGGTAACACTGACGCCTGTGGTAATTAGCGAGCCCATTGAATGCCCTGCTAAATTTACCGGGCCTAAATTTAAGGCTGTAATAAATTCGATGGTCCATTCAACAAAATCTTGTAATTTTGCGTCTGCCGGTAATTTGGTGCTTTGACCATGTCCCGGCATATCTACTGAAATCACATGATAATGTTTAGAAAAATATTCAATTTGTGGATACCATGCCGCAGCTTGCATTCCCACTCCATGGATCAGAACCAGAGGCTCTCCTTCGCCTTGCTCAAAATAGTGAGCAATACGGTTATTTGACAGCTGCAGGGTTTTTGACATCATGACCTAACTCTTCCAAATCTTTATAACGATCACCAATACGATGATGTGGTCGACCACCTGTTGCTGCACCAATCACAACAACCAGTTCGTCGGCAGCAGGTGCATCTGGAATTGCAAATTGCAATGTTAAGTAATGAGAACGGCGGCCTTCGTCATTTTTATCCATCATTGGAATTAAAATCGGCGCATTTGCTGGGCCACGGGTATTGTTAAATGCCAAATAAGACTTCGCGCCAACAGCACTACGGTAAGTATTACCAAAATGTAAGGTGTGAATTAAAGCTGATGCATGCTCAAGTTCACCATTTAAGCCCACCACTGCACTTTTACCAAAAGCTTCAACAGCCTCGCCCGAACCGACTTCATCAAGAATAAGCTTGGTTAAATGCTCGCTTAAGATTGGAGCGATACGACGAATTTCTGGTGTTAGGTTTTCTACATAACCTTGCCCTGCCCACGGATTTTTAATCACCGCTGCTGCTGCCACCATTTTTAAAGGCTTGGCTGCTTCTTTGCCGCCATCTACATAAGTGGTTTCTACATGAAGCACAGTTTTACGTATGAGTTCCATTGCTCTTCCTTGCAAGTAAATTATCTTGCCATTCGTATTATGGTATACCATAATACATACTGAAAAAAAAGCAAGAGTTTGCTATGCTAATTTTTATTGAAAAACATGTAATGAAACTCAACATGTTAAAAAACAGGAAAATTTAATTATTTATGAATCTTAAAATTGAAAACCCGCCCGTAACTTTACGAGAGCTGTGTTTAGATAAAGTGCGTAATGCCATTATTACGGGCTATTTCCCTTCAGGAAAAAGATTGGTTGAAAGAACGTTATGTGAAGAACTTGGCGTGAGCCGTTCTGTCGTTCGCGAAGTGATTCGTTATTTGGAAGCAGAAGGTTTAGTCGAGATTTTGCCAAATAAAGGCCCTATCGTTTCGCTCCTTAACTGGGACATCGCTTCACAAATTTATGAAATTCGTCTTTTATTAGAGCAAAGTGCCGTGGTCGACTGCACTAAAAATCTAGATGAAAAAACTGCTGAAAAATTAAAACTTCTATTAGAAGATCTTAAAGCTGCATTTGCCGCCGATGACATCAATCTCATTATTGCGACCTCTACCCGGCTTTATGAAACTATTTTTACTACAGCCAATCACCATATTGCTTGGGAAGTGGTTCAACGTTTAAACGGTCGAATTAGCCGTCTTCGTGCCATGACCATGAAATCAACAAAGCGTGAAATTTCAGGTTATCAACGTATTAAAAATATGTGTGAGGCCATCTATCTTCACAAAGACCCTGAAAAGGCAAAACAAGCTGTTGCTGAACATATTGCTGAAGCTGCTGCTGTCGCAAAAAATATTTTAGATGCGTGAAATCACAAATTTTAGGAAAAGGTAAATAGACCTTTATTGAATAAGTTATAGGGAAATACGATATGTCTGCGTACTGGATTGCTCATGTCACCATTCATGATATGGAACAATATAAACAATATATGGCCACTGCTCCGCAAGCTTTTCAAAAGTACGGCGCCAAGTTTCTTGCGCGTGGCGGTGCCTCAGAAGTCTTAGAAGGACAAGAGTTTGAACGTCATGTGGTGATTGAGTTTCCAGATATGGAAACCGCACGTGAATGTTATTTTTCACCTGAATATCAGCTTGCCAAAAGTAAACGCCAAGGCTGCTGTGATGTCATGGTGAGTTTTGTTGAAGGGATCTAAATTGCTGAATTGATTTCTCAACTTGAGAAATCAATTCTATTTTAAGTTGTTACATCAGCGAGCTTATTTATATGTTTTAAATAAACCTTATAAAAACCTCACCATTAACTCATCGTTCAATCGAAAAAATTTCAAGCAAACTAATCAGCTTCTTCTTTTTTAGAAGAAGGCCCCAAAGCCATACTCGAAAATACGCCATCGCGATAAATCCATGCATGTAATAATGCAGCAGATAAATGACCAATGACAACAGCAAATAATAGCCAAGCCAAAATTCCATGTAATGTACGGAACCAAGCGTAAAGCGTAGAGTTGGTTGGTGCTATAGGTGGAAGATCCCAACCCGGAAATAAAGTGACAGGCCAGTTACCTGCTGATAGCGTCGCCCATCCGAGCAATGGCAAACTAAACATCAAAATATAAAGTAGCCAATGTGATGCATGGGCAAGAAACGCCTGCCAGCGCGGTACAGTCGGCGGCAAAGGTGGAATTGGATAACAGAGTCGATTTATTAATCTTATGATGACCAATAGTAAGATTGCGATTCCTAAAGGACGGTGAATATCGATTAACCACGGACGCCAAGTCATTGAGGTGGTCATTCCTACCCCAATAAATAGCATAGCCAGAATTGCTGCCGCCATAAGCCAATGCAGTATTCGCGCAGTCAAATTAAAATGACGTGGAGCATTATCGTTAGATTTATTTTGCATTGTTCATCTCTCCTATTTGCCCACGGCATCCGTTGCTTTGCCAAATCCAATTTCACGTAATCGAGCATTGTAAGACTGTGAATAGATCGCCGCTCGTGCTGCGAGTACTGGGTCATCTGATAACTCAATTCCCGGTGGCACCAAAGTTGGGTCAAAGTTAATATCACGACATGCGCCATTTACCTGATCAGTTACATTTTTGACTTCTAATGTTCCGGCTATAACTTCTTTACGGTCTTTTGGCCAAGGCTGAGATGGGTCATTCACCGGGTCTCCCGGCTCGGCAAGTTGCAAAACCAAGTCCCAATAGAGCGGTCCTTCAGCCAAACGTTTTTTGATGTCTTTAAATAAGAAATCATGATCAGCTTGATCACGTTGCTCTTTCGTCAGACTAATAAATTTTGAATGAGGACGCATAGACCAACGGACTGGCTGTTCTTGTCCATTGGCCGCTCGCAATATAAAGGCATTTACGACATAAAATTCTGCACCGCTAAAACTACCGGTTAATGGCATCTTGGCCTTTTGCTCAATAGACTTACGCGCTTCGGGATATTCTTTTAAAAACGCCTCAACAAGGACTGGATCAGGTTTACCAGTAGACGGAACCGGTTTAAATGCTTTTTGCTGCGCCAAAAAACCTTCAGCATTTCGAGTCGGGAAATAAGGAAAGTTGTTTAATTTCATGCGCCACTGCGAATGATCGGCTGGAGAAAGTAATAAAGCCATACTCACTGTTGCGGTAGAATTATCTGCCGCATGCGGGTTACCGCTTCCAATAGAAAATCGGCCAATTGCCGGTATATCAGACTTGGCAAATACAGTGGCTTTAGAGAGTGCTGCTGCCGCACCATTACTATGGTAAGTGCCATCAAAACAAATACCTTTACCGTGTGCACGTCGATATCCGGGATCAAAGTTTTTTAATGTGTCACCCAAAAAAGTTTTGGATGTTGTTCGATGTCCAAATAGACCAGCGGTCCAAGCAAATGCCAATACTAAAGCGCCTGCGATTACAGCAATACCCACGAATCGCAGCCAATACTTCTTTAGAGTTTTAAAATTCAAATTATTCATTCTTCATCCTGTGTAAATTATATAGCTGCATTTATAAAGAAAAGTTTGATCCTATAAAAAGAGTATTACTTATATTGATGGAATTATGTTCAAGATTAGCTAAGTAAATAAAATCCCGAAATTTCTGAATCTAATAGTGATAAGCCTTAATATAATATTTATTTCTGGGCCATATAAGTTACGTACCGTGAGGTTAGTATTAAGTTTATTAACATTTGAATAGAGATAAATAAAGCATGGGAACGAAAAAAGTAAAAGTTCCCACTTTTTGACAAGTCACATTGGCTTTTAGTTTTATAAGTTGGCTATAAATTTTATATTTTAACTATTAGGTCATTTTCATATTAAATACACTCATGCCCAGCCAACCAACTGGCTTTGAGCATGAGTGAATCGTTTAACCTTTCTCTTTTAACCGTTTTGGCGTAGCCCATATTAGTAGTGCAATACACACAACACATAAGCTTGCAATAATATACAGCGCAGGCGTTGTGCTCCCTGTTATGTCTTTAATATGGCCAACCATAATAGGGCTAACAATTCCCCCTACTTGCCCTAATGTATTAATAAGCGCTGTGCCACCAGCAGCCCCCGCCCCAGCTCCGACCAAGACTTTAGGTGGTAAATTCCAGAAAGAAGGAATTGCAGCAACAATACCGGCCCCTAATAAAGCAAGCGAAATGACCACAACAACGGGGTTCGCATCAAAGAAACCGGCGGTAAAGAAACCAATAGCACCTAAAGAGAGTAAACCAGCAGTAAATTTTAAACGTTCTCCAGATTTATCTGCTAAACGTCCAACAATTACCATTGTAATTGCTCCCATGAGGTATGGAATGGCACTAAGAAAACCAATCATTTGGGTATCATCAATGCCTGAGCTTTTTATTAACTGTGGCCCCCAGAAATTTAAACCATAAGATGCAATTTGAATCAGAAAATAGATAGCACCTAAAATTAATAATCCCGGGGTTTTAATGGCAGCCCATAATGAATGAGAAGCCTTTTCTGGTTGTTTAGGTTCAACCAAACGTTTTAAGTGAGCTTTTTCTGAGGATGATAGCCATTGCGCATCATCAATACGATCTTTTAAATAAGTAAGAACACAAAGACCCAGTAAAACGCAAGGCACGCCACCGACTAAAAATAACCAATGCCAACCACGCATGTTCATCACACCATCGAGTGATGACAATAACACCCCTGAAATTGGTCCTCCAAAGATGCCTGAAAAAGCAGAAGCAAGGAAAAATAATGAAATAATTCGACCACGATAGCTTTGAGGAAACCAAAGCGTCATGTAATACAGCACACCCGGAGCAAAGCCAGCCTCCATTGCACCAATCAAGAAACGCAATACATAAAATTGCCACTCTGTGGTCACAAATACCATTAAGGCCGTTGCAACACCCCAAGAAATCATGATGCGTGCAATCCATTTTCTTGCACCAAATTTATGTAGCAATAAATTACTCGGTACTTCAAATATTACATACCCAATTACAAACAAACTGGCACCAAGGCCATAAGCTGTATTGCTTAGAGATAAATCAGCTTGTAACTGAAACTTGGAGAAACTAATGTTGATACGATCAAAAAAAGCAAATAAGTAACACACCATAATTAATGGCATGATTTTCCATGCTACTTTTTTTATTAATTGCTTTTCGGCAATTGCTTCAGCCGATAATTCCATGCTTTGCGTTAAACTCATTTATTTTCTCCTGAAAATGAGCCTTAAGACGCGTCCTATCAAGATTTTAAAGACGAGTTGACCGATAACGATACGAATATCGTCTCATTTCCAACTATCTTGAGTGACGTATCTTAATTAAGTGATTTGATGTAATCCGGTATAGGATGCAAGTCTGTATTTCTCCCCGCCTTAGCAAGTTGGCTTGGCGTGTCATGCCCTAAAAGAGCTGGTAAGGTTCTGGAAAGTTGAATAAGAGCATCTAAATCAATAGTGGTGGGTATTCCAATTTCTTCGCACATATTGACCAAATCTTCAGTACAAATATTTCCAGAAGCCCCTGGTGCAAACGGGCACCCACCTAAACCACCCAATGCAGCATCAAACCGTCTTGCTCCAACCTCATAAGCTGCAAGAACATTAGTTAATCCCAATCCACGTGTATTATGAAAATGTAGGGTCAACTGCTCAGGTGAAATTAACGATAAAACGTGAGAGACAATTCTTTTCACTTGCACTGGGTTCGCCATACCAGTGGTATCTGCCAGTGTAATGTTATGAATACCCAGTTTTAGATAGTGCTCAACTAGGTTGAACACTTCTTTTTCACTGATTTTTCCCTCAAATGGACAGCCAAACGTTGTCGCAACAGTTCCATTAAACTGTGTTTTACCCTGTAGCTGTTCCACAATTTCGGTAAATCCCGCAAACGATTGAGCTTTAGTCATACGCATATTGGCAAGATTGTGAGTTTGGCTAGCAGAGAGGACTAGATTCAACTCATTTGCATTGGCTTCCACTGCCCGAAGCGCGCCTTTTAAGTTTGGAATTAGCCCAACATAAATAATATCTTTATGGCGTGTAATTCCTGTAAAAACCTCCTCACCATCTCTCAAATTTGGAATCGCTTTTGGCGAGACAAAAGAGCCTGCTTCAATTCGAGAGAAACCCATTGTCGACAATTGATTAATCAAATCAATTTTCTTATCGGTAGGCACCCAAGTTGGCTCAATTTGCAAACCATCTCGTGGAGAGACTTCTTGTACAACAAGTAAGTCGGAAAATGCTGTCATTGCACTACTCCCGATACACGTAGGCTTTCAATTTCTTCAGCTTGATATCCGTATTGTTTTAAAACAGATTCGGTATGCTCACCCAGCTCAGGACCACGCCATTTGACCTGCCCCGGGGTTTCGGAAAGCTTCGGAACAATACCCGGCATTTTTACCACCTGACCATCAGGCAACTCGGTTGAAAGCAACATATCACGTGCATTAAAGTGCGGATCATTGACCATATCGGCTACAGAATAAATTCGCCCAGAAGGAACCTCAGCCTGTTCAAGCTGTTGCAAGACTTCATCAATTGAATGCTGTCGACTCCATGATTCAATTGCAGCATCTAGCAAATCACTTTGTTGCGCACGCCCATCGTTGTGTTCAAACTCAGGTCGATTTGCCAAATCTTCACGACCAATTACATGCATTAAGCGTTTAAAAATTGGGTCACTGTTTCCTGCAATTACCACAAAAGCATTGTCTTTCGTTCGATAGGTATTTGAAGGGGCAATACCCGGTAATGAACCTCCGGAACGCTCCCGAATAAAACCATGTAAGTCGTATTCCGGGACAACACTTTCCATAATATTGAAGACACTCTCTGCGAGTGACACGTCAACAATCTGTCCGTTACCGTTATTGGTTTTGATATTTACAATCGACATTAAAGCGCCAATCACTGCATGTAATGAAGCAAGTGAGTCACCCAAACTCACGCCAACTCGTGCAGGCGCAGAATCTTGTGAACCCGTTGTATAACGAATTCCACCCATTGCCTCACCAATCGCACCAAAGCCCGGCTTGTCTTTATAAGGGCCAGATTGACCATAACCAGATATGCGAACAAAAGTCAGTTTAGGGTTAATTGATTTTAGGGTTTCCCAATCTAACCCCAGCTTTTCAAGCGCACCGGGACGCATGTTTTCGACCAGAATGTCGGTATCGACAATCATCTTTTTGATTAAAGCAATTGCTTCCGGTGACTTAAGATTAAGCGCTAAAGATTTCTTATTACGTGACTGTAAATACCACCACAAAGATGTTCCGTGATGTAACTTACGCCATTTACGAAGTGGATCGCCTTTGCCAATAGGTTCAATTTTTATGACTTCAGCACCGAACTCAGCAAGAATGCGTGTTGCAAAAGGAGCTGCAATTAGCGTTCCTATTTCTAGGACTTTTATTTTCTCAAGGGCTAGACTCATAACAATCCATATTATATCTACTTCCGATAGAATTAAATTTATGGCGCAATGAGCAGTAATACAATTCTTAAAAGATCAACAAGTCTTCGTGTTTTGCGAAACCTATAAAAATCATTTAGGTATAATTTCTTTATGTGGATGCATAAAATATTGTTTTAAAAGCAAAGTTACTGGATTTAAAAACTCATCACGCTTGGACACAAGATATAAGTCCCTTTTTGCCCAATCATCGGTTAACTCTACACTTGCCAGCCCTAAGGGTTTACCAAAGATTTCAAATACCTTATGTGGCAAAATCCCAATCCCCATACCCGCCTGTACCATACGGCAAACAGCATCAAAACTTGTCACCAATATTCTGAGTTTGAGCTGCTTTCCTAACGCTTCAGACTTTTGCTGCAAAATTCGGTTAATTGCACTTTGAGTATGTAAGCCAATAAAGTCGTAATCTAATGCATCTTCAAAGGAAATGATTTTCTGTTCACTTAAATATTGCTGGTTTTGTATGACCGCGACCAGCCGATCGCTACGATAATGATAATAATCCAGATCTTCTGATAAATTCTCAGCAATGCAGATGCCTAAGTCAGCAATTTTATTACTTACATTTTGAATAATTTCTATACTTGGACGTTCTTCAAGCTCAATCTTAATTTGAGGGTTTTCAACAATAAAAGGATGTAGACTTTCGGGTAAAAACTGAATGATCGTTGATAAATTTGCCTGTAATCGTACAAAACCTTTAATGCCTACTTTGTATTCTTCTAACTCAACCGAAGCTTTATAAACCGAGTCTAAGATGGTTCTGCAATGATAAAGCAGGCTTTCACCAGCAGGCGTAATTTGCATGCCCTTACCATCACGAATAAACAGTTTGGTTCCAATCAAATGCTCCAAATCAGTCAAACGCTTACTTGCAGCAGACAGCGCAATCATATTTTTTTCAGCGGCCTTGCTCAGAGATTTTTCATCACAAACAGACTGGAAAATCGTTAAGGTGACCAAATCCAGTTTACGAATAATATTTTCTATATGCACTACAGATGACCCATCTTATAACTTGAAACTCATAACGCTATAATAAATATATAGAATTATAAAAATTTTATATTTCTCGCCTATGATTCTGATAAATAAAATATTATCAAAAGCTTAAACTTACCAAGTTAAAATCAAATCTAAATTAATTTGCTGAGTATTAAAAGCTGATTATGGAATAACATCATAAAACTCTCACAATTCAGTTCATACATATGCTTCCCCAATCACGGACTAAAATTTCTAACAAAAGAGTTTAAAAAACAATCCAACATCTTTTCCCGCTCGATTGCCCCATCTGAACTTAAAAGCTGAATAATTGTGCCCTCCACCATATATACAAATAGCTTGGCATCGGTAAAAGAAGCATCCGCGTTTAGCACTCTAAGCTGACTATAAATTTCATTTTTGAGCCATGTTCTATAGCGCATTGCGGTCTGATAGGCTTTGGGATAACTATTTTTAATCTCAAAAATAGCTTTAAATAATAAGTAATACGGCCCTTCTAAATCGGTATGTAAATAATAAAGCTTCTTAAGTTTATCTATTGCGGCAGTGTTTAAGTCATACTCGACCATTGCGACCACTTGTTCTTGGAGCTTTTCTTTTTGCACAATCAGGCAGATTTCAATAAGCCGTTCTTTAGAGTGGAAATAATTATAAAAAGTCGCTTTCGTAATTTCTGATTCTTTCACTATTCTGTCGACGCCAATAAGGTGAAAACCACGGTGATGGAACAGATCAATTGCTTTATTTACAACGTATAGGGTACGTGTTGGGAGAACTAAATTTGGCATAGTTTTACCGTTATAAAAATTTTTGTTGTATGTAGAGATAAAAAAGCCTGTGCCCCTTTTGGGAGAAAAAAAGGCACAGCAAAGCCGTAAAGACTGTGCTTGGCACATCTCAAGTTTGTTATTGCTGAGTTTTAAGTAAAAATGACTTTAAGCCTGAAAACCTTAGGGCAATCAAGCTGCTTTAATTTTTAAGCTGTGTCGTTATAGCTTTTGGCATTGAGAGCCAAGAAATAATGGATGTGCAAAGCCAACTCCTTTTTATTGGGAGTTCTACCAGACATTTAAATTATGGTGGCAGAACGAGAAAGGGTTCGCGGACTGGTACAACAACCAGCACACCCGAAGGTGTCCCTCTCCCGTCCTACCGCTACGGGAGGAGACGAGGAGATGCTCACACAAAATTATCCCTCAGAAAGGAATAATTCTGATGCTGTTGTAATCGGTCCGCGACGACCGGCTGGCAATGTGGCCAGCAGGCAAAGAATAGTGCCCAACCCTTTTACAGTCAAGCACGCAAAATGCCATTTGTTTTAAATTAAATCATTAGAAAAGTAAGGCTAAATAATGGGTGGGTTATTGTTAAGTGGGGGTTGTAGAGGGGGGATTTTTTAGGCTTAATGCGGTGCTCATTTTGTAATTTAAGTGAGAAATTAGAAGTTTGTTAACACTTTATTCGTTTTATATTTTGATTCTTCTCTATTCTTTTTATTAGTTGAAATTGATAAGCTTTACATATCTGGAGTGCCAGCTAAAAGATAAATATAAAATATTATTAATTTTTTAACTACTTACTTTAAATTTATCTTATTTCATAAAAAGGCTATTCTTTTTTCTATAAAATCTTAATCATTCTCCTCCGCATACCTAGTAAAATTATTCGATTTTTATATATTAATTCTTATATATTAATTGATAATTATACCTAGAAAATTTATAAAAATTTAAATATGATTTAGAAATCAAATACACTTAATTTCTAGCTTATGGAAAATTATCTAGAAGAAAATGAAAGATACAAAAAATGGCTTAATCAATTTGAGGAAGTAGATCAACCTTATGCTCAATTGTTAATACAAAAATTACAATGGGTTTCAAGTCATGAATTTCAAGTAAAAATTAAAAATGAAATATATAGCCTTTTTAACAATGATAAGATTGCACTATTTGTCGAACGAGAAGTATCTAATGGAGAAACTGTATATAAATTTGCAAGTGAAAGACCAAGAAGAGCTATAGGTTCAGCCTTTCCTCCTATCAATAATGGTATAAATTCTAATCATGAAGTTGGAAGTGAAGGAATTTTAAATAATATTGCAACTACCCTACAAAGATCGAACTCCCAAAATTTTTTTTACTATCCTAGTGCAGAAAAAATTAGAGCAAAAAAAATTAATAAAGTGATTATATTAACGGACACTATAGCTTCAGGTAATCAAATTAGAAAATTTCTTGAAGCTTTTGCACAAACACCGTCTATCGAAAGTTGGCATTCTTCAGGTTATATTAGTTTTTATATTGTGTGCTATGCAATTACGGAAAATGCATTAGATTTCGTTAGTAAACATAAACTTAAACCACAAATAAACTATGTTTGTGTTTGTCCAACTATATCCAACTCTTTTAATCCAATAGAGCAAAAAAAAATTAGAGAGATTTGTAATAAATATAATCCTAATAAACGATCAGATCCTCCTTTCGCAGTAGGTTATGGAGATGTAGGATCACTAATTTATTATGAACATGGCATACCGAACAATGCTCCTGAAATTCTTTATAAAAGGTCAGAAAAATGGTTCCCTCTATTCAGAGGAAGAACGACTATAGATTTCAGTGAGCAATTACCAACTAATATAAAGTCATTAGATACAGAAGACTATTTAAATTTAATGAAAGATAAAAATATCGTTGTATCTAAGAAGTTTTCAAATTTAAGTGAAAAAGGGAAATCTTATATACTTGTCTTATTTTCTTTAAAAAAACCTCCTAGATCAGTACGAGCTATTTCTAAAAAGACTAAGCTTTCATCTAGCTCTGTAACCGATATAATTGTTAATCTACGCTATTTAGAGTGGATTGATGACTATAACCGAATAACAGATGAAGGATATTTACTAATAAAATATTTAAAAAAAAATGAGTCGAATAACGTTACTATACTTCCCAATATTGATAAAAAGGAATATTATCCTACATCGTTGAGGAGACCATAATGTTTCATTTAGCGTTCGCTCAAGTAACTATTACAGTTACTTGTCTGATTAGTTTTAAACTCAATCAGTCGGCTATATTCTATATAAGCCCAAGTAATAGCTCTCGCAAAAGAGTAACCAAGATCACGACAATAGCGACTAAAGTCGCTCGATTGTGTCCTCACTTATTGTCGCGATCTTACTTACCCCTCCGGGGCCAAAGTAAATGAAATCATGGTCTCCTCAGCACTATAAAATTGAAGGCAAAAAAAATAAGATTGATAAAGAAATTATTGATAGTGCATTAGAACATGCTAAAAGAATTAGATCTAAAAATAATATTAATCCTATATTCACTTTAAGACACCTTTCATATTTAGCTAACGTCGAATATAGTTTCCTTCGTTCAATAGTTTATAGAGATTTAGAAGATTATTGGGATTTAGAAGAACCTCTATATCGCTATTTTCAAATAAGAAAAAAAAATTCTTTAGAAAAAAGAAGAATTTTTATTCCGCATCCTCAACTTGTTAAAGTTCAAAAATATATTCATCAAAATATTTTGAAATTTGTTGAATGTCATGAAAATAGTTTTGCGTATACTCCTGGTATTTCCATTGTTGATGCAGCTAGCCTACATACGAATAGTAAATGGTTGATAAAATTAGACATTACAGCTTTCTTTGAAAGCATCTCCGAAGTATCTGTGTACAAAGTATTTCGATCCCTAGAATTTCCGGCTCTTTTATCTTTTGAACTTGCAAGAATATGTACATGGAATAGTCCTAGAAACCGGAATACTATTCCACCAAGGTTTAAAATTTCAAAAAAAACCAATTATACGGTTTATTCTTCTACCGAAGGTATTGAATTGGGACATTTACCTCAAGGAGCACCAACGAGTCCAAGTCTTTCAAATCTAGTATGTAGAGAACTTGATAAACAATTGACAGCATTTTCAGTTAAAAATGAATTAGAATATTCCCGATATTCAGATGATATTACCTTTTCATCTAAAAATATAAATTTTTCAAGAAAAGATGCTATTGAAATTATAAAAATGGTATATAAAATTTTAATAAATTATGGTTTTACTCCTAATATACAAAAAACAAAAATAATCTCTCCTAAAGCTAAAAAAATAGTTTTAGGTTTAAATGTTGATAGAGAAAAAGTAAAGTTAGATAAAAAATTTAAAAACAAAATTAATCAAAACATTTATTTTTGTTTACATCCTGATATTGGTCCGGTACGACAAGCTAAATATAAAAAATTCTCTTCTGTTCTTGGTTTTAAAAATCATTTGCATGGATTAATAATATATGCCCTATCGATAGATAAAGAGTTTGGCGAAAAAGCTTTAAATAATTATAATAAAATCGTATGGCCAATACATTAAACTATTATATTTTAATTATCATATCCTTTATTTATCATAATGAGTTGAGTGCTTTAATTAATTTCAACTCATTACACATCTTTATAGACCATAACTTCCATTACTAAAAGGGGAGAAAATTAAGCTTTATCTTTATAGCTGAACTAGACTTCGTGCCATGTCCTAGCTAGTTAAATATAGCCAATGTTTAGATATTATTCGACCATCAGCTCACTTTTAGAGTAGAAGTTTTGATTATAAATACCTCCTAAAGATAATACTAAATATTACTTCTGACTCGCTTAAACTTTATATCTTCTAATATATTACTTATTTAGTTAAGTTCTGCTTCGGAGATCTAATCCCCCAAATAACCACCTGTTACGGCGCAAGTCTGTAACAGGTAGATGTAAACAAAGCGACTCTATTACTCAAACCATCTGTTATCACTACTTCATAATGAGCAAATTTTTTACTACTGCCGACCTTGGTTGCCGATGCAATTAACACCCTATCTTTCGCACCGCTCATATAACGAATATCAGCCTGTAAGCCAGTATATGGTGCATCCCCTGCATTACAAGCCATCGCAAAAGCAATATCGGCTAAAGAAAATATGACGCCACCATGCACGCCGCCCAAGGCATTCATGTGTTCGTCTTTTACATGAAGCTGACAACGCGCTTCATCAAAACTGCGATGCAGCACTTGAACACCTAATAATTCTGCGAACTGATCAACCGCAGTCGTTTCCATTTTTTGCACAAACGTCTCCCTACTCGTGCGAGTATTCCTTAAGTGTTATAAACCTATGTGTATTGAAATCGACTTATGAATCGCTGTTAAACACTATCTTGTTTAATCTGATAGTTTGAAGAACTAAAGTCCTTATAGGTCAGGCGGTCATCCAACTCTGAAGTTAAAGGCTGAACTTCTTGCATTGAATTTAAGCAGCGCTGTGCAAGCTCCATGTATTCTTGCGTGCCGCGGGTTTTCCACTTTTTTTCTTGTTCTGATAACTCACGTGCAACCTTGGCAGGACTACCCATTGCCAATACATTTGCCGGAATAATATCTTTGGTTTTGACCAAGCTATTTGCACCAATAATAGTGTTTTCACCAATTTCGGCATAGTCCAAAATTACGCTGTTCATGCCGACCAAAACATTTTTTCCAATGCGGCAACCATGCAAAATTGCCCCATGCCCTATGTGGCCCATTTCCTCAACTAAAGTCACGCTTTGCGGAAAGCCATGTACGGTGCAGCTATCTTGTATATTGGCATTTTGCTTAATATGGATACGACCAAAATCGGCACGCAATGAGGCAAATGGTCCTACATATACGCCCGCTTCAATAATCACATCACCAATTAAAACAGCAGTTGGGTGTACAAAAGCGTCTGGGCTAACGACTGGAATAACACCGTCAATACTATAACAAGGCATGATTTAACCTCTCATTTGTCGCAACCAAACCTCCGAAACGGCGCCAATAATGTGCTGTGGCATTTGGCATTGGTCCTTCTGCTGTTGCGGCAACAGACAAGAAGTATTCATCGGCAGGTTCAAATACTTTTTTATAAATATTCATTGATAACGTTCGTGCACTAATCGCGGGCCAGTCAGTTGGCAACAACTCAAGCGGCAATGCAGGGTCTTTCAATAAAATCCGTCGATAATAATGAATCAGCAAAGTTCGAATTTGAAAGGCCTGAACAGGTTCGAGTTGTTCATTTTCCTGCATCAGCAACACGCCAATTTCTCTAAAAATATCGAGAAACTGTAGATATCTTTGGCGTAATTCATCGATGGGCCAGTTGGTTCTGAGCATACGGCCAATGGTATCGACCGAGTTATTAAAGAGCTGCAATGTTTCGGCTTTAAACACCACCACCTGCTCACTCATATTTAAGTCAACCAACAAGCGTTGCAGTTCAATACGGTTACAACCCGGATAAGCCATTAAGTTTGTCGAAATATTGGCAAACCCTAACCATTCGAGTTCTTTTTTTAACAATGCTTTATTTTCAGTGTCGAGGCTAGACATCAGAATAAGATCCCAATAATGGTCCCACTCTTTCATCTGGTCGTTGTAAATGCGTTGCTCGGCTTGCAAATAGGTCGAACGGCTCGAATCGGTAATTCGATAAAAACTGGTTCTGCCGATTTTGTCCGAACATAACCAATCATTTTTAACTAAACGAAAAACTGAGGTTCTTACAGCGCGGTCATTAAAACCAAATAGCTCTAATAACTGAATCAGGCTTGCAAGACTGATATTTCCACCCCGATGAAGTACTGAATCTCCAAAAATTGTCGAAATAAGCGAAGTTCCACTTAAGGTTTCATTCTTTACAACAGAATCAATTATTTGCTGTATTTTTGCACTCATACTCATGTCTTGGCGTTTAGTTTCAGGGTATAGATTCTATACCCTGAATGATCTTGATGTTAAGCAATCTGACGCATATCGATTACCCGCTTTGCCTTTCCTTCCGAACGAGGTAAGGTCGCTTCTGTCACGACTTCTACAGTAACGCTAATCCCAATCATGGTTTTAATACGTTTCATCAACTCCTGAGCAAGTTGATTGGCCTGTATAGTACAGTTATGACACATCTCTGTACGAATATGCAAAGTATCCATATGGCCTTTTTTAGTCACCAAAATTTCATAATTTGGAACTAAATGTGGAACTTGCAAAATTTGCTCTTCAATTTGAGTCGGGAAAACGTTCACACCGCGAATAATCAGCATGTCGTCGCTACGACCCACAATTTTATCCATTTTGCGCATAGCCAGATTTTCACCCGGTAGTAAACGGGTCAAATCACGAGTACGGTAACGAATAATCGGTAAGCCTTCTTTGGTAATGGTTGTAAAGACTAGCTCGCCAAGTTCGCCATCTTTACAGACTTCACCTGTTTCAGGGTTAATAATTTCTGGGTAGAAATGATCTTCCCAAATGGTTAACCCTTCGCCCTCACCTAAGCACTGCATCGCAACGCCTGGACCCATGACCTCAGACAAACCATAAATATCGAGTGCTTTAATATTAAGGCGTTCTTCAATTTCACGGCGCAGTTCGTTGGTCCACGGCTCGGCACCAAAAATACCGACTTTTAAAGACGTATTACGTGCAGTACCAAATTGCTGTTCCAGCTTTTCAATAATACTCACGCAATACGATGGCGTAACCATAATTGCAGTCGGTTTAAAGTCTTGAATAAGCTGTACTTGCTTTTCAGTTTGCCCGCCAGACATTGGAATAACCGTTGCACCTAAGCGCTCGGCACCATAATGTGCGCCTAAACCACCTGTAAATAGTCCATAGCCATAAGCCACCTGAACCATGTCTTTTGCGGTTAAACCTGCCATACGTAAGCAACGCGCAACAATGTCCGACCAAGTGTTAATATCTTTTTGGGTATAACCCACCACAGTCGGTTTACCCGTTGTACCCGATGATGCATGTAAACGCACAATTTGCTCTTGCGGTACGGCAAACATTCCAAAAGGATAGTTGTCTCTTAAATCTTGTTTGGTGGTAAATGGAAACTTTGCCAGATCGTCTAAAGTCACGAAGTCATCAGGATGTACACCTGCTTCATCGAACTTTTTCTTATAGACCGGACTATTTTCATATACAAAAGTCAGGGTTTGCTTTAACCGTTTAGTTTGCAGCTCTCTAAGCTCTGCAAGTTTTAATTGCTCAACATTATCCATTGTAAGGCTGTCCATCGCCTCTCTCCTCATTATGTAATTTTAAAAACCGTCTGAATTAATTTAAGTTTTCCAAAATCAGTGCAACGCCTTGTCCAACACCTACACACATCGTGCAAAGTGCATAACGTCCACCTCGTTTTTTTAGCTCACGTGTTGCCGTAATGACTAAACGTGTACCGCTCATGCCTAATGGATGTCCTAACGCAATCGCACCGCCATTTGGGTTCACGCGTTCATCGTCATCTTTTAAACCGAGTTCACGCATACAAGCCAAAGATTGGGCTGCGAATGCTTCATTCAGCTCAATCACATCCATCTGATCTAGCGTTAAACCTGTTTGCTTTAAAATTTTCTGTACAGCCGGAACAGGACCTATACCCATATATTTGGGTTCAACCCCTGCACTTGCAATGCCTATCACGCGTGCTAAAGGTTTTAAACCATGTGTATCTGCAAATTCACGGTTGGTAATTAACACACACGCAGCACCATCATTTACACCAGAGGCATTTCCGGCAGTCACCGAACCGCCTTCTTTTTTAAATGGCGCTTTTAACTTTGCGAGTGCTTCAAGGGTCGTTTCACGCGGATGCTCATCGCGGTTCACCACAACCACGTTTTTCTTACGATCTACAATCTCGACAGGCAAAATCTCATCGTTAAAGAAACCGTTTTGCTGGGCAGCAGCGGTTTTTTGTTGGCTACGCAATGCAAACGCATCTTGATCTTCACGACTAATCTGATATTTTTCAGCTACATTTTCCGCAGTTTCCGGCATGCTGTCGGTGCCGTATTGCGCTTTAAGCTGCTTATTTACAAAGCGCCAACCAATGGTGGTGTCATAAATTTCAGGTGTACGGCTAAACGCTTCAGTTGGTTTAGCTTGTACAAATGGCGCACGGCTCATCGACTCAACACCACCTGCCAACACAAATTGTGCTTCACCAGCTTTAATTGAGCGTGCCGCAAGGCCTACTGCATCTAAACCCGAAGCACATAAGCGATTGACCGTCATCGCTGGTACAGTATCAGGTAGGCCAGCCAAGAGTGTTGCCATACGTGCAACGTTACGGTTGTCTTCACCTGCTTGGTTAGCACATCCTAAAAACACTTCGTCTACAGTATTCCACGGTAAGTTCGGGTGTTTATCTTTTAAATATTTGATGGGCAATGCAGCTAAATCATCTGCACGTACAGCACTTAAGGCACCTGCATATCGTCCAATTGGGGTACGAATAAAATCGCAAATTAAAACGTCTTCCATGTTGACTCCTGATTATGCAAATTCGGTCATATCGCGTGAATATTGAGTAGCAATGTTTTGAGTTTTCGCTACATATTGCTTGAGGTAGATACTCGCGCGATATTTTTCCTCTCCATACAGTGCATATAAGTTATTTAAGGTTTGGAGCACATAAGCGCCACCCATTTGTGTCAACCACTGATAAGGGCCTTTAGGATAATTCACTCCATATTTCATGGCATTATCAATATCTTCCAGACTCGCAACACCATGTAAACTTGCTTCACAGGCTTCATTAATGAGTAAAGCGATGGTGCGTAAGGTTAACAGTGCCGGATGGTCTTTAATCCACATCACACTCATACCAAACTGTGCAAAATAAGCTTCAACTTTAGCCAGATCACTTGCTTCACAAAGTTCGTTATGACTCAGTACTAAAGCCTCCGCCTGCTCAAAATCATGGTGCCAATCCATTAAAACCACTTTACGGCTTAGGTAATGAATATTGGCTGACTCACCTTGGCTTAAACGTAAGTCGATATCATCAATTTGAAGGATATTGTCATCACTCGCAGATCCGCCTTTTAAACCTAAACGCGTTAAAAACGCAGGTAACTGAGACCAAGTCCCTTTTAGCTGAATATGGGCATCGACTGGTTTGGCAACCACAGCTTGAGGCTGAAATGTCTCGTACTGATTTTTTTCGTTATAGGTATAAAAGCCTTGTTTTGACTTACGGCCCCAAGCACCTGCATCGACCAATTCTTTTTGAATGAGGCTTGGACGGTAGCGTGGTTCGTAAAAAAACTCTTGGTAAACGCTTTGCGTCACCGAAAAGTTAACATCTTGCCCAATCAGGTCAGTAAGTTCACAAGGCCCCATCGCAAAACCGCCACATTGCTTTAAGGCATAATCTAGCTGGTCATAGCTGGTGACTTGTTCTTGCAGTGCTCTAAAGCCTTCTGCATAAAACGGACGTGCAATTCGGTTAACAATAAAACCGGGAGTCGACTTGGTGAGTACAGGAATTTTTTTCCAATTCAACATCAAGTTTTTTAAAGCCAAACATAAGCTGTTTGGTGTTTTTAAGCCTTGCACAATTTCAACCAGTTTCATGACTGGTGCAGGATTAAAAAAGTGTAAACCCACTACGCGTTCAGGGTGAGTAATGCCCGCCGCAATTGCAGTCACTGAAATTGAAGATGTGTTACTTGCAAAAATGGTTTGTGCACTACAAATTTCAGCGAGCTGTTTAAATAAAGACTGTTTAACTTCTTTTTTCTCAACGACCGCTTCAATAACCAAGTCAGCATCACGCAGTGCTTCAACTTGATTCACCACAGTTAAACGCGCTAAAGCTTCATCAGCTTGCTGTTGTGTGAGCTTGCTCTTTTCAACCAGCTTTTTAAATGTCTGCCCTAAGCCTTGAGTGGCTTGTTGCGCTTTTTGAGCGTCTAGATCATATAAAACAGTCGAGTGCCCATTAACAATGGCTAACTGAGCAATGCCGATGCCCATAGTGCCAGAACCAATAACGGCAATTCGGGCACGAGATAAGTCTAAATCTGTCATGCTTAGCGCCCTTTAAAATTTGGTTCACGTTTATTCATAAAGGCTTGTACACCTTCACGATAATCTTCAGAACGGCCTGCAATGCGTTGTAAATCTCGTTCTAACAGCATTTGCTCATCAAAAGTGTTATTGCTTGATTGATGAATGGCTTTTTTAATGAGAGATAGACCAAATGTAGGCTGTTTCGCTAAACGTTCAGCGAGTTCAGTCACTTTTGTTTTAAGCTCGGCGTCTTCAACCACATCCCAAATCATGCCCCATTCTTTTGCGGTTTCTGCTGGGAGCTTGTCACCTAACAAAGCCAATCCCATCGCACGTGCATGACCTACAGCACGTGGTAAAAACCATGTACCAGCCGAGTCTGGAACCAAACCTAAACGGCAAAAGGCTTGTACGAAGTTTGCCGATTTAGCTGCAATCACCAAGTCACATGCCAGTGCAATATTTGCCCCTGCACCTGCTGCCACGCCATTTACGGCGCAAATGACAGGCTTTGGCATATTTACAATCCTTTTAATGAGCGGGTTATAGTAAGTTTCAATGGAATATCCTAAATCTGGAGCTTCAGCATTTGGGTCTACTACACGATCACCTAAGTCTTGCCCTGCACAGAAGCCACGGCCTTCGCCACTAATCACAACACAGCGAACATCCGGATTTTTGGTCCACTGGCTTAAAACCTCAGCCACTTCACGGTGCATATCAACGTTAAAGCTATTCAGTGCTTTTGGGCGGTTAAATGTCAGGTAGCCAACACCATTTTTTTCTTCAGCAATAATATTTTGATAGTCCATCACTCACCTCTAAACACTGGCTTTCTTTTCTCAAAGAAAGCGTTAATCCCTTCGTTTCGATCTTTTGTAGCCGCCAGCCAGACAAAGTTTTGACGTTCAAACTTGAGTCCCTGACTTAATGTTGTTTCATGAATACTTTTAATTGATTGTTTAATCACGCGAATCGCTAAAGGCGCTTGTTTGGCAATTTTGGCTGCAAGTTGAACGGCGTATTCGACGGTTAATTCGGTCGGCACCACTTGACTGCAAATGCCATGTTGCTCGGCTTGTTTTGCCGAAATCATCTCACCTGTCATAGCCCAGCGCATGGTGAGTTGTTGTCCTACCAAGCGTGCTAAACGTTGTGTTCCGCCTGCACCCGGCAACATACCTAAGGTAATTTCAGGTAAAGCGAATCGGGCATTTTCACCGCAAACCACCATATCTGAATGCAAAACCAACTCAAACCCAGCGCCTAAGGCATAGCCATTGACTGCACTAATCAGTGGCTTACTAAAAGCATCAATTTTTTGCCAAAGCTTCGGGCGAATATCGAGTTGCAAAGACACGGCGTCCATTGCAGCCAACTCACTTAGATCTGCTCCAGCCGCAAAACACTGAGCGTTACCCGTTAAAACCACTGCTTTGACTTGAGCATTATGTTCAGCTTCTTCGAGCAACTCGCATAAACACTGCAATGTTGCATTGTTTAAAGCATTTCTTTTTTCCGGACGGTTTAGGGTTAATAACAAAACACCATCAGTTGCTGTGCTGGCTTTGATCAACTCTTGCATGACAGCCTCTATTCATCAAAACTCAAGCGAACATTTGAGCCTTTTGGTAAGGTCTGACAGCTCAGCACATAGCCCTTTTCAACTTCATCTTCTTCAAGACTATAGTTAAGGAACATGTCGACTTCGCCTGAAAGTACCTTACAGCGACAGGTTGCGCATACCCCACCTTTACATGCATACGGTAAGTCGGCACCCGCACGTAAAGCTGCATCAAGAATACTTTCATCATCTTGAGCCACAGAAACAATCAGCTCACGACCATCTAAAATGATGTTGACCTTTTCTTCTTTACGGTTTGCATCTGCTTCAACACAACGTTTACGCGCTTGTCCTGTATGGAAACGTTCGGTGTGAATGCGCTCTTTGGCAATACCAAAGTTCGGCAACGTATTTTCTACGGCATTCATCATTTCGTCTGGGCCGCAGGCAAAAACATGGTCAAAATTTGTTTCAAGCACTTCAAAATCAAAAAGTTGCTTAAGCTTTTCTGCATCAATACGACCGTTCATCAGTTCACTATCGTTGAACTCACGAGAAAAAATATTGATGAGTTGAAAGCGTTCTTTAAACTGATCCTTCAAATCCATAATTTGCTCGGCAAACATGGTTTGTTTCCATGAGCGATTGCCATAGAGCAAGGTAAAGTTAGCTTCAGGTTGTTCAAATAAAACTTGTTTAATAATTGATAGAATTGGCGTGATACCACTACCCGCAGCAACGCCTAAATAGTTTTGTCCGCCCATCTTGGCTGCTTTTTGAAAAAACACGCCTTGTGGTGGCATGACTTCAAGTACATCGCCCACTTTTAAATGGTCATTTGCCCAGTTTGAAAATTGACCCTGATCAATTTTTTTAACCGCAATACTGATATCTTCTTTGCCCGCATAGCTACAAATTGAATAACATCGGCGGATTTCACCCGCTTCGGTTAAATGGCGAATGGTTAAATGTTGCCCCGGTTGAAATTGAAATTGTTCTTGTTGTTCAGGTACAACGTCAAATGCAATACAAATTGCCTGATCGGTTTGCGGTGTAATACTTTTTACTTTTAATGGTACAAATTGGCTCATGGCTGATTTCCTTATCTAAAGACTTAAATACATTTGAAGTAATCAAAAGGCTCAAGACAGTCCTGACATTTATAAAGTGCTTTACAGGCAGTAGAACTAAACTCTGTTAACAGTCGGGTATGTCGGCTTTTGCAACGTGGGCACTCGACACCATCATTTAAATGAACATGAGTACCACATTGATGCGCCAACCCTTCAGGTGGTGCAATGCCATAAACTTGCAGTTTCTTTTTCCCTGCTTCAGACATCCAATCCGTGGTCCATGCTTCTGACAAATCGACCATGACTTTGACCGGTGTCAAAGCTTCTGCGGTAAATGCCTCAACAATTTGTGCTTTGAGCATATCTGTTGCTGGGCAACCGCTATATGTCGGAGTTAGACGAACAACGATTTCTTGTTGATTGTTAATCTCTACACCGCGAATCATGCCTAAATCGACAACCGATAAAACCGGAATTTCAGGGTCACTTACCGTTTGTAGAACGTCCCAACATTGGTCGATGCAATGACGAATCATTTGCATGGCTCACCTCCTTGTCTTACCAGGTCATTCCCGGATAAGTTCTTTGAATACATTGCATTTCAGCCAACAAATAACCCAAATGCTCGGTATGCAATCCTTGTTTCGCACCACGGCGATAAGCACCGTTCACAGCAACATTTAATTCAAAACGCTTAAGCTCATCTGCAATGGTTTGGTTCCATTGTTCTTTTTCATTTGAAAAATCTGGAATCACACCTTCTGCAACTAATGCTTTTTCGTCTGCACTCAGTTCAAATAATTCAGCGGTAAAGCGCCATAAATTATTTAATCCGTCTTGTACACGTTGATGCGCTTCATCTGTGCTTAAACTTAAACGTTCCATCCAGCTTGTCGAAAAGCGGATGTGATACTTCACTTCTTTTAAAGATTTGACAGCAAGCGCACTTAATTCAGGAAGTGAGCTTTGCGCTAAAGCCGTAAATAAATGAAGATGGTAATGGTCCATCAACCATTGGCGTACAATCGTTTGTGCAAAGTCACCATTGGGTTGTTCGCACAACAAGAGGTTTAAAAACTCACGTTCTGTACGGAAATACGCAAGTTGGTCTTCATCACGTTGAGCTTCATCATATTGACCAGCCAAAGTCAGAAAGTTTCTTGCTTGACCCAACAAGTCCAAGCCGATATTGGCTAAGGCAATATCAATTTCTAGCTCAGGTGCATGCCCGCACCATTCAGCCAAACGCTGAGATAAAACCAGTTGGCTGTCGCCAATATGTAATAAGAATTTAGATAAAACTGAATGATTCATTTGCCATTCCCCTTACATGTGCTCAATGCCATCTGGGATATGGTAAAAAGTCGGATGACGATAAACCTTGTCTAAAGAAGGATCGAAAAATTCAGCTTTTTCATCTGGCTGTGATGACTTAATCAGTTCTGAACGGACCACCCAAATGCTAATTCCTTCATTACGACGCGTGTAAACATCACGAGCATGTTGTAATGCAATTTCATCATCCGGTGCTCTTAAGCTGCCTACATGACGGTGGCTTAAGCCTTGTTTACTACGTACAAATACTTCGTAGAGCGACCAGTTGTTTTTATCTTCCATTTTGATTTCCTCAAATTTTTCCATAAATCTTGTTAAGCCACTTTGTTCGCTTCAAGCTGCTGTTTTTTCGCGTAGACTACTGCTGCATCACGAACCCATTTGCCGTTTTCCCATGCTTTACGGCGTGCTTCGATACGCTCGTGATTACATGGTCCACGTCCGGCAATCACGTCATTAAATTCGTGCCAGTCAATCTCGCCAAACTCATAGTGGCCTGTTTCTTCATTGAACTTTAAATCTGGGTCCGGTACTTCCAAGCCGAGTTGCAACACTTGCGGTACAGTGTTATCGACAAACTTTTGACGTAATTCATCGTTACTAAAGCGTTTGATTTTCCACGCCATGCTTTGTGCGCTGTTTGGAGAGTGCTCATCACTTGGACCAAACATCATGAGTGCTGGCCACCAGAAACGGTTCACTGCATCTTGGGCCATCTGTTTTTGTTCCGGTGTACCGTTTGCCAAAGCCATCATGGCTTCAAAACCTTGACGTTGGTGGAAACTTTCTTCTTTACAAATACGTACCATTGCACGTGCATATGGCCCATATGAAGTACGGCAAAGCGCAACTTGGTTCACAATGGCTGCCCCATCGACAAGCCAACCAATTGCAGCCACATCTGCCCAAGTCAAAGTTGGATAGTTAAAGATTGATGAGTATTTCATTTTCCCATTAATCAACTTTTCCATCATGTCATCACGGTCAGCACCTAAGGTTTCTGCTGCGCTATACAGATATAAACCATGACCCGCTTCATCTTGTACTTTCGCGAGCAAAACCGCTTTGCGTTTTAAAGTTGGCGCACGAGTAATCCAGTTTCCTTCAGGCAACATACCTACAATTTCAGAATGGCCATGTTGCCCGATTTGACGAATCAATGTTTTGCGGTAGGCATCAGGCATTTGATCCTTAGCCTCGATCGTAATTTCATTGGCAATATTTTGTTCAAATTTCTGGTAATTGTTTTCCATTCTTTCATTCCCTGTAGGTATCACCCTTGAATCTATTTTTCGATACACTAAAAACAAAGTCAATCACTTTTTTAGTATCAAATTAAATCCAATCAATAAACAAGAAATAAATATTTGAAATTAATAAATATTAATTAAAAACAAAAAATATTTTTACGTTTACAAATCAAAATAAAGTTGACTTTTAGACAAATTAATCTGAAATTATGAATCATATTTTTGCAATTTTTATAATTGATGTATCAAATAAAAAGGAGTTTGGTCATGCTTGAACAAGCACACCTAGAAGGAACCTCAACTGACACAGATTTTCAGCAGTCTGAGCATCAACTGCCTCATCTTGCTTCTTATGTCTATGGAACATGGCATTCGTCTGACGAAGAATTACGTACCGTTTATCATGCCATTACAGGTGAATCGATTTATGCCGTAAGTAGTCATGGCATAGATATGAAACGTGTTGTTCAGTATGCCAAACAGAATGGTTCAGAACTGGCTAACTGGACGTTTCACCAACGTGCTAATGCGTTAAAACAAATTGCCCAACATTTACTTGAACGTAAGGAAGACTTCTACAAACTTGCTTATGCGACAGGCGCAACTCGTAAAGATGCGTGGATTGATATTGAAGGCGGGATCCAGACATTATTTGCTTATTCAAGTCTGGTTCGCCGTGAACTCAATGATGAAAAAATTATTACTGAAGATAGCTGGATTCAACTCTCTAAAAATGGCACTTTCGGCGCTAAACACATTTTAAGCCCTAAAGCAGGTGTTGCCGTTCACATTAATGCTTTTAACTTCCCAATTTGGGGAATGCTTGAAAAGATTGCACCGACGCTACTTGCAGGCGTGCCATGTATTGTGAAACCAGCAACCGATGGTGCCCAATTAACTCAAGCAGTTGTAAAAGCCATTGAGGAAACACATGTCTTACCAAAAGGCTCACTACAACTCATTTGCGGTCAGACTTATGACCTGTTAGAACAGTTAGGCCCACAAGACTGTGTCACCTTTACAGGTTCTGCTTACACAGGTCAAAAACTACGTAACCACCCTCACCTCAATAAATATTCGATTCCATTTAGCATGGAAGCCGACTCTGTAAACAGTGCAATTTTAAGCCCTGAGGCAAATGAAGAGACTGTCGATTTATTTGTGCGTGAAGTCTTCCGTGAAATGACTACAAAAACAGGCCAAAAATGTACTGCTATTCGTCGCGCTTTCGTTCCTGAAAATTTGTTAGCGACTGTACAAGAGAAGCTGACTGCCAAACTTGCTAAAGTTGTGGTGGGCGACCCTCAAAAAGAAGAAACCACCATGGGTGCTTTAGCGAGCATAAAACAAAAACATGACGTTGCAGAAAAAGTTGCCGAACTCAGCAAAGATGCAAAAATTGTTTTTGGTGGCAACGATAGCTTTACATTTAATGCAGATCATCCTGAAAAAGGCGCTTTTTTCGCTCCAACTTTATTGGTGTGCGAACAACCTTTACAAGCGACGAATGTTCATACCACGGAAGCTTTCGGTCCGGTATGTACACTCATGCCATATCAAAACATTGAAGAACTAGCTGATCTTGTTTCACGTGGTGAAGGTAGCCTAGTGGCTTCTGTCGTTATAAATAACGATGAAAATATTGAACAGATTATTCAAAAAATTGCGCCTTGGCATGGCCGTGTGCATGTACTCGATGCAGAGTCAGCAAAAGAAAGTACAGGTCATGGTTCACCACTTCCACATTTAGTACACGGCGGCCCTGGTCGTGCAGGTGGCGGTGAAGAGTTAGGTGGTATTCGCGCGGTTAAACATTATATGCAGCGCACTGCAATTCAGGGTTCTCCAAACAGTCTGACGCAAATTACTCACTCATGGACTGCTGGCTCAAAAGTTAATGAGGACCGTGTACATCCATTTAAAAAGTCTTTTGATGAGTTAGTGATTGGTGAACGTTTATTAACGGCGCGTCGTACAGTCACCGAAGCAGATATTGTCAATTTTGCTTGTTTAAGCGGTGACTACTTCTATGCACATACTGACAAAATCGCAGCGGCCGAGTCTTTCTTTGGTGAACGTGTGGCACACGGCTACTTCATTGTGTCTGCCGCAGCAGGTCTATTTGTAGATGCAGCACAAGGCCCTGTAATTGCCAATTATGGTATGGACAACTTACGTTTTGTTGAACCTGTTAAAATCGGTGACTCGATTCAGGTTGAACTCACCTGTAAACAAAAAACACCTAAACCACAAAAAGACCCGTCTCAGCCTGCGCATGGCGTTGTGGTATGGGATATTAAAGTCAAAAACCAACGCGGTGAACTTGTCGCAACTTACGACATTTTAACCTTAGTTGCTCGTGAGGCTTAATGTTTAAATTGAGATGGGGTCACCTCGTCCCCATCTCATTTTTTTAGCACTCAATGGCGTTAACAGCAAGGCCACCTTTTGAAGTCTCTTTATATTTCTCAGACATATCTTTACCTGTTTCCTTCATAGTCTGAATGACTTTATCTAGGGTGACAAAGTGTTCATCGTCATCATGAAGTGCCATTTGGGCTGCATTAATGGCTTTTACGGCTGCAATTGCATTTCGTTCAATGCAAGGCACCTGAACCAAACCACCAATCGGGTCACACGTTAAACCTAAATTATGTTCAAGCCCAATTTCAGCCGCATGTTCCACCTGTTCAGGCGATGCTCCTAAAATCTCGGCTAAACCCGCCGAAGCCATTGCACATGCCGAGCCGACTTCACCCTGACACCCTACTTCTGCACCAGAAATAGAAGCATTGAGTTTACATAAAATGCCAACGGCTGCCGCACTTAAAAAGAAACGAACCACTTTATCTTCGGAAAAGTCTTTAGAGAAAGTCACGTAGTAATATAAAACTGCCGGAATAATTCCTGCGGCCCCATTTGTAGGTGCCGTCACTACTCGACCGCCAGCAGCATTTTCTTCATTTACCGCTAAGGCAAATAAATTGACCCATTCCATCGCATGAAAAGTCGTCACAATCAGGTTTGAGTTTTTCTTATTTAATAACTTATCGTGAATTTTTTTAGCACGACGTTTTACGTTTAATCCGCCCGGTAATATTCCTTCATTAATTAATCCGTTGTGAATGCACTGCTGCATCACTTTCCAGATTTCCATAATCTTGCTGCGAATCTCAGTTTCACTCCGCCACCTTTTTTCATTTTCAAGCATTAACTCGCTCACTGATAAATGATGAGTCTTACATAAGCTTAAAAGTTCAGCCGCACTGTGAAATGGATATGGAACTTTAACGTCGTTGGTTTCAGTGTGGGTGTGTGTTAATTGTCTTTCACTGACAATAAAGCCACCACCAACCGAATAGTAAGTTTCTGCATACAAAACTTCTTGTGCCCCGTTATACGCTATCAGCTCCATTGCATTGGGGTGATAAGGCAAAGATTCATCTAAAAAAAGCACATCATGCTTATAGTCAAAAGAAATACTCTTTTGCTGATTAAGCTGGATTGCCTTATTTTCAAGAACATCTTCAATCAAGCTTGTACTTACTTGAGTATCAATATGTTCAGGATCAAAGCCCATTAAACCTAAAAGAACAGCCTTGTCTGTCGCATGACCGACACCGGTTGCCGACAGCGATCCATATAACTTCACCTGAACTCTAACCGTCGCTTGTAAATCGTTTTGCTTCAATAAATCATCCACAAAACTGTATGCCGCTCGCATGGGTCCAACTGTATGGGAGCTAGATGGGCCGATGCCAATTTTAAAAAGATCAAATACACTAATAAACACGTGGTCCTACCTTCGATTCATTATTATTCGTATGTTCGTCATTATTGTGTCCTTTCGGATAGCTCTAAAATTATCATTAAGCCATCTATAAAGCACTGAAAATAAATGGTTCATTGCCTAAAAACAACACAATCAATTGCTAATACAGCCTTTTTAAAAAATTGAATTTTCCATTAATTTAAATGGTAAATGACTCAACCAATATTGAAGAATTGTTCTTTTGAGCAAATAAAATCACAAACCTTTGCCAATTTTTTATAAAAATATTTGGTTTTCAAGTTATTTTCTTGAAATTTAGACTATTTAAAATCAATTAAAAACAAACATTTACATAGTATTTAAATCATTCATTGCCCATAAATAGAATAAAAATTCCCCTATTTACCAATAACCATATATCGTATACGATATATGAAAGAACAATAGTTCTGTCGTTAAGGAAAACGTAATGACAAGTCAGTTTAAAAAACAGTTATCTCTAATGGATCTTACATTCATTGGCTTAGGCGCCATTTTCGGTTCAGGATGGTTATTTTCAGCAAGTCATGTGGCCTCTCAAGCCGGCCCTGCGGGTATATTGTCATGGATTATTGGGGGCTTTGCCGTTTTAATTCTGGGAATTATTTATTGTGAGTTAGGCGCAGCCTTACCCCGAGCAGGCGGTATTATCCGTTATCCCGTATTTTCACATGGCCCATTACAAGGATATTTATTGGGTTCTGTGACCGTCATTGCCTTTTCAAGTTTAATTGCAATTGAAGTCGTCGCTGCCCGCGAATATGCAGCCGCATGGTTCCCTTCTCTTACCGCCGTACATGATGGTGTTCGAACTCCAACTACCATTGGATGGTTGTTTCAGTTTGCGCTTTTATGCGTATTTTTTGCATTGAACTATTACAGCGTAAAAACCTTTGCAATTGCCAACAATCTGATTAGTGCATTGAAATTTGCTGTTCCGGTTTTAGTGATGGTTGCTCTTCTATACCATTTTAAACCTGCAAACTTTTCAATGACCGAGTTTGCCCCAATGGGCGCTCACGGCGTACAAGGTGCCGTATCTGCTGGTGGTATTATTTTTGCGTATTTGGGTTTAACGCCGATTATTTCGGTAGCAAGTGAAGTAAAACGTCCTCAATTTACGATTCCTTTTGCACTCATCTTATCTGTCGTTTTGGCAACGATTATTTATGTAGTGCTTCAAGTTGCTTTCTTAGGTGCAGTACCTACCGATATGTTAGCAAATGGTTGGTCAGGACTTAGTGACAAGTTCCCATTACCTTACCGTGACATTGCCATGTTATTAGGTTTGGGATGGTTAGCACTGTTAGTTGTTTCAGATGCCATTATTTCTCCGTCTGGCTGCGGCAATATCTATATGGCTGCAACTCCACGTGTCATTTATGCATGGTCAAACAGTAATACATTCTTCCGTATTTTTACGCGTGTAGATCCGAAATCAGGCATTCCTCGTTATGCATTATGGTTAACGTTTGCACTTTCAGTATTTTGGACCATGCCGTTTCCATCTTGGGATAAATTAATTTCCGTAGTTTCAGCAGCGTTAGTTTTAAGTTATGCCCTTGCTCCTGTCACAGTGGGTGCCTTACGCCGTAATGCTCCTGAGCTTGAACGTCCATTCTATGTAAAAGGATTTACTGTTCTCGGGCCGCTCGCTTTTGTCATTGCGTCTTTTATTGTGTATTGGTCTGGCTGGAATGTCATTTCATGGTTGCTAGGCGCACAAATCGTGTTGTTTGCACTCTACGTCATTTTTAAGCGCTACGTGCCAACCCAAGAAGTCAGCCTTGCCCAACAGTTAAAGTCATCAACATGGCTCCTTGTTTACTACATTTTAATGATTCTTGCCTCTTACCTTGGCAGCTTCGGTGATGGCGCAACACACCTATTGGCAGCGCCTTTCGACACCTTATTCGTCATGGTGATTTCTCTTGGTTGCTACTACTGGGGTATACGCTCAGGTTTACCAAAAGCACTGATTAAAAATGACGATGAAGCTTAGCGTTCGTTTGCTTAAACACATATAAGTTAAGGTTTTCTTTTGATTAATACCGTATACAAAATACAATATTCTCAAATGTAAAACCTTCGCTTTGATAACTCTCCAACGTCATAAGAACCACTTTTGACGTTCACTCTCAAGTGAGGTTGATAATGTTAAATATTACTGGTCAAAATTTTATTGCAGGTCAACGTTCAAGTGCAGGCAGTAAGTTTGTATTAAGCTACGATGCTGCAACAGATGAAGCATTACCCTATCAGTTTGCTCAAGCAACTCCTGAAGAAATTGATCAGGCAGCTCAAGCAACTGCATTGGCTTATCCGGCTTTTAGACAAACTACGCCAGAACAACGCGCTGTTTTTCTAGAAACGATTGCCAGTGAAATTGATGCGCTTGATGACCAGTTTATTGCAACAGTCTGTCAAGAAACTGCCTTACCAGAAGCGCGTATTCGCGGTGAACGTGGGCGGACCACAGGTCAATTACGCCTATTTGCTCAAGTATTACGCCGTGGTGACTATTTAGGTGCCCGTATTGATTTGGCTTTACCTGAGCGCCAGCCACTTCCACGTCCAGATTTACGTCAATATAAAATCGGTGTTGGACCAGTGGCCGTATTTGGCGCAAGTAATTTCCCTCTCGCCTTTTCTACTGCGGGTGGCGATACCGCTTCAGCACTTGCTGCTGGATGTCCAGTTATTGTGAAGGCTCATAGCGGTCACATGGCAACAGCAGAATCCATTGCAAATGCCATTTGTAGTGCGATTGAGAAATGCGCTATGCCAAAAGGCATCTTTAGCATGATTTATGGTCAAGGTGTCGGTGAGCCACTGGTAAAACATCCAGCAATCAAAGCCGTTGGATTTACAGGTTCACTCAAAGGTGGTCGTGCTCTATGCGATTTAGCTGCCGCACGTCCTGAACCCATTCCTGTTTTTGCCGAAATGTCGAGCATTAACCCAATGATTTTATTACCCGAAGCTCTAAAAGTGCGTGGTGATAAAATTGCGACCGAACTTAGTGGTTCAGTGGTTTTAGGCTGCGGTCAGTTTTGTACTAATCCGGGCCTAATTATTGGAATTAAATCACCTGAATTTAGCCAATTCCTTGACCAGTTCAAGGCTGCAATGGCTCAGCAACCGCCACAAACTATGCTTAACAAAGGCACTTTAAGAAGCTACGAGCATGGTCTTGAAGCATTACTCGCACATGACAAGATTGAGCATTTAGCGGGTCAACCACAACAAGGCCAGCAAGCCTATCCTCAGCTCTTTAAAGCCGATGTATCTCTTTTACTCGAGCATGATGAATTACTTCAAGAAGAAGTGTTCGGCCCAACGACGATTGTGATTGAAGTTGAATCGGCAGAGCAGCTTGCTCTCACTTTAAATGGTCTACGTGGTCAACTTACAGCATCATTAATTGCCGAGCCACAAGATTTTGAGAACTTCGCGACCCTTATTCCATTACTCGAAGAAAAAGCAGGACGTTTACTTCTAAATGGTTACCCAACAGGTGTGGAAGTCTGTGATGCCATGGTTCACGGCGGGCCATATCCTGCAACTTCAGATGCACGCGGTACATCGGTAGGAACCTTGGCAATCGAACGTTATTTACGTCCAGTATGCTACCAAAACTATCCAGATCACTTATTGCCACTCGCCCTTCAAAACGCCAATCCGCTTGGTATCGCGCGCTTAGTCAATGGTGAAATGAGTAAAGCTGCTCTTTAATTTTTTTAAAGGAGTTTATCCAAGAGATGAACTCCTTTTTTAGTTCAAAGCCTCCAGCGTAACCGCACATTATTTAAATAAAAAAGTGCAAAAAATGAATAGCACGATGCTCCATCAAATCAATGCGTAACATATTTTCAAATAAGGATATTGGTATATGACGACAACACTAAAAAAGGTTGTAGCGGCCTCCATGGTTGGCTCCGTAGCAGAATGGTATGAATTTTTCCTTTATGGAACCGCTTCTGCCCTCGTCTTTGGCGAACTTTTCTTTCAACAAACTGGCAATGCTATAGATGGCATTTTGGCGGCCTTTGCCCTGTATGCCGTTGGATTTTTAGCAAGACCTCTCGGTGGCCTCGTGTTTGGTCACTACGGCGATAAAATTGGACGCAAGAAATTATTGCAAATTAGCCTGATTATTGTCGGTATCACTACTTTTTTAATGGGCTGTATTCCGACCTTTCATCAAATTGGCTATTGGGCACCTACACTCCTAGTGATACTGCGTTTAATTCAAGGTTTTGCTTTTGGTGGTGAATGGGGCGGCGCAGTTATTTTAGTTTCAGAGCACAGTCCAGATGATCGCAGAGGTTATTGGGCAAGCTGGCCACAAACTGGTGTACCGCTCGGAAATTTAGTAGCCACACTGGTTTTATTATTACTTTCAAAAAACCTCTCACCCGAACAATTCCTAGACTGGGGATGGCGCTGTGCATTTTGGTTCTCAGCAGTCGTGGTACTGATTGGTTTATGGATTCGAAAAAATGTAGACGATGCCGAAGTGTTTAAAGAAGCACAGGCCAAACAACAGCTTCTTGAAAAACAACAACTCGGGATCATTGAGGTTTTAAAATATCATAAGAAATCTGTTATTGCGGGTATCGGTGCCAGATTTGCAGAAAACATTTTGTACTATATGGTGGTTACTTTTTCGATCAGTTATTTAAAGTTAGTCGTCCATAAAGATACTTCGCAGATCTTACTGCTCATGTTTGGCGCTCATCTGATCCATTTCTTTATTATTCCTTTTATGGGACATTTAAGCGATATATTTGGCCGTAAACCTATTTATCTTATTGGAGCTGTACTTACTGCTTTTTGGGGTTTTGTCGGCTTTCCTTTAATGGATACAGGCAATGACTGGCTCATTATGTTAGCAATTGTGCTTGGTTTATTTATTGAGTCCATGACCTACTCGCCTTACTCTGCGTTAATGACTGAGTTATTTCCAACTCACATCCGCTATACGGCGCTTTCATTTTGTTATCAAGTCGCACCCATTATGGCAGGTTCGCTTGCTCCATTAATTGCCCTAACATTACTCAAAGAATTTAATAGCTCGGTTCCGATTTCTTTATATTTGGTTGCCGCAAGTCTGATTTCTATTGTCTCGATTTTGCTAGTGAAAGAAACCAAAGGCCGATCATTGGCTTTTAAAGATTAATCTTTAATATATAAATTATCTGCTTAACAATAATTTTGGGTTGTTTTATACAGCCCAATTTTTTATCTAAATATTTTTGGTAGAGGCGCGATATAAGGTAGGCGACATGCCTGTATGCAGCTTAAACTGACGACAAAAAGCACTGTGGTCGGTATAACCACAGCGCAAACCAATTTGAGTAATGGGTAAATCTGTCGCCAATAGTTCAGTAGCGACTTGAAGACGAATTTTGCTAATCATTTGCCGCGGCGTTAAATGGTATATTTTTTTGCAATACCGTTCTAACTGAGCCACAGATACACCTGCAATTGCGGTCAAGTGTGCCAACGTAATCGTTTCGGCATAATTCTTTTTAATATATTCCTCAACCTGAACCATTTTGTAAAAAGCAGGATGTGTATTTTCAGGCACATTTAAATCATTAGAAATACCCGCTATTCCTACTAACTTTCCATCCGCATCAAATAAAGGCTCTTTATAAGTCAAACACCAACCCGACTGGTTCTTTGCATATAAATGCAGCTCTAATTGCTCTGTTAACTTTTTACCACGGCGAATGACTTGTAAATCTTGCGATGTATATATTTTTCCAAGTGAATGAGGAAAAACTTCAGAAGAGGTTTTTCCCAATATTGCAGTTTTATCTTTTAGACCGCAGCGATTTACTAATGTTTGATTGACGAAGACATAACGTGCTTCGGTATTTTTGATGAAAAATACCACCGAAGATAAAGCATCAAATAATGGTTCTATACTTTCCAGATTTTTTAAAAAATCTTCCAAAGTGGTAGTTAATTTCGGAATTTGAACCAAAGTCATGAGCTAGAGCGGACAAAGTTATAACTTGTCTACTCTAGAACATTTCATTTTTGATTTAAAGGAGAAGTAGACATCGCCATGAGGCTTTTTACACGAGTAGGAAGTAATGGTGGTCGAGAGTTAGGCAACTGCCAATCAAATAAACAAGCTGCTGCTGTTGCACACGTGCTTCCTTGGCAAGCTCCCATTCCACAGCGTGTATGTAATTTTGCATCAATCCAACTATTACGCTCGGCAACTTTATCAAAAGTTACATCTTCACATCGACAAAAAATAGTTTCTGGGCGTGCAAGCGTTTTTAACTCAGCACGTAACTTAAAGCTTTTCTCAAGGAGATGCGCAAATAAACGATACCGTTGTCTTTGAGCAAATAATTGTCTCGCTTTTTCATTTTGGCCTATAGCTGCATAACCTGCGATGCTACCTTCAACCATCGCCAGCTCACTTCCGCCAAAACCTGTACACTCACCTGCTGCCCACACCTGTGGCTGTGATGTATGTTGATAGTCATCGACCGTAATCGCATTGTCCTTAATTTGACAACCCATTAACTGCCCTAATTGAGTATTCGGGACTAAACCAAATCCGCACGCGAGTCGATCACACTCAATTTCAACAATTCCCTTCGGCGTTTGTAGCCTTACTCGTTCAAGACGCTCCTGACCAATCGCCTCAACCACATAACTGTCAGGTTGATATAAACGATGAGGTAAAGATAACGCTTGTATTACTTTCGAAGGCCAACGCCAAAGTTGCAGTGCAAATTTACGAACGGAAGATGAAGCCGCCTGTTCGGCAACATAGAGAACTTGAGCCTCTGCTTTTTTTGCCGTATCCGCACTTGCTAAAAGTAATGGCCCTGAACCTGCAATCACAATGCGTTCATTTTTGACAGGTGTGCCTGCTTTAATTAAGGCTTGCAAACCACCTGCCCCTGTTACGCCAGGTAAAGTCCAACCGGGAAAAGGCAAAAACAGTTCTCTTGCTCCCGTACACAATATAAGCTGGCGATAAGACAAGTTTAGGCTGTCGTGAGGTCGCTCAACAAGCAATTGGCCTGCAAAAGGTGCGGCGACAATTTTCGCACCAAACATAAATTCAATATTAGAATGAGCCTTAATTTGTTGATATTTCTGCTGCGCCATTTCAGGTACAGGGAAAATCGGTCCAGCGCGCCAGATTTGACCGCCCGCCTGTGGGTTATTATCCAATATTAAAATTCGCCCGCCACTTTCGGCGGCTGCAATAGCAGCTGACAACCCTGCAGGCCCAGCACCGACAACCACCACATCATATTGTTTTTCCATTATTGTGTTTCCACTTTCATGTCTTGCTGGCACAGCGTCTGACAAGCAAGCACTCTGAGTCCATTAATATTGACACGGCATTCCTGACAAACTCCCATTCCACAAAATGGAGTACGTTTTTCACCACAAACTGACAAACGGCTGTAAGATTTCGCTTGTGCTAAAGCAGCAGCAACACTCGTACCTTCAATCACAGAAACCGGTTGGCCGTTAATAAAAAGCTGAATCATCTATGCAGCTCCTATAAAACGATGAGGTAAAAAAGGTTCTGGATCTATATCAAAAGTTAATCCACATATGTGTGAGGCAATCAGTTTTGCTGTACCTGTTGCTGTGGTTACACCTAAACCTTCATGCCCTACCGCTAAATAAACCGATTGAAATGCAGGATGTCGTCCAATTACCGGAATACCATCGGGTGTGGCTGCGCGAAAGCCTGTCCATGCCCGAATAACATTAAGATCAGCCAAAGCTGGAAAATAATCGACAGCCTCTTTAAGTACCCGAGTAAAGACTTCTGGCTCTACAGTCGGATCAACCGTATTGAACTGACGAGATGACCCAATAAAAAGCTGGCCCGTCGGTCTAGGCTGAATATTACAAGCCACCGAAATTCCACTTGTCGCTTGAGTACTGGCCGCATAAGCCAAAGCCACCAATGTATGCTTTACATTTAATTCAGGGTAACGGTCAGTAATCGCCAAATGACCTTTTTTAGGTTCAATCGGTAACTCTGGAAAAAAATCTGTCGCATGAATACCGTTAGCCAAAACGATATGCGCAGCTTCTAGCCATGTGCCATCACTTAACTGAACCCGATTTTCTTCAATATGAATAACTTTAGCTTGTTGAACCTGAACCTTGTAGGGAAATTTTTTTAATAACCATTCAGCAGCACAAGGCGCATATAAAATTCCATCATCAAAAACTTCTAAACCACCATAAAGACCCTGCTTTAAGTGAGGTTCGAGCTGATGAACTTCATCTGCGTTTCGAAGTTGGCAACGGACGCCTTGCGCAGTGAGACGTTGATATTTTTCCTCAGCAATCTGCATTTCTTCTGGGCTACTTGCCAGCCATAAAGTTGGCGTTTGGCGATAGGCACATTCTTCCGAAAGCTCGTGTCCTAATCCATGCCATAGCAGAACTGACCAATGACTAAGTTTTAATTCGGCTTCCAAGTCATCCATAATGACCAAATGCCCCATGCCCGCGGCTGTTGCACCACCAACCCGAGCATCCAAAACTTGCACATTTAACCCTTGCCGAGCCAATTCATAAGCACATGCCGCACCTACAATGCCTGCCCCAATGACGATGGCATCGGTTCTCATAGCTGAATACCCCAAGCAAATGGGTCATTTTCATCCATAAATAAAGTTGCTTCGGCACTCATGTAAGCTTCACCACGAATGGTTGGAATCACATATTCCCCTGCTTGTTCATACGAAGCAATAAACTGGCTACCGATAATGCTGGCTTGTTTCCATAACTTTCCTGGCTCAAGTTTGCCATCTGCGGCCAAGCAAGCAATTTTCGCACTCGTTCCAGTTCCACACGGTGAACGGTCATAGGCCTTGCCTGGGCAAAGTACGAAATTTTTACTGTCTGCTTCGGTGTCACTTGCAAATAACTCAATATGGTCAATTTCTTGCCCATCTTTACCGGTTATTCCTTGTGCCGAAAGCGCTTGTCTAACCGTCCACGCATATTCGGTAAGTTGATCCAAATTATCACTTGCAACACGTTGTCCATGATCATTAATCAAGAAGAACCAGTTACCTCCCCATGCAATATCACCAGTAACTTTTCCATATTTTTCAACATCAACTTCGACTGCTTTTTTATAACGATATGCCGGTACATTTCGCACACTCACTGAATGATCTTCATGCAATGTCGCTTCAACATCGCCCACTGGAGTTTCAATTAAGTGTGTACCCACTTGTATTTTGCCCAAGTGTGCTAATGAAGCTACCAAACCAATCGTGCCATGACCACACATGCCGAGGTAGCCTGTGTTATTAAAGAAAATAACGCCCGCACTCGCTTTAGGATTCACTGGCTTACACAATAATGCGCCAACCAAAACATCATTACCGCGCGGCTCTAACATAGTTGCTCTACGGAAATGGTCATATTGTTCTGATAATATTTTTCGGCGGCTTTCCATGTCTCCTGTACCTAAATCAGGAAAACCTTCAAGCACTAATCGTGTTGGTTCGCCACCAGTATGAGAGTCCAAAATTTTTACTGTTTTCATAGAAGTATCCTTACATTTTTTTCTAGGATGACTGATCTCAAAACAGCAAGCTTGATCGTTTTCTTATGAATCTATGACGAAATCAGCATAGTGAAAACTTGCTTCATCTAAAATAAAGACAAAAAAATTAGGCCATTGGCCTAATTGAAATGATAAAGAATGCAGCGCTTATTTTTTCACATTTTTATGAGGAGGTAAGTGCTCATAAAGTGATTGGCAAACACCATTAATATGCTCTTCAATTAACTTAACCGCCAAATCAACATCCTTGGCTTTACAGGCTTTCACAATTTCTTTGTGCTCATCATTTGCACGCGATTTACCTTCGGAAACATTCATTTGTAATCTTAAATAGCGCTCAATTTTATCGTAAATAGAACGAATTAATCCGAGCATATAAGGCCGCTGTGCCGGTTCATACAGGCAGGCATGTAACTGCCAATTTAGTGTGGTCCAGCTTCCAATATCCATGTTATCAATAAAGGCATTACAAATTTCATCTGCCCTTTTATAAGTTTCTTCTGTCATATTCGGCACGGCGAGCTGAATCAACTTCGTTTCTAACATAACCCGTACTTCAAAAATCTGAGCTAATTCTTCTTCAGAGATTCGGGTCACAATTGCACCACGATTTTTTATAAACTCCACCAAGCCTTCGGCTTCAAGTTGCTTTAAGGCTTCACGTACCGGAATTTTGCTGACATTAAATAGCTTGGCAATTTCATCCTGACGGATAGGCTCACCTTCAGCAATATGCCCTGCAATAATTGCTTCTCTAATATATTTGACAATAACTTCAGATACCGAAGGCATTGCACCAAGATTTGATACATTAAAAGATGGTAGCGTCACGAATATTCTCTTAACCTCAAAATATGACACAAACAAAAGGATGATAATTTTAGTCATCCACCATAATGAAATTATTGCTTTGAAAGCATCATTTTCGGTACGGCTTATCCTTCATATAAAGCTTTTAAAAACTATTTTTATATCACTATAAACCAATAATTTTTAAAATCATTCATATACAAAGTATACTTTATACCATTTAATTCACAAAACTATTATTAGACTATGCCGAAATCGTCATTATTTTATTGTATTTAACCAAGCAAATCGTCATAAATACCAGCATACTACCCTGTTCTCTTGACGGGAAACTGTCAAAAATTCTTATCCATTGAGCTGATTATTCCTTACAAGGTAAAAATTATTATCTTGTAGAAATCTTGCTGCATAAAACTTTCAGAGTTTGAGTCACTTCATATGAGTACGCCAACAGAAGCAAAATTTTCCCTGACTTATTATACGGGTTTCTTATCTGTACTATTTGCTGCTTTTCTATGGGGTACGGCAGGCACAGCAGCATCTTTTGCAAAGGGCATCAGTCCACTTGTAATTGCTACTATTTCTGTGGGCTTCGGTGGTTTAATTCACACATTTTTAAGTTTAAAAGCTATTAAAAAAGATTACCGAAAGCTTTTTGACTATAAAACTAAAGTTTTGATTGCCGTCATTGTTTCTATTCTTTGTCCGTTTGCTTTTTATTCCTCGGTTTCATTAGCTGGTGTTTCTATTGGTACTGTTATTTCAATTGGCTGCGCCCCTTTGTTCTCAGTTATGCTTGAGTGGCTATTAGATAAACGTAAGCTTTCTTTAAAATGGCTTATCAGTTTTATTCTTGGTTTTTTAGGAGTCGTTTTACTCTCATATGCAGGCGAACATAGTCACCAACATCAAGGGGGCCAATCCGAACGGTTATTAGGTGTATTTTTTGGCTTACTCTCAAGTCTGAGTTATGCAACATATTCATGGATTATGAAAAACTTAATCCATAAAGGCATCGACTCAAGAGCTGCCATGGGCGTGATCTTTGGGATTTCAGCAGTTCTGTTATTACCTACTTTATTAATTACAGCAACTCACCTATTTAATTATCCAAATAATATTTGGGTAGCCCTTTATATCCCAATCGTACCTATGTTCTTAGGCTATTTATTTTTTAGCTTTGGTTTAAAACGTATTCCAGCCAGTCAAGCCATGACGTTAGCTTTGGTCGAAATTCCTGTTGCAGCTTTATTGGCAGTTGTTGTAGTAGGCGAAAGTTTAACAATGAATAGTTATTTAGGTTTAGTTTTAATATTCCTCTGCGTTATTGTTCTCACTAAAAAATAAATAATAGAAGTAAAAAAGAGGCTAAATTGTTAGCCTCTTTTTTTATAGATATTTGCTTAGATTTCAGCTGACCAGTTACGGTACCAAGTACGGAATAATTCATACTGAGTTTCAACGTATTTACGTTGTGATTCACTCAATGCATCCGTTTCGTTAAAATGTAAGGTATATTCTTTATCGCCATTAAGTACCATTAAGTACTTGTAATAAAGGACTAAATCAGTACCTTCATCAAAAGACGATAAAACTTCTAAAGCGCTTGATAATTCTTGTGCCAAACGACGAGCTTTCGCATCGCCTGCTGCAGCTTTCTTACTAAGGTCAACCAACTGTAAAACTTCTTTAGGCAAAGCATTACCAATGCCCGTAATTGCTCCCGTTGCATTGCAGTTAACGAAACCATGGAAAACTTGAGTATCTACACCAGCCATTAATGTCACAGAGTCATCTTGAGAAGTGATGAACTCAGCTGCATAACGCATATCAGCAGCACCACCAAACTCTTTAAAACCAATTAAGTTTGGAAATTCACGGCGTAATTCAAAAAACAAATCTGCACGAGTCGCAAATCCATAATACGGGCTATTGTAAATTACCGCAGGTAAGCTAGGAGCAGCTTTTAAAATCGCAGAAAAGTGTGCCTTTTGTGCAGTTGGTGATGCACCACGTGATAATACACGTGGAATTACCATAAGCCCTTGTGCACCTACTTTTTCTGCATGAGCTGCATGAGAAACTGCTTCTTTTGAATTAACTGCCCCAGTACCCACAATTGTCGGAATACCAGCAGCTACAAGTCGTGCTACCCCTTCTTGACGTTGAGCTTCGGTCAATAAAGGCCAATCGCCCATTGAACCACAATACACTACCGCACTCATTCCCGCTTCAATAAGCTCATGCCCTTTTTTCACAAGCGCATCAAAATCTGGCTCACGGTTAGGAGTACATGGAGTCATTAGCGCCGGGATACATCCTGTGAAGATATTACTCATAATTATTCCTCAGTAATATAGTTAAAACTATTGGTAGTTGTACTTTTGAGTTAATCCATCTCAAAAGTTATGGAATGGGTATCAATAGCTGTCCAATCATTCTTCATATATCGTATACGATATACATAAAAAAGAATAGTCTTTGTTCTAAAATTCTTTTCATCTAAAAAAACGTATAAAAACAAAGATAAAAACTGTAGAACTGATGAATAAGATATATTTTGAAAGCTTTTTTCTGATTTATTAATAATAAAGATTCAAAAATTAAACGGGTCTGAAGAAAATTATTTACTTTCAAAAATGGTTAAAAAAGATACAGAAAACATTAGCCATTAGTCGCACATCCCTATTTTTACTCATTTTTACTGGTAAAGTGCTCTACATGGTTTGATACAACCTACTTAACTCAGATGCATAATTCACCTGTTACCTGCATCTGAAGTTTTTCTGCCTCTAGTCCGCTAGGGGCTTTTTTTATGATTACTTAAAATATGTTCTATTCAATGGGTGGAAATAATACAAAGAAAAAAGCCTACTCAAGAAGCAGGCTTTTTAATCATTTATTTTGAATCATTGGCTTTTTTAACTTTAGCATCGTAATGACGATAGCAATAACCAAAAACTGCTCCAGCACTAAAGAAAAACATTGCTTGCATCATAGCTCGGTCCTACACATGATTTAAAAGGAACTTAAAACTTAACACCTATGTTTGTTTTTCTTTGAATGAGGTTTAACAGGTTTTTGTGCATTATGAAAATTTATGTGATTAAGCTTAACAATTTATTTGGCTGTCTAAAAAAGCCTGTCTTTTGACAGGCCTTCTTGTTCGAACTTAAATTAATTCTTTAATTAAAGAATTAACCACATGTTGCTTGAGTAATTTTTTTAGAAGTTGGATCAATTGTGACAGTTACTCGATTTGAACGATAATCCATTGTCATCGGTTGACCTGGAGCAACTTTACGAACAATTTCTGACTTCGTTTTTTGCTTAATTTGATCATCGGTTAAACCAGATAGCCCAACTAATTTTTGAGCTTCTTCTGAAACACAGTTCGCCTGATTATCACGGAATAATTTCCACTCTTCGACGACTTGTCCATTTGGCAAATGGCAATAACCTACCTGACCATTTGCTTCATTTCTAATTTCTAATTTCCCGCCTTGTTCAACGCAATATTGACTAGCAGGATTTGGTGAACCAATTTTTGGAGGAGTTGAATCTTTATGTTGTACTGATGAGCAAGCCGTTAACGAAACAAGCGCTAAACCAAGAAAGATAATTTTTTTCATAAATTTTGCTTCTTACTAAAAGAAATAAAGATATCAAAAAAATTTATGTTTTATATGACTTGTTTACAATAAAAAACCTTCATAGAGAGCAACTTACAAAATAATTCTCTATTGCAAATGTTAAATTATGATGCGTTATATCTAACAATAAAATTTATCTTCTATGGTCTTTCTAAAATACGCGGCCCGGCACCTTCTTGCCCCAACACATCATTGGGATTTCTTAATGGACATTGTTCTAATGACAAACAACCACATCCAATACACCAATCCATTTCGTCTCTGAGTCTTGTGAGTTTTTGAATACGCTCATCCAAATTCTTTCGCCAATCGAGAGATAGCTCTTTCCATTGTTGTGCAGTTAATTTAGAACCCATCGGATACTTACTTAGGGCTTGTTTTATTTCATCTAATGGAATACCAACTTTTTGAGCAATTTTAATGATTGCAATGTAGCGTAACACCACTAGAGTAAAACGGCGTTGGTTACCATTGGTTCTTATACTTTTAATTAAACCTTTAGATTCGTAAAAATGAAGGGTTGAAACTGCAACACCGCTACGTTTTGCAACCTCTCCAACCGTTAACAAACGACTTTGATTCCTTTCACTCATTTTTTATTAATCTCAAGCTTAGTTGAGGTCTTATAAAAGGATGCTAAAATTTTGTCAAATTGCAATCTAACTTTAACCGTTCAGCAATTTAAGCTATTTATAAAAATTAAAACTATAATTTGCAAAATTGAATAAAAAATCATCAAAATTATTTAAATTCACTATTCATTTTTAGATTCAATAAAAATATTATGGCCTGTTTTCACAACCACATATCCAGAACATATTATAAACAAATGGCATAGGTGCACCTAAAGGATAGACTTTAGCCTCCTCTATTTTATATGTCTTTTTTCTTGATTCGATATGTAAAATACTATCGCAACGTGCAATTACAGTTCCTTTTTTATATAGTTTTTTTCTTTCATTTTTTGCATCGAATTTATATACCAAAAAGTAAACTTTTTCCCCTACCTCTATCCTTGAATGATTAACCATAATGTAACCATTACAATACTTACATTGCCAATCGTCCATATCTTAAAATATCACATACTCAAATGAGAAAAATAGAATAACTGTTTTAGTATAAATTTATTAAAAATATAAATCTAAAAAAATATTTAAATTTAAAAAATAATACTTATTTGAGACGTTCATCACACAATTTTTCTAGCTAAAACTAAGTAGATAAATATATAAAAGACAAATAGTTACACAAATATAAAATTATTCCTATTTTCTATAGAGTGTACTTTTTTGATAATAGAAAGTTAAAATTATTTTAATAATATTACACAAATATAATATATTATTTATTATATGTAATAAAATTAAAAAATACTTTATTATTCAGCACAAATAATAAAGATTAGATATTTTCATCATTAATTGAAAAAAATTCATTTTTATAAGCAGTTAAAAAATCTAAAATATATAAAAATATAACTTATTTTTTAATTATGGCTATTCAACGTCAAAAACTCGAACTCCCATCTGGACATAATAAATTATTACTCCATTCTTGCTGTGCTCCCTGCTCTGGAGAAGTAATGGAGTCATTAATTGAGTCTAATATAAACTTTTCTATATTCTTTTATAATCCTAATATTCATCCGGTAAAAGAATATCTCATTCGTAAAGAAGAAAATATCCGCTTCGCAGAAAAACATAATATTCCCTTTATTGATGCAGATTATGACACCGATAATTGGTTTGCCCGTGCTAAAGGTATGGAAAATGAACCTGAACGCGGTATCCGCTGTACCATGTGTTTTGATATGCGCTTCGAGCGTACCGCTTTATATGCTTATGAAAATGGGTTTAGTCTAATCAGCAGCTCTTTAGGGATTTCAAGATGGAAAAATATGGCGCAAATCAATGACTGCGGGATTCGCGCTGCTTCACACTATCCCGATATTCAGTACTGGGACTACAACTGGCGAAAAAATGGTGGCTCTAGCCGCATGATTGAAATTAGTAAACGTGAAGAATTCTACCAGCAAGAATATTGTGGCTGTGTGTATTCCCTACGTGATACGAATCGCTGGCGTATGAGTAATGGTCGAGATCGCATTAAAATAGGTGTTAAGTTTTATAGTAATGCAATGGAAAATGATTAAAAAAACTTATAGCAATTCAAAAATAAATATTTAATTATATTTATTTACTTCTAGATTTTTCTAACCGCAAATAAAAAGAGCCACATCTGGAGAATGTGGCTAAAAGGTGTACTTAGACGAGCTTTGTTTTATTAGAATAATAAAGCTAGCTTAAAATAAGATTAATAAAAAAATTTTTATTTTAGAAAGTTATAAAAATAAGCAATTTCTTTTCTCATCAAATTTATTGTGTTAGTTTTTAATACTTTAATGTTTCTATAAAACATTCATATCCAATATATAATTTCATCAATTAGTCAGAATGAAGTGTAATTATGATTCAAAATGAAACGATCGAAGTCTCGCCAGTTCAACAACAAGACTATACTCAATGGTTAGAATATTGGGTTGCCTATCAAAATTTCTATCAGGTCAATTTACCCCTCCATATCACAAAAATGACTTGGGATCGTTTTTTCGATGAAAAAGAACCTATTTATTGTGCTGTTGCCAAAAATAAAGAACGTATCTTAGGTTTTGTCACTTATATGTTTCATCGGTCTACTTGGGCAGAAAATAACTACTGTTATTTAGAAGATCTGTATGTATCACCTGAAGTTCGTGGACGACAAATTGGTAAACAACTTATTGAGTATGTACAGAAGCAAGCCACCGAACATAGCTGTGAACGTTTATATTGGCATACTCAAGAAAGCAATCAAACAGCCCAAAAGCTCTATGATTGGATTGCACAAAAACCCGGCATTATTCAATACCGTATGTCTTTGAACTAAGCGAAGTTAAACACCAAAAATTTTCACTCTTTTGGTGTTTTAGCTTTAATCATTTTTGACATCCAATTAGGTTTGTATTTAAAGTTTGCTGCGAATGAGTTTGACTACCTTATCATTCACAGTTGAGCATTGATTAAATGCTGCAAAACGCTTGAGTTCCTGATCTAATTCAAAAAAGAAATGCTCTTTATCTTTTACCGTTTTTTCTAAATGTAGACTAATCACTTCTAGTTCTTTTACTGTTCGGTGTGCTTTACAGTCGACTCGTCCTACTAACTCATTTTGATAAAGAATAGGCAAACAGAAATATCCAAATACCCGTTTGGCCGCTGGCACATAGCATTCGATCCGATAATCAAATTCAAATAAGGAAGTTAAACGGTCACGATGAATAAGAGAGTTATCAAAAGGCGAAAGTATTTTTAGACCAAAATCAGTATCCAATTGTTGCTCTATTGCAGTTACATCAACATATAAAGTTTGTCCGTCGGCAAGTTTAATCGCTGATACAACACCTGCATCAATCTGCTCTTTTAGCACGACACGCATGGTTTCTTTTAAATCATTTTTCTTTAAATGAACCAATTGTTTCCACGTAAATGCGCCATGAGCTCGAAGCGTATTATTAAATAAATACTGAGCATATTCGTAAAGCGTAGGCAAACTTAAATCAATATTTTCAGGTAGACAGCGTTCTGTCAAATCGTAAACTTTTTCCATACCATTACGTTCACAGATCATCAGGTCACCTTGCATATATAACTGCTCAAAAGCACGGCGGCCTGGACCGGTATTCCACCAATTCCCTAAACTCTTTTTATTTTTCTTATCAATATCTCTTAATCGAATTTTACCTTCGGCACGAACACGTGCCAGAATTTCATTCATAAGGTGTTGATCGCCTCTATTAAAATAGCGACTTTCCCCTTTTCTGACAGACATCATTGCCGGTAATGCATATCGATAATCTTTCATAGGAAGATAAGATGCCGCATGATACCAATATTCGAAAATCTGCCGCTCACGAACCAAACTGTTTAAATGGCTTAAATCATAATCTGGCACTCGACTCCACAATATATGGTGATGAGCACGTTCAACGACAGATATGGTATCAATCTGTACATAACCTAAATGCTCAATCGCCTCTAATGTTCCTTGCCTACCTGCTGCGAATGGACTATTTTTTCCTAAGCCCTGTTTTAATAAAGCTATTTTTTTCAAAGAAGATGTCATAAAAATCAAATATTGTTGTGTTCATTTAAAAACTGAAAGTTTCAATATTATCCTATCACTTTTCTTTAACCATCTTCCCTTCAAAATAGTATTTCTTTAGGACCGTAATATTCTTTACTCACCTAAACTTTTATTAGTGAATTTTGTTATAACTTCTTGGAGCTAACCTTACCACTAACACAATAACCAATATCACACTACATAAATGAAAAATCCAACCTGCCTTATAAGTCCCTGTAAAGTCATGCAAAGCTGCTACAAACCAAGGCGGTATTGCAGCAAGTAAAAAACCTCCTCCTTGCATAAGTGCAGATAAAGCACCCGCATTGTTCGGCTCTTCAAAATGGTCTAATGCCACAATAAGTGTTAAGGCAAAACAACCTCCCAAGCCTATTCCTAAACAAATTGCCCATAACACAGGTGCAAATTCAGGTATAAAAGCAAGTCCTGCAAAGCCAGCAAATTGCATGAATAGAGTAAACCACAACCACGGACGTCGATCTTTATATTTCCTAGCTAAAATAGGCAAAGACAGAGCCGAGGCTGCTTGACCCAAGGCAAGTAAGGCAAGCAATTTCCCACTTTGAGAAATACTCCAGCCATGATCTTGAAACGAAGGTGCCAACCACGCAACCACCGAAGAATAGCCACCATTGACCAAACCAAAACACAGCATTAACAACCATGTTCTAGGTTTCTTTAATAACGTTTTTACAGGTGACAGATGGGCAGTCGAACTTACAATGGAGGGTAAAAAAATAAATGTTGATACTAATGCTAATACAGCGGGTATAGTAAAGAAAGCCAGCCCCAGTGACCATAGACCCGTTATATTGGAAATCACAGGTGCCAACCATGCGCCTAGTGCGCCACCACCCATAAGCATAGCTGAATAAAGCCCCATCATAGGCCCGATATGTTGACTAAACTCTCGTTTAATAATTCCTGGAAAAGCAGCCTGTATCAGCGCGACGCCTAAACCAATAATTATTGCACTAGCAATTACACCCTCAGCTGTAGGAAATAAAAATCTAAGTGCGCATCCAATACATATAGTCAGTAAGGAGCCCAAAACAACTCTGCGTTCTCCAACCACGCTCTGTACGATTGGACCAATAAAGGCAATAAGTCCCATCAACATCATGGGCAATAAAGTGAGTAAAGCTATTCCTTGTAAACTTAATCCGGTACCTGCTCGAATCTTTGAGACTAAAGGACCAATACTGGTCATAAAAGGTCTTAAATTGAGTCCAACCAAAGCGACTGTCACAATAAGCATGGGACGAGTCAAGAAAGCTCCAGACTGCTTCATTACTTTAGGCCTAATTGCTTAGCTTGATAATTTTTCCAAAACACATAAAGGTCGGTACGGTCTTCAAATCGAACAGGCACATATTCGATTTTCATGGACTGTTCAGCAAATGGTTTTACAAGATCGGCATATATTTCAGCTGTAGATAAACCAAACGGTGCGCCATCTTCATTAGAATAAGCATAGTTAACTGTTTTTATACCCGCTAAACGCATTGCAGCCATACACATAGGACATGGATGCCCGCTTGCAAATACCGAACAGCCTTCTAAATTCGCGGTTCCTAGAACTTGGCTGGCTGTCCGAATCGCCAATAGTTCAGCATGTGCTGTCGGATCATTGGTTGTCAAAATTTGATTAACACCTGAAGCAATTACTTTGCCATCTTTTACAATTACTGCGCCAAATGGTCGGCCACCTTTTTCTATATTGTTATAAGCAAGCTCAATGGCTTGACGTAAAAATTCCTGATTTGCTTTCATTTATTCTTCCTCCATCTACTTTGCACCAGCTACAAGAAGGAGTTTTTCAATTTCACGATATCCTCTTGTACGTGCATGTTGTAATGGTGTGATCCCATCTTTATCTGCCAAATTCGGATTGGCACCAGCTTTTAGCAAAAGTGCCACAATTTGCTGATAATTGGATTTGCCATTACCTAAAATGATTGCTTCTAGTAAAGCTGTCCAACCTAAATTATTGACATGATTTACGTTTACACCTGCGGCAATTAAAGTACGGACAGTTTCTACATGGCCCCGTTCTGCTGCTGGAATAAGCGCGGTTCCCCCATAACGGTTAGTACTCTTTAAATCGGCACCATGCATGAGTGTCATTCTTAAAATTTTTAAATAACCTTGTGCGCCTGCATACAAATAAGGACTATCTTGTATATTATCTTTAGCATTTACATCTGCGCCGGCCTCAATCAACATATGAGCAGCATGTATATTGTTTGCTCTTGTTGCCACCATTAATGCTGTTGAACCTGTTTCATCACGAGCATCAATTAAGGTCTTTTGAGACAAAATATGTTTTATTAACTGAATATCATCATTTGCAGCTGCCATGTGTAAAGGGAATTCATCTTTTGCATTTACCGCATTTGTAAAACCCAAAGCGCCCATCGCAATGATCAGATTGATCCATATGAGGGACTTACGCATGAAACACTCCAAATAAAAATGAATTGCATAACAATTTGGCACTAGAATAAGCGCGCTTAAAAGTATTTGGAAATTAAATTATTTAATCGATTGTATTAAGATTATAAATACTCAAGTATCTTGTTCTCTGCGTTATTGATGGTATTCATTTATGTTTGACCCTCGTCTTCTTCGTGCATTTGTAACCATTTTTGAAAGTGGTAGTTTTACAGCCGCCGCTGATAAGTTGCATCTGACACAATCAACTATTAGTCAGCAGTTAGCACGCCTCGAAGAATCGGTTGGTCACTCCCTTATTGATCGCACAGCAAGACCATTACAATTAACAGCTTCAGGTGAATATTTAATTGGTTATGCTCAAAGGATTTTGACGCTTCAACAAGAGGCCGAGGCGGTCTTAAAAGATCCAGCTGGCAGCATCCCTATTCGAATTGGATTGCCAGAAGATATGATGAGTACTGCTATGGCAGAAGTTTTTGGTCTATTTGCTCAAGAACATCGTACTATTCGGTTAGATGTCACTTCAGGCTTAAGCCGTAACCTGACAGAGCGCTATCGTAATGGTGAACTGGATATTGTTATTGTGAAAGAATCAGCAGCCAGCGCCGATTGTTATGCCTCCTTTCCTGAAGAAATGGCATGGTTTGAAAGTGAAAATGCGATTACATCTTTATCTGAACCAATTCGTTTAGTGACCTTTCCTCAAGGTGGACTTTATCGAGATGAAATGTTTGAAACATTAGAACGTGAACGGCGACGTTGGTATATTGCTTTTACAGGCAGTAGTTTAGAAAGTGTTCTAGTAAGTGTCGAAACAGGTTTGGGAATATCTTTACTACCAGTTAGTACAACAAAAGGCCGTCGTGTACGTAGATATAAATCTTTAGGTGAAGCTTCACCTATGGTTGTTTCAATTTATACATGGGAAAAAGCTGGGTTGATTTCCCAGCTTGTCGATCACATGACTACCGTTTTACATGATCGCTTCCAATCAGGCTCATAGGTTTAACTTATGTCATTTAAGCTTTCAGCAATCAGCTTTTCCGCCATTTCTTGAGTTTTCTTCAAGCCTGGCATTCTATATTCTGTATGGCCATAATCTTGTATAGATTTCCAGCGACCACCCCAGGTAAGCCCGACAGACTCAGCAACTTGCCCATATAGGCGGTAACCCTGCATAGCCCATGGGTCACGTTCAGAAATAACAACTTTACCGTTTCGCTTAAAGGCCACATCTGCCGCCAAACCAAATTGATGATAACTTTGATACCCTTTTGCTCTGGTTGTATTCGGATTGCCTGCCAACATATTTTGACGTGCTGGACTACGATAACCTTCAAGCAAAACAAGTTCATAACCATATTGTTCTTTCATAATTTTAAAGACCATAAGCAAACGCTGCTTATAGCGTGGGTTCATTTTATCCCACTTACGGTTGACTAAACTCGTATCTAAAATCGCACGGCCATCAAAACTTGTATTATCAATTGGTGAAGAATTTATAACACCACTTTCTTGAGAAGCATATTGCTGCTCTAACTGAGTTGCTTCAACAATTGCAGCTTCAATCAGGCTTTCATCTACTTCAGGTGGAGGCGATAATATTTCTCCATTTAATAATGCATAAATTTGCGGATCAGTTTTTTTAAGATACTCGGCTTCAATTCGTGTTGAACTGATTGGGCGAGTAAAAGCAAAAATTAAAATACTGGCAAATAAAAAAAATCCTGCGATTACAATCCACCATTGCTGTAAATGCCAATGTGATTGTAGTTTTTCAGGAGCCGCAGCCTGATTCATTGTTTGAGCAAATTGTCTAACTTGATTTAGCTGCCGACGCCCCTGAGGTAATAAAGATAGAACAAATGTTCTACCCTTATTTCTTAACTCATAAGACATCAAAAATGCTAACCCTATAGCAAGGCAAGCAAAACAAAAGAAAATTAGAAAAATCATCATGACTTAACTAATTCACAGCAAATGGACTTCGTGTAATCTTAATATCAACCGAAGCTTTAGGTGGTTCCACATCAGCCTCTTGTTCAACCGGAGCTTTATTTACCTCAGCGGGTTTGGCTTGAACCACTTTCGTCTGGGTAGCCGGTTTTTGCTGAACTACCTGTAGTTTTGGCTGTACAGGTTTAGCTGCAGCCTGTTGCTTAGGTACAACCTGTTCACCTGTTAACTGTGCATCAAAAGGTGAAACACGTTGCGGGTTAGGTACTGCCTCTTTATGAGGAGCAGGCTTAAAAATGTTACTTAACTCATTCTCTTTAGGTTGCTCAAAACCATCATGGCTCATCGGATCAGTTTGCTCTTGCTGATCACTTACTGCTTGGTCATGTGCAGAAGAATTAGTCATCAAGACTTGGTCAAGCTCCTGATCTTGATTCGATTTGCTCTCAACACTTGTAGGATCTGACGAATACGGTTGAGACAAGAACAGGAACAGCGAGATACTTACAAAAACGCCTGCAATAATACCAATGATGATATAGATTACTGGTGATCTCGACTTTTTTTTATTCGATTGCAAAACTCGAATAGAAGTTGGTTTTTCCTGAGCCATTTCTTTCCATCATCAAGGTAAGTAAATAGTAATATGTGCCTGCTCTTGTGGGGCAGAAATCACATTTTGATAATTAGATAATGCTTTATCATTTTGATTGTTAAGCATAAATCTTAAACCTGCAAAGGTAAGTAATGCAAAAATCAATAAGAAAATCAAAATCCAGAAAAAAGGTAGCTCACGATGGATAATATTTCGTATCTGATCAGGAATTGCCGAGAATGGCGAGAAGGCCACTTTTTTCCCTTTCAGATAATCAATTTCATCGCCTACTCGTGCCACCAAATGGTTAAGGCTTTCAATTGACTCAATACGGTATTTACCCTGAAAACCTAATAATAAGCAGTAATGGAAGACTTCAAGAGCAGCTAATCGCTCTTTTCCACGACTACGTAGTTGCTCTAAAATTTCGAAGAATTGATAACCCGCTAACTGAGAACCAAACAGACTTAACTGTAATGGGCTAATTAACCAAGAATTTTGTAAATTAAAATAGCTTGGGTCTTGCTGGGTTACGATCGTTTCATCAATTAGCGCACAAAACGCATATTTAGCATCATGAATATCATCAGCTGAAAATTGTAACTTTTTCGCTTGTTGCTCAAATCGATTAAGCAAATCTAGAATTTTTTCACGAAAGCGCTGTGGATCAGCTGGCACATACTGATTTCGAATTAAAAAGATTAAGTAAAAACCATCATGCAATAAATCAATCAGATTAATTGCCTGTAATTTTACTTGGGACTGGCTATTATTATTCCCCCCTGTCCCAATTTGCCCATCGTCAAATAAAGAAGGAGCACCTGTAGATTGTGACATTTTTCTCTCCTTTATCTTTAAGCGTTCATGACCGCAATCAGCTCAATACTGATATCTTGGAACCCAGCCGGAACATAAATACAAATCGTTTCTGAATCCAACATACGTTGATAGAGTTCATGATGCGGTTCGATTTCAAAATAGCTCACACCCGAACGTACTGGAATAGCAGTTGGAACTTGGATTAAGTGATGTAATGGAATTGCTGGTAATGCTGCAACAACACGTTGTTCAACATCTAAAGTACTACCGATTTTAAATCGTAAAGGAACGATTTGAATCAACTCGTGGGTCTGCATCGCGCTACTTGATACAGCAATATAAAGTCTGGTATCTCGAGTAATCTTATCGGTTTCGAGACTTCCCACCCAATATGAAGGGCGAATTTCTTTAAGGGCAATACTGATGTAACGACTCGAAATAATCGTATCGAGCAAATCACGTAAAATTGTGTCGAGCTGGGTGAAGCTCTCTTGCAAATTATGATGTTTATATGCAGGCAACTGATCAACTTCATAAGCTGTCGAGAAAGTTAATAATGAACCTGCCAAACGTAGCAATTCAAAGAATAAGCGTTCCGGATGAATTTGCGGATATTGCAAGAAATGGCTCAGACCAGCATGAGCAGTATTTAAAGCATTTACCAACCAAAACGAAACGATATCACCTGAACGGAATTCAATTAATTTCTGCTCATTTTCTCGATTATTGGTTTGAATCGTTTTAATTTTGGCCTTAATAACATTCAAGGTTCTTTTTAAATTTGAAACCAAGGTCTCAGATGCATCGACATGCAAAATGGGCGGAATAAATTTGCGGTCAATTTCAAAAGCACCTGAACTCTGACGTTTAATTTTGCCTATTGGCAAATACAGGAAACCATCTAAATTATGATCAGGATTACTATGTGCATCTAATAATTTAAACACAGCTCGGCGACGTAATAAGCTGATATCAGCTTCTGTCGCGTTTGTGAACAGATCGTGGGTCTCAACCAAATGTGATTGATAGCGCCCCTTTTGTGATTGATTTTGATCGATTAAATTTTGTTTATTGGCTTGTAATAATGGTAATGCCAAATAGATGACCATTTCACCACGTAAATTAAGCTCATCAAGCAAAATAGGTTCAGGTAATAAGTCATAAGCAGGCGCTTGATATATTTCACCATCTTGCCAAATCATTTCTACCGATTCAAGTGCAAGAATATGCGTACTTAGCTGTGCTTCATCAAAATTAAGTTTTTGAACGCCATAGGAAAATGGCACAACAGCACGAACCGTATGATTTAAACGTTGTTCATGATAGGTATCTTGAATCTGGAAATGTTGAGGTCTTAAAAATAAACCTTCGCCCCACAGGACTTTTTCAGCTTTAAACATATCTCTTTACCAATCTTTATTCATATTCATTTTTAGGTTGAACACCTAACATTTCCTGAACCATTTGCAATGGATGCTCATCTTTAATCACTTGTGCTAACCATTCATGCAGCGGCATTTGGCTCCATTTAATGGTCTTTTGGAGCATATAGCTCACAGGACTATGGGGCTCATTTGCTTGAAAATAATCAGCTATTTCTTGCAGCACTTTCATTGCTTGCTCTCGATTAGCCAAGTGAGTTTGTGCTTGTGGCTGAAACATAGGCTGATCTGATACGATTTGTACAGGCACTTGATTTTCCATAGACGGTGTCATAATGACAGCGGCCTGTTCTTGGCTCGGCGCAAGCCCAGTACCAAAAGCCTCTGCTTTGTAAATTTTACGTAAAGTGCTGTGTATTGTTTCAAATGCAGAATCAATTGCAGCAAAACTCGGTGAATCTAATCCCATTAAATGGTCGAGTGTCTGCTTTAAAACATTCCACTCCGTTAAAACCGAATTAAACTCTTGATAATTTGAGTATTGAAAGGTTTTAGAGGTATTAAAGATCGCTTGATCAAATTGTTCTAATTCAGATGGACCTGACTGACTCTCGTACTCTTCTGTTTGCTTACGGCGTATATTTTCGTGATATAGAAAATTATCGTAATCAAGCAAGTTATAATAAGGAGCTGTGTTGGTTAAAGGTACTTTCTTCAACAGCATTGGCAACTGATTAATAAGACCTTGTAATAAACCAATACGCTGATCCAAATCATCATCTTCAATAATCGGATGAATATCCTGCCAATATTGGTTCAGCATGGTATGAGTTAAAGTGATTCCCTTTACCATACCTTCAAAACCATTTAGATGAGTCCAGGCTTCTATTACCCAAGTTAATAGACGGATATCTTTGGTTTTTTCAATGAGCAAAGTGCTTACACTCTTCGCAACAAAGTCCCAATCTGCCTGCTTCCGTTCAGCAACCCAATCCCCCTGATCTAATAATAGATCATCCTGTGTTCTGGCTTTCTTTATCTCGTGAAATTCATTAGAAAATGAATAATCCTCACCACAAAGCAAGCTGTCATTAATGGGTTTAAGTAGTTCAGAAATATCAATACTCATCTAATTTTGGCTCTATTAAATTTTTAAACTTCTGATTTCAACTTTTTACTAGTCCGTTTTTTAGCAGGCTTCGCCACAGGATCTAGTAAATATTGGATCTCGTCATCTTTTGCATCAATCATGATCAATTTCGGCAATTTTTGATCTGCCAACGCCACTAAAATTTCAGTTGCCAAAGCAGGTAAAACTGTAGAATTTAAGATGTTATCAACATTACGGGCGCCACTATCCACTTCAGTACAACGGCTGAGTAGCAACTCAACCAAGTCATCTGAATATTGAACTTCCGTTCCATATTGTTTTTCAATTCGAGCAGTAATTTTGCCCAATTTATGTTTAATAATTCGAACCAATAAATCATCATGCAATGGGAAATATGGCACAACTCTCATACGCCCTAAAAAGGCTGGCTTAAACTGTTTATATAAACTCGGCTTTAAATGTTCGATTAAATCTTCTGCGGTAGGCCATTCTTCTACAGGCTGATTTAAACATGCCTGCATAATTGCACTCGAGCCTGTATTTGAAGTTAATAAGATTGTCGTGTTTTTAAAATCAATAACGCGCCCTTCACCATCCTCTAAAGTGCCTTTATCAAATACTTGATAGAATAACTCCTGAACATCGCTATGTGCTTTTTCAATTTCGTCGAGTAACACAACACTATAAGGATTACGGCGTACAGCTTCAGTTAAAACCCCACCCTGACCATAGCCAACATAGCCTGGAGGAGCACCTTTAAGCGAAGAGACAGTATGTGCTTCTTGATACTCAGACATATTAATCGTGATTAAATGCTGTTCACCGCCATATAACTCATTAGCCAAGGCTAAAGCAGTTTCGGTTTTACCAACCCCACTAGGTCCAACTAAAAGGAACACCCCTTGAGGTTTATTTGGGTCTTCTAATTTAGCTTTTGAAGTTTTAATCCCTTGAACTAATTGTGTAAGTGCATAATCTTGCCCCATTACACGCTCACCCAATTTATCTTCAAGCGTTAAAATCTGCTTAATTTCATCATTGACCATTTTCCCAACAGGAATACCTGTCCAATCAGAAATAATTTCATTGATGATCTGAGAGTTTACTCGCTCAAAAACTAACGGCTGTTGTCCCTGAATATCAGCAAGGTCTTTGCGCATTAAATTAATCTGATCGTAGGCTTCAGACTCATTAGAATGGCTCTGCGATTCTAATTCCTGAATTTTACGAACTAGCTCTAATTCTTTTTGCCATTGTTCCTGAGTCTCTTGGATCTCACTTTGTAATGACTCTAGTTGGTTTTTCAGATTTTCTAATCTTTCATGATGTATTGGAATTTGACGGTGTTCATTTTCCAAAATTTGTTGCTCAAGCTTTAAGTTATGTTCTTGTGCTTTTAATTGATCAAGTTTGACTGGCTGTGCATTTTGGGTCAAAGCTACACGCGCTGCCGCAGTATCAAGAACACTTACTGCTTTGTCTGGAAGTTGACGACCACTAATATAGCGATGAGAGGCATGTACAGCCGTTACAATTGCTTCATCATCAATTTGTAAATTAAAGTGCTTTTGCATTACGGGAATCATTGCACGTAACATATCTACAGCAACTTCTTCGGTCGGTTCTTCAACCTTTACCACCTGAAAACGGCGGCTCAATGCAGCATCTTTCTCAAAATACTGTTTATATTCTGCCCATGTTGTTGCAGCAATAGTACGTAACTCACCACGAGCAAGTGCAGGTTTTAAAAGATTGGCAGCATCGTTTTGCCCCGCTTGGCCACCTGCTCCAATAAGCGTATGCGCTTCATCAATAAATAAAATAATAGGATGAGCCGATGATTGGACTTCTTGAATAACTTGCTTTAAACGGTTTTCAAATTCACCTTTAACACTTGCCCCAGCTTGCAAAAGCCCCATATCTAAAACGTGCAAATGAACATTTTTTAATGCTTCAGGAACTAAACCTTGAGCAATTTTTAAAGCCAACCCTTCAACTACAGCTGTTTTACCTACACCTGGCTCACCAGTTAAAATTGGGTTGTTCTGACGTCTACGCATTAAAATATCGAGCATCAAACGAATTTCATATTCACGCCCAATAACAGGGTCAATCCCACCATTCTTCGCTTTTTCAGTTAAATTAATTGTATATTGATCTAAAGCAGGTGTTTTTTGAGTTTTTGCAGTTGGAGTCGCGGCTTGTTCTAATTCAGCTGCTTGTGAAGTTGTTTTTGATTCTTCTTGTTGTTCTACACTTTTTTCACAAATTTCAAGAAACTTATGTTTCATTGAGTCTATCGGGAAAAGATCAAATAAACTCGAAGCTCTCGTTGCAATTTGATAGAGGTCTGGTGCAGTTAATAATGCAACCAATAAATGACCACTACGAATGACAGGATTTTGTTCTGCTGAAGCCAATAACCAAGCTTGTTCAAATAAACGAACAATTGATTTAGCAAAAATTGGAGTACGTGTATTACCTTTTGGTAATTGAGAAATTGTTTCTTTTAAATCATCTGCCAAAGCATCGGCTGAGATTTTATATTTTTTTAATAAAATTTTTAAATCGTTTTCTAAAGACTGATTAAGTAACTCTAAAAATAAATGTTCAATTTCAATTTCGTAGTTTTGCTGAAGAACACAAGCATTAGCAGATTTTTCTAAAGCAGTGCGTGCAGCTGTAGAAAGTTTTGTAATTAAAATTTTTAAACTACTCATCATTACTCTCAATATTTTTAAATAATTTAATACTTAAAATCATAATGCCCGTATATTACCAAAATTTAGCTTTATCCGACAAATAACCCAGCATTACAATCATTAATATGATTTATTAGATTTCTTATATCTGAATAAAAAATCTAATACCATTTAAGATCATTTAATTAGTACACATATCTTTTTAACTTAAACATTTAAGAAAAAAGATATACCCTCTGCTACCCTTGATTAACCAAACTTTGTTTCGGTAATAATTTACAACCACACGATAATGAATCATTTACTCTTGCAGCTGCTTTTCCCATCACTTGCATATTTGGGTCGCCGGAAACAATCGTAGAAACCGTTTTATGCGCCGGACAAGTTGCTTTATCACCTACACATGCAATTGCGATTCCATCAATTAAAAATGTACTATTACCAGAAATGACTTGCCCTCCACCTGTCGTTGGGCATCCAATCGTAATGTAAGGGCTAGCCATATTCTTCTCCTTATCCCTATAAAACGGTGAACTCAATTCGGCGGTTTTTCTTTCTACCTTCCGCAGAAGTATTGTCCGCTACAGGCTTAGATGAACCTAAACCTTCGGTAGATAAATGATCAGCAGGAATATTCTTACTAATTAAGTAATTTTTAACTGCTAAAGCTCGATCTTGGCTGAGTTTTAAGTTTTTGGTCGCATCACCAGAACTATCGGTATGCCCCACAATTTTGACTTTTTTCCCGCCCACTTTATTTAAAGCAACAGCCATTTCATCAAGAATTTTTTGCCCAGCTTCAGTTAATACTGCACTACCAGATTCAAATTCAATAATTCGATTTTTTAAAGCATCATCAATAATCTTCTGCTCAGCCTGATTTACAGAAAGCTGGGAAAATAATTGATATGGAGGCTGTACCAAACTCTGAAAAGACTGAATGGTTGGCTGTATTTCTGTCGGATTTAGCATTTTCCCGGTCAGTTCAAATCGGGTTCCATTAACACTTAACTTACCCTGAGAAACTTTTTTAAGATCAGGTGTAATCACTCGTGTGACAGAGTCACTCCATCCATTTGGAGCGGCAACTGGTCGAACTTGTATTTTATCGACAACTTGATCTGCACCATAAACAGACTGCATTTTCATTAAAATAGCCTGTTTACTTGCTTCATTTGGCACTACACCTTCTACAACTATAGGCTGTGCTAAAGCATAATTCGCAATTGCATATATAAAACAGCCTTTTATAAGTTGTGAAAGTTTAATTTGATATTTTTGATTCATTGTTATTCACCCAAAAAAGTCTGTCTAAATAGTTTTAAACCTTGATTTAAACTTAATTGGCGTTGACATAAAGATTGTTCTAGCGTTGCTAAACCAGCATTCTGTTCCAAATAAGTATCAATCCATTGAGCTTGTATTAAAGAAACCCAATGTTTGCTATCCATATTCTGAGTAAAAATATCGCTAAGAGCTAAAATATCAGCACCCTGAAAACCAAAGAATAATACCGGCTGCTCCCGATGTAACAACCCAATTAATACTTCGGTATTATGCTGTTTTAAAAAACGACAAATAATACTGACCCAGAATGCCGCTATTTCATAACAATAAGCAGGATTATTAATCGGTAGAATCAAGACTTTATTTAAACGGCTAGTCCCATTTTGTAAAATTGGTTGTAGTAGTAATCCTAAACCAATCATACTTTGAGCTAACTCATAAATACTTAGCTTCATTAACTGAGCAAATGAATGCATGGTATGATTTTCATAAAAACCTACACATTCACGTTCAGATAAAACCTGAATTTGATTTGGTAAATGATTTAGCTTACCAAATAATAAGTCAGAGTCTTTAATTCCTCTTAATGCACGATTATTTTGAAATAAATCAACTAAGACATGCTTATAGCTATAAGGTGCATATAATAAATTTTCATATGGCAAATCAATCTCAAGTAAATGACTGAGTACCATCGGAAAAGCTCGGCCTGAACTGTCTTCGCTCGCCAACAAATTAGCAGCCAAGAACATGTTCTCTTGTGGATTTGCAATAAAGAAATCCAATGAAGGCAACTTGCTATATGCCTCTTTGAACATATTTGACTGCATTGCATATTCCAATGCTTCTGTTATCCACTGATCAAGTACCTGTATTAAGGCATATTGACCTTTTGTCTTTAAGAAATCACCACGCGCAGGGCTTTTCCCGTAATACAGAGGAGTTGTTTTTAATGTATGCATCAATGCTCCTCCTTGAATGTAGAGGTTAGTTTCCATGTCATGGCTTAACTCCCGCAGCAGGTTGTGCTAGTGCAGAAACTGGATTTTCAGTTTTGGCAGGAGCAGCTGCCTGAGCTGGTGCTTGCTGTGCGGATACAACGCGAGCAGCCTTATCCGCAGTTACTTTGTCAACCAGTTGCATACCAGAGTAGCCACGGCTTGAACCGATACTTCCTGAATTACTACTAATAAGACGGAAGTTCATTTTCACAAAGAGTGATGGATCTGTCTTACTGCGCCAAAGCATTTCAAAACCACCGTTTTGCTCTTTACGCTGTGCACTATCGATTAAACGGTTAATCCCGTATTCACCTGGTTCATCAAAAATGGTATGTGTTTGACCTTGTAAATCTACAGCCGTAATACGAGCACCCGGAATACTGCCTTGATTTGGCCAAATAAAGTTAACCCATTGCTGCACCCCATTTTCATAAGTCATACGCTGACCATCAATATCAACGGTATATGAAAGTAACTGCGGGTTTTGAATTGGGTAGAACTGGAAGTTAGACTGATTGGTTGCCGGAGCAGCTGGTGCTTGGCTATTTAACTCACCTGTTGCCATTCCATTTGTAGGTGCAACATAGCGTTGGAAGTTCATAACAAATTGTGGGTTTAAACTAATCCCCAAATCTTTCCATGTTTTGGAGGTTAAGGTATAACCGCGGCGGATAACAAACGGGTCTAAACTCTCTTTAACAAAACGGGAAATACTGCCGTTCTCACCAAGAATTTGTCCAATTTCACTACTTGTTGCTTGTAAAGAAGCTGATGAGTTAAATGGATATTTCTTAGCAAGATTTGCAGTAAATGGTTGATAGGCTTGCATTACCCATAGCTTATTAATTTCATCTTGAGTAGGTGTAATTAAACTTTCAAAGGCTTGGGTAAGTGGACTCACCACTAATTTTTGTAGAAGTTGCTGATCAATTTCACTGAAACCAACCGCCATCTTTTCATCTACAATTTTTTGAGTCTGGTTAAATACCGATGTCTGCTCATTTAAAGTTTGCTTAACCAATGTCATCGCATTCGGTCCGATCTCACCCGCATTCTTAAGTTCATTAAACTTACTACGTACTAAGGCAAGATTCGTCATATATTCATCAAGCAAAGATTTACCTTGCTGATCATCACGTTTACGAACCAATTGATAGAACATTTGATATTCTTGAGAAATAGGCCCTTGAGCATTCGTTACAGCCTGATTTGCTAATTGTTTATCATCATGGTTTAAAACCTTACGTTTAAACCATGCAATAAATCCTTTTTGAGGTGCTGCTAACTCGGCTTGAACAACCGGATTATCCCAATTTGTTTCAATGGCTACGCGTTCAATAAGTGTGCGAATTGGTGAATTTTGTGGTTCGCCCAATACATCAATATTTTTAACTTGCTGAGCAAACTGAGTTGCTTTTGCATAGTGAATACCACTTAAGAATTTTCTCCACTCTGCAATATATTCTTGTTTATACAATGCAGTAAGCTGCTTTCTGATTTGCTCTGGACTACCAGAAAAAGTTAAATCATCAGATTGACGGCTATTAAGCACCCAGTCTTTAGTATCCGTAGGTTTGTCTGCTGCTTCCTCAATTGCTTTTTCTACATACTCGTTCCAAGCTTTTTGAGTAAATACCCCTGGTAATGCATAACTACCCAATACAATATTTTTATTTGCATCACCTACAATCTGGCTTACAGTTAAAGCTGGAAAGCGCACAGCAGCACGCATTTTAATTTCATTATAAACACGGTCACGTGCTGGCATACCTCTAATAACAGAGAGCAATACTTGACGTGTCTGATCCACGAGCTGAGAGTCAGCATCCAAGATCGGGAATTGTTTATCATTTGCCAATGTCATTGCATAAGATAAGATCTGCTCAGCTTCTTGGATCATATCTGCACGTGGCATCTGCCCTTTATTGGCATCAAGCCAAGAACGCCAGAAACGCGTTACCTGATCACTTAAGTGACTTGCATCCATATACTGTGGATTGCTCATCATTAAATATGCTTTTAAAGCATTATAAGCATCTTGAGGGTTGGTATCCGAAGGCTCCAAATATTGCTGAGTTTGAGCAGTTTGCTTGATCTCAACATTGGTATGATTTGCTTTTAAAGTTGCTTCGTTATTTTTTACACGTTGCAAATACTGAGCAATATTTTGCTGTGTAGGTATCAAAACAATTTGCTTAACACCTTTTAAATATTCAGCTTTTAATTTTTCACGTAGCTCATTACCTTGATATAAACCAAAACTAAATTTTAGTGGTCTATTTTCATCAAATTCGTCTAACTGTTGTAGACGTCTTTGCAAGATAAGTAAGGCCTCTAATTGAGTCGACAATTGTTGACCTGAACTCTTTTCCAATTGAACAACTTTATTTAAATCAGCTTGAACTTCAGCAATAAGTTGTTGATTGTTACGATATGACCAAACCCACACACCTAGAATAATGGATACGCCAGCTAAAGCACCAATAAATGCAATATAACGCTGACGCTTTTTGCTTGTATTGACATGCTGTTTAACCAGATCTTTATCTTTTAAAATGACATCTGAAAACAAGCCTTTTAAGAAATAACCATGGTTAGGCGTTGTTTTTAGTTGATCTTTTACTTCACTTTGAGCAATTTGGGAAAGCTGGAATTCCTGTGCAATTTGCTCAGTCATTGGACTTTCTATTACGCCTTCTTGCAAAGCACTCGTGAAATAAAACCCGCGGAAAACTGGTTGGAACTGGTAAGGGTTATCTTCAAACAGTGTCGCAATAAAACTTTTTAATGCTGGTTTTAATGTCTTAAATTCTAATGGGAAAGTCATCACACTAGGTGAGATATTTTGAGAATGTCGACGGCTAAGATGAGTTGAACTGACCCCTTTTAAACCGTCATAAAGAATATTGTAGTGTTTCTCAAAAAGATCTACAGCATTATGAGAAGAGTTTTGCTCATATGGTAGTGTTGCACCCCACGCCTGATTATATTCTTGTGCTTCATAGAATTCGAAAAATTCAGTAAAACCCGCGATCAAATCCATTTTTGAAAAGACTAGATATACGGGTACAACCACTTCTAAACGTTCAGTTAAATCCTGAATACGAGCGCGTAAATTTTTCGCAAGCTTTAATGAGTGTTCTGGACTCTGACTAACAAGCTCAGCAATACTAACAATAAGAATTAAACCATTTACTGGAGCCTTCGAACGGTTCTTCTTTAAGATATTTAAAAAGCCTAACCATTCAGAGTGATCTTCGCTATAGACTGAATAACGTCCAGCGGTGTCGAGTAAAATACCCTCAGTTGAAAAAAACCAGTCACAATTACGCGTACCGCTTAAACCAGCCGAAACCATTTTTTGATGGGTTTCTTCAAAAGGAAACTTTAAACCGGAATTATAGATCGCAGAACTTTTACCAGCAGCCGGGTTACCAATGACCATATACCATGGCAACTCATATAGTGCTGCGTTCCCCTTTTTATCGCCTAACTTTGACTTACGAATCAATTGAATAGATTCTTTCATTTGTTGGCTAATAAGTTGCAGCTCTTCTTTATCTTTATTTTTGCCGTACTCTGCTTGGGTATCCTTTTCAATCGCTTGCGCAAGCTCTTCACCTTGAACAGCATGCTTTTTACGCTGAATTAGCCAATAAATTCCATAAGCGATGAGCCCTAAAGCATATGCAGATGCTAAAGCCCAAAATATATGGCGAGGAATTGAAGTATAGGAAGACATCAATGCCACGAACAATGACAAGGCGATAATTGCTTTAGGATTCGTGATGTACTGCCACAAGTAGCCTAAAATTGTATGCATTCTATTCTCGTTCTAAGTTCAAAGTTTAAATTAGCTATTCAACACCATCGCATCATCTTCTGAATTTTCAGTGACACTCTGCACAAATGTATGTGCTGACACTGTATTTTCTCCAAAGACAAAAGGAACGATATGTTCAGGAAAATGCATACTGAGCATAAAGCCATAAATATCAACTAAATGCTGGGTATGCCCCAATGAAGATTTCACATAAATATAGTGATGTGGTTCAACAGAAGTTTGTGCAAACTGCTGCCGTAATTGTTTCGCTGCTTTTATATCTGTCTGGTCTGAAAGAATAAGTACGTATGGCTCATCTCCCTCATACTGCTGTAATTCATTTAAGTTTAGCGTATGAAGAACTTTGGCTGCTTTTTCTTGGCCCACTACAATTTTTAAGTTTTTAGCCGGTTCGAGTTCTTCGATTTTTAATGATGGGTCCGCAAGGAGACAGCTTGCAGCAAATTCAGCCGGAATATAATCTTTGACCATCCATGATTTTTCATCAATAAGATCTTGATCAATCTCTGAATCAACAGCCAGCATGAGAAATACCTCATGTTCTTTCTTTTGAATGCGTTTTAATAAATGAATAAATTCTTGATAAGCTACACGCTCACCCAAAAAGTGATATTCGATATGAACTTTTTGGGAAATAATGCCAATCTCATTAAAAAACTCTAAAATCAGATCATTACTTTGCTCATCATTCCAAACATGTAATAAATCTTCTGGAAGAAAAATATGCAAATTCAGTCGATTTAAACGGTGTACTTCAACTACGGGTGTTTCCACATCTTCATATTCGCTATTTGGATCGACCCATGCAGGATGCATATGATATTCACGGATCTGATGAGACTCATAAAATAAAATTGAGCGCTTTATATGTTCAGCCAAGCGATACAAATTCTCTATATTTTGTTCTAGTTGTTGTCTGATTAAAGACATGATACGAACTTGTCTTGGTGAAGCAGCGTATTGAGTATCCTCATCATTTGTCTCAGTTAGATCTTTAATTCGATAAGATAAAAGAGGCAATCCATACGAATTCAACAATTGCTCATCAAGCTCCGGACTTTTAAAATTTTGTATTTCTTCAATAATAGTTTCATTCTCGCCTAGGGCATGTATAGCAAAAGCGGAATATACATTAAAATCCAGCTGTTCTAGAGGTTGTTCAATTGCAGCAGATGATTTTTGACTATCATCATCTTGACTTTGATTTGCAGCCTGCTCTTTCTTTTCTTTGTAGCTTTTATAAACACTATAAATTAACCAAGGTGATAAGATCACCAAAGTAATGATTGCTGGCAATAATAAAAAATAAAGGAAAAAGTCGCTTTTATTTGGATTATATTGAACATCACGCCAGTAGAAAATGATAAATCCACTAACAACTGTAAAAATAGCGATGAATGAGAGTAATATTTTTTTAATCATATTTGCTCTCCTATAAGGCTATAACATGTTTCATCGTTATGGGTATTAGGCTTACGAGACATTAAAAAAGCGCCTTGCCCTAGGCCACTTTCTTGGCCTTGAGTTAAGCGAACAGGTTGTATTTCAGACTCATCCAATATCAACCTTAAATCTATCGATAAAGTTGGACTGCACCAGGTTTCTACGATTTTTTTGAGCTTTAAGCTAAGCTCTTGATGAGGTAAAAATTTTAAATATTGCTGACGCTTAAGCGGACCTATTTGAATCTCAATTTTTCCATCAATTTGTTGAATCGTTTCCCCACAAAATGTGTTAATACCAAGTAAGCTCGGTTGACTTCCACCTAAAGTGGTCAGCTGATCACCAGCTAACTTAAACGATTCCTGTACAAACTCTTTAATTGTAATTTCATGCTTAAAAATACAACTCAACATCGTCTTTAAAGCATGAACCGTATTATTTTGCCCCTGCATTAGGCCTGAAAATTCAGCGAAATATTCATCCAAGTCTTGTTGCTGATGTTGTGAACGAACATAGCCATTCAATGCATGGAGAATATCCAAATAATCATTTTTATTTTCAATTTCATAGCGCACAGGCAAGTGATAAGTAATACTTGACTCTACATACTGACTGGTCAACTTATGATTAAACAAGCTTAAAAACTCTTTCGTTTCAGCGCGTTGTTGCCTTGGAGCCTGCTTAATTTTATTTGTATATGTATAAGGTAATGCACCCTGTATACCGGTAAGACCAACGATCAGGTTTGTTAAATGAACACGCTCATCTACTAACTCTAAACTTTCAATTTCAGTGGCCGGAAAATTTAAGTTAAATGAGGTCTCAAATTTAAAATGGTCAGACCATGACAAAGCTGCGTCATTAGCAGGCATATGACGCAATAAACGTGTTGCTTGAATAAACTCAAAAGACTTAGGGCGTTGAAACAACTCAGCCGTTACAGAAGAGTCTTGCCACCAACGTTCTGACTGCATTGGTATAACTCCTGCTGAGATGAATAATCCTTAACCACCAAATCAACAAAACTATTAATTTGAACCTTTAAATTAAAAACACGACTTAATAACTGACTAAAAATATATAAGCTATGCCCTCTAAATACGGATGAATCAATTTGTAATTCAGCTTTTACTCCTCTTACAAACATTGGAAATGGTTTGCCATCTACGAGTTTATGGGTAAGAGAAAATTCTAATTTTTTAATTGATTCTATAATTAAATAGTTTTCTTTTGACTGCGGTAAATTATATAAAGCCAGCAGCTCTTTAACATGAGAAACAGCATCCCCTTTCATAAGTGCTAAGCTATTTAATGAAAGATGCGAGATCACACGCCACTGTTCACTTTGGCCTTGTTCAAACTTATAAGGCTTTGTAGGTCGTTTTAAAACAATGGCACGTCTCGCCAAGCTACTATCATTTAAATTTAATACGTTATTAGACTGACCCAGTGCTTCATGAGGTAAATCACGGTTTGAACATAATAATTTGGTGCTAATAAAATCTGAGCGCGTTGAAAATGGATTTAAATTTTTAGAAATAATGGAATAGCCCATTTCAACGAAATTGGACTGTAACTTTTGATAGTTTACTGAGTAAAAAAAGCGAGCTGTATCATTGTGGTAATGGCTCATCGCAAAAAAAGGCAAAACAGGAACATAGCTTTCTTCCTGATTTGTTTTTTCACGCACCATATTCATCTCAAGTATTGAATATACCTGATAAAACTCAGGATGATGTGCATCTGTAACTAAAGGATATTCTAATTGCTTGTGAACTATCTTCTGAGGTTCAGCATATTTTTCAAATAAATTAATTACTGGGGTAGTAAATAATTTAAAGTTTGCAATATTTAACTCAGAATAGTTTCTAACAACGGCTTGATCATTTAAGTTTAATTTGAAATGAATTAAAAGCTCAAATTCGGATACATGCTGAGGTATTCGCTTTAAAAAATCTAAATCGAGCTTAAGATAACTAAACTTTTCCGGGAAACAAAAGTATTCCATCAACAAACGATAAGCATGATGGGTATGTTGATCAAGCGGTAATAAACTTTCTTGTTCTGCAAAACCAATCAATTCGAATGGATTCTTGCTCAATTCTACAATTGTTTGTCCATATTTAACCGCAAAACTGGTTCCTTTTTTGAAAATACTATCAAGGACCTGTAGAGGAAAATTAGAGATAGCATCCAAATAAATAGGAAGCTTCTCATCAGTTAAACAAGCATGAGCATTATTAAAAATTTCAAATTTAAGGCTCAACGTCGCATTTTGATTTAAGTGCATATGTGCACTAGGTGTAGTTTTAAAATCTAAACCACTTAAATGAATAGGCAGTAATTTAACATCTTGAGTTGTATTAAACTCACACTGTACTCCTTTGAAACTACGAGATTTCAAAACCGTATGATGAGGTACAAGATGAGGTTCTGTAAGCTGTTTAATCTTATTAATATCTTCAAAGCTAACAACTGAACACGCAGGAAAATGTCGTAAGTATTGAGGGAACATCACCTCAAATAAAGAACGAGTAAAAACATCGTAACTATCTGTTAGTTTTTTATCGATTCGAGCAGCAATCAGCGAAAAAGCCTGAATCAGACGTTCAATATGTGGGTCATCAATTTGCTCTTGATTTAAAGATAAGCGCTGAGCAATTTTTGGATATTTTTGGGCAAATTCCCGAGATTGTTGACCAAATTCTTGTAATTGTTTTTCATAAAACGGTAAAAGCTCTTCTATCACAACACACCCACTACGCTTAAGTTCTTGCTGAAATTACATATTGCTGCGTTGTTGGTTTTAACAATGCATCAAATACAACAGGTTCATATAAGGGGTGAATATTTAGATAAGCCTGAATACTTAAACATAATGCGCCCATATTATGTCCATCTAATAACATCTCTACCCGTATTTGTCTTAGCCGAGGTTCATGAGCTGCTATTGATTGCTCAATGGATTGGCAAATTTTATCCCGATCCAGAGGGTTGGCTGTAGAAAGCCCCACAAAATCAATAATCCCGAACTGAAGTATCGATTTTTTTACAAGTGGATAGTCATCAATCACATGATCTAACTTTGCTACCCGACTATTGAGCAAATCTTCTAAATCCTTTGCTACAGATTCTCTTAATTGCTGAATAGAAAGACCTTTTGCATAATCTTCACTTTCTGGAATTAAGCGATCAAATAAAGTTGAACGAAATCCGTATGGATAAAGCCGATCTAAGTTCATTCGAGTTCACAACAAAGTATATTTAAAGACAGCAGAGGCTAACTTTATGTCAGCCTCCACCAAATATTCACTTAAATAATTACGCTGCGTAAGAAGCTGTATTATTAGAAAGTGACCATTTCTTAGTAACAGCACCTTTAGCAGTACCGTTAATATCTTGTTGGTTATAAGTCCACTCAACAGCAGCATATTTCAAACCGAATGCTTCTGTAGGAACGCCTTCTTCGTTAACAGTTGGAGTTACACTCGAAACTAGAACGTGCTTCAATTTGATTTGTAAGTACTTGATACGTTTATCGCCATTTGCACGATAGAAGTCGATTTGTACTTCATCAAATGTATAACCAGCTGAACAAGCTTCCCATAATTTAGGGCTAGTTGCGTCTAAGTCTTTCACGAAAACCATGTCAGAATGTTCAACACGTTCAGCAGTGTGGCCGCCTACACTACTTGAAGTAGCAGATTTAGGTTGACGGATGTTATGAGACCAAGAGTTAACTTCTAACCAACCTTTGTGCTCAGAATCACGAGATTCTCCATCAACTTTATATTTACCGCGAAACTCAACGTATATATCTTTCATTTAGAACTTTCCTATTTTTAATTTAAAGTTATTCTTTAGCTGACCTTGATTAATTTGAGGACTGAGGTAACTCAGTGACAAGTCGTAAAGAAACCGACAACTCATCCAGCTGGAAATGTGGTCGCAAGAAAACCACAGATTTGTAGTGACCTGGTTGAGCAGGATCTTCTACAACTTTTACAGACGCTTCACGTAACGGGTATTGAGCTTTTGCTTCTTGAGAAGCACCATCGTCAAGTAAGACATACTGTGACAACCACTCATTTAAGAATGCTTCAACATTTCCAGCAGAAGCAAAGCTACCCACTTTATCTCGCATCATTGCTTTTAAGTAATGTGCAATACGTGAAACAGCCATGATGTACTGAATCTGACTTGATAAAGCCGAGTTTGCATTGGCTGTATCATTGTCATATTTTTTAGGTTTTTGAGTTGATTGCGCACCAAAGAAAGCTGCGTAATCTGTATTTTTACAATGTACTAACGGAATGAAGCCTAGATCGCTTAACTCTTTTTCACGGCGATCCGTAATTGCAATTTCAGTTGGACACTTGAATACCACTTCGCCATCTTGTGTTTTAAAAGTATGTACTGGCAAGCCTTCAACTAAACCACCACCTTCAACACCGCGAATAGCAGCACACCAACCATGCATATCAAATGCATTTGTTAAGCGAGTACCAAAAGCATAAGCTGCATTCATCCACAAATATTCATTGTGGTTTTCACCAGAAACATCTTCAATAAAATTAAAGCCTTCTGTCGCAGTACCTTCTTTTGGATGATATGGGAGACGACCCAAGACATGAGGTAAAGTCAATGCAACATAACGTGAGTCTTCACTATCACGGAACGAACGCCATTGAACATATTCAGCGGTTTCAAAGATTTTTGAAACATCTCTAGGACGATCAATATCTGTAAATGATTCAAGGCCTAAAATGCTCGGACTAGCAGCTGAAATAAATGGTGCATGTGCTGCCGCTGCAACATGAGAGATTTGCTCAAGCAAATACATATCAGATGGAGTACGATCAAACTCAAAATCACCAATTAATGCTGAGTATGGTGCACCACCAAAAGAGCCGTATTCTTCTTCGTAGATTTTCTTAAACAAAGTGCTTTGATCAAAGTCTGTAGCACCTTGGAAATCTTTTACCAACTCTTTCTTAGTCGTATTGAGCATACGAATTTTAATGAGCGGATTTGAAGGCGTTTCCTGACAAAAGTAATAAAGACCACGCCAAGTTGACTCAATTTTTTGGAATTGTTCATTGTGCATGATCTGACTTAACTGCTTTGAAATCAGAGCATCAATTTCTGCAATACGCTTATCAATTGATAAAGTCATATTTTCAGAAACAGTAATGGTCCCTGCCATTACTTCTTTAGCAAGCTCACCAATTAAGCTTTTAGCACGAGAATGTTCTTCTTCATTTCGTGCAATACGACTTTGTTCAACAATCGAATCTAAAAGATTAACTTCTTCATTTTCAACAAGTGGCATTGCTGCTGATTGAGTATTATTCATGATCGGCCTCCGCACTTAATTTACGGATTTGATCAGTATTTTTAAGAACCTCATCAAGCAGATCTTCTAAACGCTCACTGTTTGAAATTTTGTTTCTTAAATCGGTTAAACGCTCACGCGCCTCAACCAATTTCTTTAATGGATCAACTTGCTGTACAACATTTTCCGGGCGAAAATCTTCCATTGACTTAAACGTTAAATCAACAGCCATTTTACCGCCTTCTTCTGTCAACGTATTGTCTACTTGAAAAGCAGCTCTTGGAGACAGAGATTCCATTACTTCATCAATATTATCTAAATCGACATTAATGAATTTTTTATCTTTTAATTTTGTACGCTCAAGCTCAGATGCAGCTGAAAAATCACCCATTACACCTACAACGAATGGTAGTTCTTTCGCTTCTTTCGCATCACCAATTTCGACATCATATGTAAGCTGAACACGTGGAGGTCGAATTCGCTGAAGCTTCTTTTGTACGCTTTCTCTCTTAGCCATAAGATTCTATTCCGGATTATTTAATTAAAGGGTCAAAAGGCGAACTTTTTGATTTATTGACAGTGGCTGCAGGTGCAGTTTTAGGTTTTACTGCGGTGGCCTTTGCTGGACTTACTACTCGTTTATTTGACGTTCTAGAAGCACTCACTTTATTACGCGTTGCGTACTGTTTTTTATAACTTCTTTTTTCATTATCAGTAGAACTGCTTTCCGAGTTGTTAGTTTTGAAACTCGATGGATCAGGAGCCGGCATTGCAGTATGAATATTTTCAACTAACTGCTTTGCAGGAGGATATGTTATATCATTCGTTAAATATCGCATTTCCTGATTACGCATTTGTTGCAATGAATTATTTGCAATGCTCACACCAGATAAAAATAAGACATCTGTGATTAATGAACCGCGTATATTTTGACTTTGCAATTGACTTGCTAAATTCAATGCTTTAACTGGTTGATTGGTTTGATAAAACCGCATAGCAGCTTTAGCTAATAAATCATTTTTTTGAGTTGTATTATCACTATCACAAACTTGTTTAAAAATATTCAATAGCTCAGGGTCATTTTGGCCTTCTGCTAGAGGGTTCTTCTTAATACAACTTTTTTTTAAGTTTTACAGGCTCTAGTTCTGCTGCTTGAGCATATGATAGACCGATAATGTTTCCAGTCAAAAAAAGTATCAAAATACTTCGTTTCAACACAACTTTCATTCCTCTGTTTTCTTATTTATTCAAGGCTTTACCGAAAAGTTAATATTTTTAGAATATTAAAAAATCAGTATAAAAACCTTATATTCAAAAAATTTAGTCGCAGTTTAACATATAAATAAACATATTTTATATAAAAAACATATTAACTTAAACTAAAAGCCAATAGTTAAGATGCCTATAAAATATAGCTTATTAAAGTTTTTCTTATAAAAAAATAATATTGTTAATTTTTGTAAATAAAAATAAATTATTGATTTTTATTATTTTATTTGAAAATTAAACTAAATTAAAAATTGATTTAAATATCATAAGATTAGGCATTATGAAACATTTCCTTAAGAATATTTAATTATAAAGGGCATCTAAGTTAATCCTATTTGATTAGTATCGATACAGCCCACTTTACAAAAAGACTGGCTCTACATAAAGTCCATAAAATTGTCAAGACTAATCTGTCTACCTATCATATTTTTTTAAAATTAATTTAATGCTTCCTTAGCACTAAAAACATACTTTCCCTACATAACCATAACTTTTCTATATTTTTTGCTTAAACATGGCTTTAGATAAAAATTACAAGTAATTATTTTTGGTTCTTGTAATGACTCAGACCAAGAGAAGTTTATTCAACCTAAATTTTATTTTCTCAAAAATTGTAGTTCTTAACTTTATAGCTCATATGAATTACCAATTTTTTTCAAAGAAATTAATACTACCCACCAGTATCCAAAATATCTGGCTATTTTGGCTGATATAGATACCCTCATAGCTATAAAAAAAGCAATATTTTTAATCTGCGAATTAATCATGACTTGAATAACAAATAGATTGGTTCATTTATGCTGCTTTATACAAAAAGTACATTGTTGGCAATGATTAGCGGCAGCTTGAGCGCTAATATAAATCAAATCAATTCATCGATTGATTGCATAGGTTAAAATTGTTAGAAGAGAATATGGTCTGAAATATTAATCGATAAATTTTATTTAGTACTGTCTGTACATCACAATTCCACTATTAACATACTTTTTTAATTGCAGCTTTGCTCTGCTTACTTTCACTCATTCCCGTTTTAAAGGAGAAAACCCATGTCTAAACAAATGGATCAGGCCATTCAAAGTGTCATTGACTTACATGTTTTGATCGAAAATGTTTTTACAGGTCAAAATGCAGAACAAAGTCTCACACCACTTTTAAACAGTTTTGATCAAAATTTTAAGATGGTTACGGTTCAAGGTCAGAGTATTGGTTTAGCCGAAGTTAAGAACTTATTTAGTCAAAATATTGGAAAAAAGCCCTCTTTAAAAATCACTATTCTTAAAAGCACAGCCTTATACGAATTTGAAAATTACTGTTGGGTGCAATATCAGGAACATCAGCAAACTGATGAAACCGAAACAGTACGGACTTCCACAGCCTGCATCAAAGTAGAAGAAGAAAAATGTTATTGGGTTTATTTGCATGAAACTTTAGTTCCCTCATCTTCTTAACTCATCTAGAGCACCTTAAAGATGGCACTTATTTTGCTTAACAATATTACGTTTTATGAAAATCGTAATACTGATCAAAATGGGGAGCTCTCGATATGGGTTATGTTGCAAAGGAATTTACGCAAAAGAACAAGCTGATTCTCAGTATTTGTTCTTTCGTGATTCCAATATGTCTTTGGTGCGCAATCAGTTACTTACCTTTTGTTTGGCATCCTCAAGTACAAATCACAAGTTCAGGCAGTGTTCCTTACTTACAAGTAGGAAGTCGCGTTGATAAAAATGTGTTCTATCTCGAAGCACAAAATGCAGTCAATCGAGATTCTGCACCACCACAAGGTATTTTGGTCAATCCGATTTATTTACCCGCTCCCCATGAAGTCGCTAAGGCTTTGGTCACCGCATTTACCACACCACCTGAACAACCTGATTCGCCGTGGTTTCATCAAAGTTTATGGCACAGTATTAAACTGGTATTTTCAGCCTTTTTTATCTCTTCGCTTATCGGGATTCCACTGGGTATTTTGTGTGGTTTTTCTAAGCGGATATCCCTGTTAACAGAACCGTTTGTCGAGTTTTTCCGTTACTTACCTGCACCTGCATTTGGTGCGCTTGCAGTGGCAATTTTAGGGATTAATGACGCACCTAAAATTGCCATTATTGTGATCGGCACTCTTTTTCAGCAAATTCTCATTATTGCCAATACCACTCGAATGGTTGATCGAAGCTTGATTGAAGCTGGCTATACGCTTGGCACCAATAAGCTCAAAAGTTTATTTCATGTGGTGATTCCTGCTGCCTTACCTGATATTTACCGTGATTTACGTGTGCTATTGGGCTGGGCTTGGACATATTTAATTGTTTCAGAGTTGATTGGTACGACCTCGGGTATTACATGGTTTATCACCCAACAGGCACGCTATCAAAACTTTGACAACGTCTATGCGGCCATTTTGATTATTGGGGTGATTGGGCTGGTCTGTGATTGGGTATTAATGAAGTTAGGTGAGCGGATGTTCACTTGGAAAGTAGGAGCAAAATAATGAACGATTCAACATTTAACGCACATGAATACTTTCAAAAAATTTATGAACGTCCTGTGATTTTAGAAGCCAAACAACTGAGCCAAGTTTTTAAACATGGTCAAACTGAACGTACTGTTTTAAATAAGCTCGATTTAAAAATTCATAAAAGAGAATTTATTTGTGTGATTGGCCCTTCTGGCTGCGGTAAATCGACACTAAGCCGTGTTATTGCAGGTTTAGACCCATACCATAGCGGAGAAGTTTTAGTAGACGGCGAATGCATTACAGGCCCATGTCCTGAACGCGGCATGGTGTTTCAGGGCTATACCCTTTTTCCGTGGAAAACTGTAAAAGAAAACGTAATGTTTGGTCCGCAAATGCGCGGCGCCAGTCAAATGACAGCCGAAGCTCAAGCACGCGAATGGATCAATATTATTGGTTTAGAAAAATATGAAAATCAGTATCCACACCAACTTTCTGGTGGCATGAAACAGCGCGTTGCGATTGCTAGAGCTTTAGTTAATCAACCTAAAATTTTACTTATGGATGAACCTTTTGGTGCGCTCGACCCACATACTCGCCAAAAAATGCAAAAGCACTTAATGGATTTATGGCAAAACATTGATATCACCATTATTTTTGTGACCCATGACATGGATGAAGCCATTTTGCTGGCAGACCGAATTGTGGCACTCAAAGCCAACCCGGGTGAAATTAAGGAAATTATTGAAGTTAATTTGCCGCGTCCACGCTCACTCGAATTAATGAGCACACCTGAGTTTAAACAGCTCCGTTCACGAGTTGATTATCTGGTACATGCTGAAGAAGATGAGCTTGACCCAGCTTTACAAGACTTACCCAAAATACCGCGTATGACTCAGGTCAGTACAGAAAAATAAGAAACACATAAAAAAGCCCAAGTTCAACTTGGGCTTTTTGCTTTATGGAGCTTATTTGAGTTGTTCTATGAGTGTCGGATAAATCAGCCCATCTACATTTTGTTCGGTTTTATAAATCCCATTTTCGACGTTAAATTTATTGACGTGATAGCTAGAGCCATAAATCGAGTCAAAGCCTTGAGATTTAGCAAATACTTTTTTATTGGCATTGATATCTAATAAATGTGTACCGCTCACCATCAACTCGTATTGTTTTGGGTCGACGCCTGAACGGTTTGCCATGATTTTAACTGCGTCGGCATGGGTTGCAGGGTCATTAATATATTTAACTGTTTTGTCCCACACCTGAATAACTTTTTTCCATTCCTCTTGATGAGCTGTTAAATGACTCATGTTTACTGTTAAGGTGTCGTAAATTAAACCCGGCTTGTCTTTAGAGGTATAAATAATTTTAGAGCCTGCCACTGCTTTTAATGCCTGACCAGCAACAGGTTGCCAAACAGCAATCGCGGAAATATCTGGGCTATTAAACACTTGAGGTAATTGGTTCGTCGCTGAATTTACCAGCTTCACCTCATTCGCTTTAATGTTATGATCGGACAAAGCTGTTGCCAATAAAAGATGGTCAACCAAGCCTTTTTCGACACCGATTGATTTTCCCTTTAAGTCTTGAATGGTGTTAATACCCTCTTTTGCAATGATGACATCATTGCCCGCAGAATAATCCGTTGCCATGATCATCATGCCTTGCGTACCGCCAGAAGCAGTTATCAAGTTATCGCCATTGGTGACCAACACAGCATCGAGCTGATTTGCCGAAAAGGCCGAAAGCGACGCGGAATAATCAAACCACTTAAACTCTACCTTTAGCCCTGCTTCTTTTAACCAGCCTTTTTCAATAGCCACTTGCCAAGCCACCCAGCCCGGCCAATCACTATATCCGATGGTAATTGGTTTTGTATTTGCGGCTGCCTGAGCGTCTTGTTTAGCCTCGGGCACTTTAGCCGTATTGTCACATCCACCCAATACAACTGCCGATAAAATAGATACGGATAACAACGCTTTTTTAATCATATAGAAACTTCCCCAACATTTTTACTAACGACACTTTGAGCGGTTTGATTGAGTGACTGTATATAAGCTCGCCAGCCTCCAAAATGGCTAATATCGGTTGCATCTTGAATGGCATACGCTTCGCAAATAAAGCCTTTAACCCATGTACCATCTTTTAGTTTCAGGTTCCCAATACCAAGTGGTGCAGGTACTTCGGCCACAATGGCACCAAAATTTGCTAAAGGAACATCCCACACTTCAACTTCAATAGATGTACCTGCTGCATCGCATTGCAGCCCTGGTTTTGGTGGCGTGGTATTTTTTAAAGCAAAGAGTTTATAAGCATCTGCCGTCTGAGTTTTCTTGAGCAAAGTGGCATTACGACTAGTGAGCTGAAAATTAAGGGGCATGCCTGTTAAATGTGCTCCCACAACGGCAAGCTGTACTGAATGATTCGACTTAATCTCTAGACTTTGTTGATAATGTTGAGTTGATTTACCCAAGCTCAGTGATGTTTCGGCTTGCCAAAGCTGCGCAAAATTGGCCAGTGCCTGATCGTGCCAAGCTGGCGCAATAAAGGTTACGCCACTTGGTAGGCCGTCTTCACGAAGTATATTAGGTAAAGCTAAAGCCGAAAGATCGGCAAAATTGACAAAGTTGGTATAAGCCCCCATGTGCGCGTTTTTAGTAAATGGGTCGGCTTCAACTTCGACAATGGTGTAAATAGTTGGTGCTGTCGGAACCATCAATGCATCAAAAGGTTGTAATGCCAAATTAATTTTTCGAGCCAGTACGGCACGGTTATATTCGGCTTGAAGTGCATCTGTTGCCTTGAATTTATCTGCCTGCGCAATAATTTGAGCAATGACTGGATGAGCCTTTTCACGTGTTGTCATGCGTTCAACGGCGACTGTTCTTTCTGCCACCCATGCATCGTTATACAGTGCGGCAGCAAGCTCATTAAACACACTGAAATCAATACTCTCAACGTCATAGCCCAGTTTTTTAACACGCTCGACTGCAACTAAAAAGGCTTTTTCAGATTCAATATCACCATAAAATTCAAGTTGAGCTGGAATGGCAATTTTTCGTTTAGAAAACTGAGTCGGTACATTGGCTGGATGTACTCGTGAATATTCATCTGTTTCATCGTATCCCTGCATCAAACTGGCAACTGTCCAAGCATCATCAACATGCAGCGCAAAAATAGAAATGACATCAATGGTCCGACATGCAGGGATTAAACCTGTGGTAGAAAACCAGCCCTTTGTCGGCTTAAGGCCCACAATATTGTTATGGCCTGCAGGAACACGACCTGAACCCGCCGTGTCTGTCCCTAAACTAAAAGGCACAATACCGTTGGCGACCACTACCGAAGAACCAGAGCTTGAACCACCGCTGATATATTCGGGGTTAAAACTATTTTTTACTGCGCCATAGGGCGAGCGAACACCAACCAGTCCAGTTGCAAACTGATCAAGGTTAGTTTTACCCACCACAATCGCCCCAGCTTTTTTTAGCTTGGCAACTACGGCAGCATCTTGTGTCGCTAAATATTGAATCTCTTTACAGGCAGCAGTAGTGTGAAAGCCAGCGACATCAATGTTGTCTTTAACTGCAAATGGCACACCATATAGAGGTAAGTCAGCAATATTCTGGTCTTTTAAAATATCAATTTGCGATTGAATCTGCTCGTTCGATGCAATTTCAATCCATGCATGATCATCATTTTTAATTTCTGCCACATAGCCAATCAGATCCTTAAGATGGATTTGCCCGTTTTGATATGCTGTTTTCCAGTCTTGAATGGTCCATAAATTTTTCAACACCCTACTCCTCATTTAGTCATTTTGCTGTATAGGCGGCATGACGGCATCCATCAGTTCTAGATGTCCTTTGATTACCCCTTTCAGCACAATAAATTGCTGGCTAATTTGTCTAAGCTCAGAACTCGCGCCCTGCATTAACATGACTTGCAATATCTTTTGTTGGTCGAGCTGAATATGAAGTGAACTAATTACCTGTGCTAAAAACTGTTGTTGTAAATCGACCAATTGATTGCGTAAGGTCATTTGGCTAGCGTCATAAAGTAGCGTCAGGGTGCCCACCATGACTTCATTGGCCTGTTCTTGCTCTGCAATCAGGTGTTTATTAATCATGTCGACAATGGCTTGCGAGCGACTTTCATAGTTCTGCTCGACAATTTTTTGATCGAGTGCATTAAGTGTCGTTTCAGGTACGGTAATACTGATTCGAGCAAGCTTTTGTTTTGCCACAGTCTTATCCTTTTGTTTTAGGCGGCTGATTGTTTTGCTTGATATAGACGCCTGCGCGTACGCTAAGCAACTGGACTAAAAAGGCTTTTAAAGTTTGCTTTGGTTGAACCACGGGTTTTACATCGTTCATATCACACCTCTAGCTTGGTATTACCAAATTCAGTTTTTGTATTACTGATAAGAGATGCAGAAAATGTGCCAGTTTTTAAGGGTGGTTTTGATAGGTGTGGCAGAAATTTGTGAGTGATTTTTGGGCAAAAAAAAGCCCCATGCACAGGGATGGAGCTAATATTCATATTTTTAAAAAAGTTAATTTTTCATCTTATGACTGATTAATCATTGTATGTGCCCATACCGATAAAGACTCTAAAACAGGTTTAAAAGATTGGCCTAATTCGGTCATTTCATAAACCACTTTAATCGGTGCTTTTTCACCATAAACGGTTCGAGATATTAAGCCACTTTGCTCTAATTGTTTAAGTTGAAGGCTTAAGGTCATTTCTGTGATTGTTGGCATTAATTGATTGATTTCATTAAAGCGTTTTGGCCCATCTTTTAGATAATACAAAATAACGCCTTTCCATTTTCCACCCACCAAGTCCATAGCCATACTGATATGACATGGATACGTTTTTCCATTCATGGTGATTTCACATTTATTTTCAGTATTTGCCATTTTTAACGCCACCTATCAACTTTGATAGTTATTGTACACCCATACTATAAAAATTATAGTGACTATTATTTTTATAGTTTAAAGGCACTCTCATGGCTTTACTGATTTTAGCTCATCCCTACTACGCTCAATCAATTGCAAATAAAACGATTGTGAATGAACTCGTAAAAACCTATCCGGACCTTGAAGTGCGAGATATTTTCCAGCTTTATCCGGACTATAAAATTGACGTCAGCGCTGAACAAGAAGCGTTGTTACGCCACGACACTATCATTCTGCAATATCCAATGTTCTGGTTTAATATGCCCGCAATTTTGAAGCTATGGTTTGATGAAGTTTTTACTTATCAGTTTGCTTATGGCTCTCAGGGCGACAAATTAAAAGATAAAAAAGTCATTATTAGTATGACGGTCGGGCAAAAAGAAGCGAACATGGTGAACGACCAAGAAAACTTAATCGATAGCTTTTTAAAATCAGTTCAACATTCAATTCAATATACGCACATGCAGTTAAGCGGCACATTTTTGCTTTATGACGTATCGCCTTTATCGGGTAACCCAGAGTCGAAAATTAAATTAGAAGCTGTTGAACATGGCCATAAAGTATTAAAACATTTGACCGAAGCATAATAAAAAAGAAAGCATCAATATCGATGCTCTCTTTTGGTTTAAGCGACTGGTGCCAAAGTAAATAGCACTTGTCCTGTTTTTACGGTTTGCCCTTTTTCAATGGTAATGGTTTCTACTTTCATGCGTTCCGGCGCAATAATCGGAATTTCAATTTTCATTGCTTCAATTACTGCAAGGGTTGCACCTTCTTCAACAATATCTCCTGATGCACATTCAATTTTCCAGATTGAACCCGGCATGTGTGATTCGACTGCACAGCCTCCTTCAGGAATAACCACGGTTTCACCTTCATCAACAGCATCTAGGCTTTCAGAAATATATTCTTGCAAACCTGCTTCGTGCCAACGGCGGCGCTCAGCCTCAAAGTTAGCTTGTTGCATGTCTTTAAAGGCTTGAATGCTGTCTTGATGTGTTTTTAAAAACTCGTTGTATTCTTTTAAGTTAAGCACACCATCTTCAATACGAAGTTGTAGACGCCCCGCCTTAAAGTCTTCACGCATTTGCAGAAGTTCAGTCTCAGAAACTTCATAAAACTTAACTTGGTCAAAAAAGCGCAGTAACCACGGTTTGCCATCTTCGAAGTCGGCATTTTTACGGTAACGGCTCCACATTTGGGTCGTGCGACCAACAAATTGATAGCCGCCCGGCCCTTCCATACCGTAGACACACATATAGGCACCGCCGATACCCACGGCATTTTCTGGTGTCCAAGTTCGCGCAGGGTTATATTTTGTGGTGACTAAACGTTGGCGTGGATCGAGTGGCGTTGCAACGGGTGCACCTAAATACACATCGCCTAAACCCATCACCAAATAGTTTGCACTATAGACCACATCTTTAACCGCTTGCTTTGAAGCTAAGCCATTAATACGGCGTATAAACTCGACGTTATCTGGGCACCATGGCGCATCTGGACGAACAATTTGTGTGTAGCGTTCGGTAGCAAGTTGAGTTTGTGAATCTTCCCAAGCCAAAGGCAAATAGACAGTCCGTGAAGGCACCTGCATATTTTGAATATCGGGTAATTCGGCTTCTGCCTGTTGAAGTTTCTGTAAAAGCTCAAGTTGATCGAGCTGGATTGAATCAAAATGAATTTGTAGTGAACGAATACCTGGTGTTAAGTCAATAATACCCTGAATGTTTTGATCTTTGACCCATTGCATGAGTGCATGAATACGAAAACGTAAATTTAGGTCGAGTACTAACTCGCCATATTCCACCAACAAATAGCTATTTCCTGCTGGTCGATAGGTCACGCTTGGTAAGTCAGCTTCACCGTCTAAAGTAGCTAAAACGGCATCTTTTAAAGTGTCTGGTTCTGCTTGAATAGGTGGATTAAAATCGATCAGCGTTATATCAGTCGCGGTTAAACTTTGATGATATTTTTGATCGAGTGCTTTTGCTTGCGCATAACTTACGGGTACAAATTTGACCTTATCGCCTGCTTTTAGCTGCCCGATTTTCCAAAGCTCGGAATGAATGACTACCGCAGGACAAACAAAGCCGCCTAAGCTTGGACCATCTGGACCCAAAATAATTGGCATATCGCCAGTAAAATCAATTGCGCCAATCGCATAAGCGTTGTCGTGAATATTGGAAGGATGTAAGCCTGCCTCACCGCCATCTTCACGTGCCCACTCTGGTTTTGGGCCAATTAAACGAATGCCTGTCCGGCTTGAGTTGTAGTGAATTTCAAACTCATTGGCAAAGAAGGTATCAATATCTTGTTTGGTAAAAAAATCTGGTGCGCCATGTGGGCCATACATGACGGCAATTTCCCAGTTTTGGGTAAAGCTAGGAATTTGCGCTTGAGCTAAAGCTGTAGTCGATTGAGCGGAATATTCAGTAATCGGCAGCATATCACCAATTAATAAATTACGGCCTGCGTGCCCACCAAACTGCCCCAAAGTAAAAGTCGCCTGTGACCCTAAATAGTCAGGAACCTCAAAGCCACCTTTCACGCCTATATAGCTACGGCAACCTGAACGGATAATCCCACATTTTAAAATCTGGCCTTTTTTCACATTTATGGTTTGCCACATCGGCACAAGTTCGCCATCAAGTTTTGAAGGCATGTCACCGCCCGTAATCACAATTTGGCTGTCGCAGTGAAACTTTAAAGTTGGCCCTTGCAAGGTACATTCAAGCCCTGCGGTATTTGGCTCATTGGCTAAAAGCTGGTTTGCCACAGTTAAACTGAGTGGATCGATGGCACCTGATGGTGACACCCCAACATCCCAATAACCTAGTCGGCCTGTTACGTCTTGAATGGCAGTTTGAATGCCAGCCTGCAACACCTCAATTTTCTGAGTTTTCCATTCAAACGTATTTAAAAATCGAGTGGTTTGAGTACCTAAAGCAAACACATTGCAAGCAATAATGTTTTGCAAATATTCCAGATTGGTTTCAATGCCTGCGACTTGCGTGTTGGCAAGACTAGCGCTCATTGCCTGTATGGCTTGGTCCCGTGTTGCAGCAGTTACAATAATTTTGGCAATCATTGGGTCATAAAAAGACGACACCGTTGAACCTGTTTCAACCCATGTTTCGACTCGTGCTTGCGGGTCAAATTTAACGTGTGTAAGCAGGCCTGCACTCGGCTGGAACTGTTTAATCGGATCTTCGGCATAAAGACGAACTTGAATAGAATGCCCTGTTGGCTCTAACTTTTCTGTGGGTACTGACCAGTCACCGCTTGCCAAAGTAACCATCCATTCAACTAAGTCGACACCAAACACTTGCTCGGTCACGCCGTGTTCAACTTGCAAACGCGTGTTGACCTCTAAGAAATAAAATTCTTGCGTTTCGGTGTCCATGACAAACTCAACCGTGCCTGCTGAACGGTAGTTCACCGACTGCATGAGTTGAACCGCAACTTTTTGAAGGTGGTCGCGTTGCTGTTCATTCAAGTGTGGTGCGGGTGTTTCTTCAATGACTTTCTGATTACGGCGTTGCACCGAGCAATCACGCTCACCCAACGCTAAAACTTGCCCTTTCCCATCACCAAAAATTTGTACTTCGATGTGACGTGCATGTTGTACAAATTTTTCTAAATATAAACCTGCATCTTTAAAATTGACCTGCGCTAAATAAGATACGGTTTGGTAGGCATCTTTTAATTCAGTTTCATTCCAGACCAGACGCATACCAATACCACCACCGCCCGCGGTACTTTTCAGCATGACTGGATAGCCAATACGGGCAGCTTCGGTCAAAGCCTCGGCCTCATCGGAAAGTAATGAGCTACCCGGAAGTAAAGGCACATTGCTTTTAATAGCGAGTTCACGTGCAGTATGTTTTAAACCAAAATCCAGCATTTGGCTTGAAGTTGGCCCAATAAAGGCAATTCCTTGGCTTTCGCACAAATCACAAAACTCGGCATTTTCAGACAAAAAACCATAACCGGGGTGAATGGCTTCTGCTCCCGAATGTTTTGCTACTTCAAGGATCTTTTCAATATTTAAATAACTTTGATGGGCAGGTGCCGGACCAATCAAGAAAGCTTCATCGGCCAAAGTCACATGTAACGAGTCACGGTCGGCTTCGGAGTAAACTGCAACCGAAGCGATTCCGAGTTTTTTTAGGGTGCGAATTACGCGACAGGCAATTGCACCGCGGTTAGCAATCAGAACTTTTTTAAACATGCTTAAACCCCTTCCGCTTCACGGACAACCAGTTGAATTTTGGTTGGGTTATAGGCATTACATGGGTTATTGAGCTGCGGACAATTTGAAATTAAAACAATCAAATCCATTTCCGCCCGAACTTCGACGTATTTCCCCGGCCCTGAAATTCCATCATCAAATTTAAGCTGGCCGTCTGGCGTTACTGGCACATTCATAAAAAAGTTAATGTTTGGGCCGATGTGACGGACATTTAAGCCATGCTTTTTTGCAATCGGGTGTTTTGCCAAGGCATACATAAAGTTATTACGGCAACTATGCATTGGGTAGGTTTCATGTGCATAGCGAACTGTATTACTTTCACATGAGCAAGCACCGCCAATGGTGTCATGGCGCCCGCAGTTATCATCATGAATGACGGCAATTGGACGGCCCAAATTACTGTAGAGCTTGGTGCCCTTTTCTAAATAGATTTGTTGGTTAATAGCCAAAGTATCCATTGCGCTATAACGCTCAGTCGGGTTTTCTGCACTCATAAATAAAGTATCGACTGCTTGGTTTCCCTCAAGGTCAATAATTCGAAAATATTGGCCCTTTTTAACCTCACACATCCACGCTTCGCCAGCAGGACAAACTTCATTTAAAACTGCTTTTTCAAATGATTGTAAAACTGTCATGATGCTTCTCCTGATTTAAATATTGCTAAGTGCGTAGTAGCGGGCTGTGTTTTGAAACGCGCGCTGATTTTGCGAACATGCATCACGACAAATATCGCTGTCTGTTAGAGAATGGGCTTTAAATAAACTGAGTTGAATATCGGCAGGTTGATAGCTTGGGCTAGTGTCTAAACCATGCGGCGCAGCAGATAAAAATAATAGGCAGTCCATTTCAAAACGCAGTTCAATGCATTGATTGGTGTTATCAGAACTGACATAAGACAAAGCACCGTTTTCATCTGGTGCAACTTTAGAAAATAGGTTAACCGTGGCACTCAGGTCTTGAGTGGCAAGCCCGTATTTACACATTTCAATGAGTAAGCTGTCTAAGCCGTTTTGGTACATATCATTGCGGGCATCTTGAAATGTACGTATCCCAAATTGCCTTTCAATTTGTTCTGGTCGGCTTGGGCCACAAAGTGCATCATTCCAACCATGATCATCACGAACAATGGAAGCCATGACTCGGCCAAGGTCCGAGTACAATACGTTGGAAGCTTTTAAATAGGCAGTGTGTTGCCCTTTTAAACTGTCGGGCATGTTGAAACGTTCAAGCACATCGGCAGCATTTACACAAAACAAAGAAACATTTGCCTGAGCGCCAAGCGAAGTAAATCTAAGAATAGTTCCCTTTTGAATACGACCCGACCAGTGATGTCCTCCGGGTAAAAGTTCGGTCCAAATCGCCTGATTGTTATGATAACTTGCAGTGTTCATAGCCACTCCTGTCGGATAGTTTTAGACTTCCTCCCGGGCTTTTATCCCTCCGTGTAGTTCGCTCGGAACCGTGAACTCTCGGTCCAGACATACTGTAAGTATCGGAACCCTAGATCACTTTTGATTGTTAAAGACTATGCAAAGGACATGCCAGTTTAGTATTACGATTTTGGTGAAAAGTAATACTTAATTTGAGCAAATTGGGTGCGCTTTAGAATGGAAAATAAAAAGCTGCACTAAAAATTGTGCATCTTGAAAATAAAAAAAGCCCCTTTTATTAAGAGGCTCTAGAGTGAAATTATAAGGCTGAGATTTTTAAGGAAGCAGAATCACCTTACGGCAGTCCTCTTCTCTTTCATTAAAAATGCGATAACCTTCTGCGGCGTCTTCTAATTTCATTCGGTGGGTAATAATCGTTTCAGGTGTTAATTCGCCACACTCAATCAATTCTAAGAGTTGTGGCAAATATTGATGTACATGAGTTTGGCCCATTTTAAAAGTTAAGCCTTTATCAAAAGCATCACCAAATAAGAAACCATGAATTGGACCTGCATATACGCCCGGTACACTCACCACACCACCACGGCGAACCGCGGCTATACATTGACGAAGTGCTGCGCCACTTGAACCTTCAAGTTTTAAATTGGTCAGGACTGTTTCAATAACACTGCCTTTTGCCTCAAAACCAATCGCATCAATCACCGCATCGACACCGCGGTAATTGTCCGTATTTTGAATAATAAATTCGGCTGCATCGACTTGATCAAAATTAACCGGAATAGCGTCATAAGTTGCCGCCGCATAGTTCAATCGATATTCATTGTGATCGACCATAAATATTTTTTCAGCCCCAAGCATCTTGGCACAAGCAGCACTTAATAGCCCGACTGGACCAGCACCATAAATTGCGACTGTTGAACCACGCGTCACTTGGGCATTATTCACTGCCTGCCAAGCCGTAGGTAAAATATCGGTCAAGAAAAGTACTTTTTCATCTGACAGTGAGCCGGGTACTTTAAAAGGTCCTTTATTGGCTTTTGGCACGCGAACATATTCTGCTTGCCCGCCCAGTACACCGCCGTAAAGATGACTATAGCCAAATAAAGCTGCACCTGGTGGAATCTGTTTTTTATTGATAATCGCGCCGCGCCCTGTATTGGTGGTCTCACATGCAGCAGTCAGGTCGAGTTGGCAAAAGAAACATTCACCACACGCAATCACAAATGGCACAATCACACGGTCGCCCTTTTTGACTGCGGTGACGGCTGGACCGACCTCTTCAACAATGCCCATAAACTCATGCCCAAAGATATCGCCATGTTCAGTCTTTGGGATTTTGCCTCGATATAAATGTAAGTCGGAACCACATATCGCTGTGGCAGTCACACGTAAAATAATGTCATCTGGTTCTTGAATAATCGGGTCTGCAACCGTTTCTACTCGAACGTCTTCTGCACCGTGGTAAGTAAGAGCGCGCATTTGTTATTCCTCTATTTCCTATAATTGTCATTTGATTATGAGGAGGCTTTCTTTACGGTTTGCAACGATTGTTATTTTTCACGTAAGGCATATTGCTCAAATGCAAATGAATTAAGACTCCACTCCTAACAAAAAACGTGCAATATAGAGATGAAATCACGCCGACGAACTAGAATTCCAGCCTAGTGAAAAGCATGCTAATATCCAAATTCTGACAATTACTCATGTCAAATTTACTTTAGAGGGAACAAGATGTTAAAAACTCAAAAAATCAACATCATACAAGAATTTGATGCACCCGTAGACAAGGTCTTTGCAGCCTTAAGTGAACACGAAAACCTAAGTAAACTTTTTGCCCCTGCTAAAGTCACTCGCATTAGTAATGGAAAGGATGCACGTAACGGCGTTGGCTCTGCACGCAAGATGTCTATTCCGTTTACACCTTCATTTGTTGAAACAAATTTAGTCTACAAGGAAAATGAACTGATCGAGTACGCAATTACAAGCGGCATTAGCCCAATTAAGGCACACCGTGGTGTGATGCAATTTACTGACTTGGGAAATAACCGAACTCGTTTAAATTACACCATTAGCTTTAAAGGTCGCGTTCCTTTTATTGGTCCAATTATTAAAGCGGCTTTACAAAATGGCGTAAGCCGTGGCCTTAAAAAACTTAAGTTTTAATAGCCCTATACTCACTAAAAAAGCCCAGTGATGGGCTTTTTATTTTAGTGTTTCTAGACTTAATACTCAGAAAGTTTTCTTAAAAAATAATCTAATAATTTATCCCATTCATCTACGCTATTGGCACTTAACAACTGAACCATTGCCCCATCAATCACAAACAAAAACATGTGAGCATCTTCCATTAAAGCTGTGGGTTTGACGGTTAAAAGTAGGCCATGTATTTGAGTCACTAACCAGTTTCTATAATCAACCACCACTTTATAGGCAGTGGGATAAAACTTTTCAATTTCAAAAATGGCCTTAAAAGGCAAAGGGTACAGCCCTTCGAGGTTGGCATGGAGATAAAATATTTTTCTCAGCTTATCAAACACCATAAGTTCACGATAAGAATGAATAATAGAAAATACTTCTTCTTTTAACCCATCTTTTTGAAAGGTTAAACACATTTCAATGAGCCTTTCTTTTGAATGAAAATGGTTATAAAACGTGGCTTTGGTCACCTTAGATTCGGCAATAATTCGGTCAATACCGACTTTATGAAATCCACATTGGTTAAATAAATCTTTTGCTGTATGAAGCACTCTAAGTGCTCTAAATGAAGCTTCTAAATTTGGCATAGTTATACCGTTTAAAATAATTTTTTGTTGTATATAAAAGAGATAGAAATGCCGTCACTCTTAAATTGAGTGCTAAATACAGGCATGCAAAAGCCGCACAATAAAGATGTGCTCGCCTATCTCGGGTTTATTGTTGCTATGATTTTTTAGTCGTAACGATGTTTAGGTGTAAAAACCTAGAGTCGGTTAAACCAATTTATAGAGTATTTAAACGGTATAAATAGAGAGATTTTGGCAAAGGCCAAAAATTGAGAAGAATTAGTACGCATAGCGGACTCCTAGATGAAATAGAAGTTCTACCAGATCACTGCTAAATGATTATGGTGGCAGAACGAAGAAGGGTTAGCAGACCAGTCATCTAGGAACTGGCACGCCCGAAGGCGTCCCTCCTCCGTCCTACCGCTACGAAGGGGGACGAACGAGTTCACCACCAAAAAATTACTTTTTTGATGTTCTAGATGAAAACGGTCTGCTAAAACCGACTGGCAATGTAGGCCAGCAGGCAAAGGATAGTATTCGCTATTGTTGGCGTCAAGCGTAAGAAATGACATTTGTATTAAAGTAGAGCGGTTGGGGAAATTAAAAAACCATTACTAAATTGTAATGGCTTTTTATTGGATAAAGATTGGTTGAGGAGTTTTAGAAACCCTTTATTCGTTATCTTTTTTTTCTTGGTGTTTTTTTTCAGCACTGTGTCTATATAAAATATCTAATACAGAGGCAATATTAAGTAATGCGAATAAAGCTCCCAACATCGAGAGAATTGAATAAAGAAATAAAAAGAAAGTAAACCAATTAAAGAAATTAGCAAGCCCAAGTACGCTACTGACTACAGGAGAATAACAACCCCAAATAGAAAAGATAATTGTTTCTTTTAATACTGTAGTTTTTATAAAAATTAATAAAAATAAGCATAGAACCTGTAAAAATATAAAGTGAACAAAAGAAGCATTCACAACCATAAATTCAGAAGGTATATCCTCATCTCTCTCTTTTTCTGCTAATATCTCATTTAAAGATGTATTCCCTAAAGCTAGCCAAATAGAATAGCCACCTAAGGTGAATCCTAATAAATTAGGTAGAATAGCTAAAGGGGTATCAATCCAATTTTCATTTTGGCTGAATTGATAATTCATCAAACTTACAATAAAAGCTATCCACATATAAGGAGAACGGAATAAAGCTACCCATCCTCCATATGCTTTCCAATATTGCTTTATAAAAGTTTCCTTCATGTATCTAATTCTTTAGTTTCTTTTTTACTATTTTCTAACTCTTTTTTAGCAGAAGCTATTTTTTCCTTTATTATTTGTGTAACTTTTATCCACTTCTGACTTAAAGATAATGATTTAGGTAAAGGGATTTTCTGTTCTAATGAAATATTAGCTGTGCTAATTACATGCGTTCTATCATTCTGATCACTCTCGACAGCTAAAATAGATCCATTTTCTGCTGCAACCCAAGCTAAAGCTTGACTTTTCTTATCTAATTTTAAGTATTTGCCTTGTTGAGCATCCATTGAAACTTTTAAGTTTTTAGCATTTTGATCATCTAATGACTTTAGTACCTTTCTTTGCAATATAGCATTCAAGTCATCAGGGTTCGGCCTAGCAATATCAAACTCAATTGATTTAAGTCGCTTATTATTTATAATACTTACAACGCCCTTCGGCTCTTTTAAAGTATGTACTTCACCAGATTTAAAATTTTTAATGAATTCAGGAGATTTAAATACACTCTCAAAAAATTTTAATATGGTATTTGGTGTAGTAGTTGAATTTTTATTATCAATCTGAACAATCAATGTATGACTCATTGGGTAAAAAACAAATTCGAAAATTACACCATCAGCTTTTAGATTAGCGGGAATTTTAATTAGCCCCTTAAGCTCTTCTCTATCTGTATATTCACCAGTATTTTCATTTACCCATTTAGCTTGAAATAGATCGGTATAGCGTATAAATGCCCCCATAAATCCATTTTCTAAAGACTTACCATCCAATGGAATATAAGAAACTTGCTGTAATGATATAAAATTATTTTTATATCCAGTTGGTACCGCGAAACGTTGCTTTTTAATAAAATTAAATAGTTTAATATATAATTCAGGACCAGTATGTGGATGTAAACGTATATTTACACCTGAATAAATATGGGTCTTAATAGCATTATCTATAGCAATGGTCATGTTAAGTAATTTGAGTGTTGTAAAAAAAAATTAAAGTATATATTCAATTAAAATATAAAATTAGGCAATATATATTTAACCATTTAATATATTTTTTACCAAATTAAAATAACGTTATCGTCATTCAACTAATCAAAACCCCTTATTAATCCATCAACTTTTTACGGCGATACAACCCACAATTCCCAGAAAATAGCGCTGCCAACAAACAGGTAATAATGGCGTAAGTGGCAACATTCATTCCAAATAGCTCAACAGCTAAAATAATAGATGTTAACGGTGCCTTACTCGCGCCTGAAAAAAGACTGACCAACCCTAAGCCTGCAAGCAATGAAATAGGCAGGTTTAAAACCGCCCCTAAAGCATTCCCTAATGTCGCACCCACATAAAACAACGGCGTAATTTCACCACCTTTAAAACCTGAACCTAAAGTAATGGCGGTAAAAATGGTCTTGTTAAAAAAGTCGTAAAACTCAATCGGCACATAAAAAGATGAAATGATTTTATCTGTACCCAAGCCATTGTATTGCTGATGCGCAGTGAACAAAGTGAGTAGCATAATGACAATACCACCCGCCATCGTTCTTAAAGGCAAATACCGAACATATTTATAAAAGACGTCACTCGCAAAATGAATAGCTGCAATAAAGAAACGCGCAACTAAACCAAAGATCAACCCTGCCGCAATCAGGCTCATGAGCGTTCCAAAATGAATGGCTGGAAACTCGCTAATTACATAAAAAACATGCGGATGAACAATTTCGAATAGCTCAGGGATGGCCGAAGCAATCAGCGCCGACACAAAACATGGAAAAATGGCTGAGTATCTTAAATTACCTAAGGCAGTAATTTCTAAACCATAGATTGCACCTGCCAGAGGCAAGCCAAATACCCCCGCAAATCCCGCGCCAATACTGGCGATTAAGCAAATTTTTCGATTATCTTCCGAGATTTTTAATATATGGCTAAGGTGGTCAATTAAAGCACCCGAAAGTTGAACTGCTGGCGCCTCACGCCCTGCCGAACCACCAAACAACTGCGTTAAAATTGAGGTGATAAAAATGATAGGGCTCATTCGTTTTGGAATAAACGACTTGGGTTGGTGAATTTCATCAATCAGTAAATGAGTTCCGCGTTCAATGGGCGAACCATATTTTTTAATGAGATAACCAATACCAAAACCCACAAAAGGCAAGAAATAAATAAGCCAGTGATGCAGGCTTCTCACTTTATTTGAAATATCAAAAGCCACAAAAATTAAGGTCGATGCCAACCCTGCAACGACTCCAATCACAATCGAAATGACGAGCCAGTAGACACTGTATTTTAGAATTTGATCATATTCAGATGAAGGTAGAATTTTCATTCGCTTTCTTCAATTCGCCTTTGAGTGAGTGCCAAATTCTCAAATTGTTTTTATGCTGCCAGCTCATTAAGTGAGAAATGCTTAAACTGGGCTAAAAATTAAAGCCCGCATATGCGAGCTTTCAATACAGTGATTAATTTTTAGTATCACTAAACTGTGACAAGTATCTCATAATCACTGTATTTTTTCAAGATGAAATTCGTTAACGCCAACCTCGAAAAAATGCCTCACTGATTTGATAGATAAAGGTTATGTTGAGTCGTAGCGAACTAAGACTCAATCAATTTAAAACAGTTCAAAGCTTAGTGAATACTCGCAATAGCAGTTTCTGCATGACAGGTCGCGCCTTTCTCGGCACTAAGCTGAATAACGCCACTGCGGTGTGCCAGTACCTGAACTTCCATTTTCATGGCTTCCATAATGGCAACCACTTGCCCCTCGGTGACCTGCTCACCATTTTCAACTTTCCAAGCACTAATCACACCATTAATTGGGGCAAGTAAATGCTCGGCACTGACTTCTGGCTCGGCTGTTTGGGCTTGAACGGCGGTTGCTGGCCCTTGTGCAAACATGCCCGCAGGTAAACCTAGACGGTGTAACTTGCCATCAATTTCAATGTAGCTGAGCAGCATTGGTTGTTGATGGTTTGGAATGCCGCGTTTAGTTGGCTTTAACTCTTGTTTAAAGTCATTTTCGATCCAGCGTGTATGTACATTAAATTCATCGGTAAAGCCAGGTTCATTGAGTACCGCACGGTGGAAGTCTAAAACCGACGCCACGCCTTCAATTTTGAATTGTTTCAAAGCACGTTTCGCACGGGCAATTGCAACTTCGCGGGTTGGACCACTGACAATCAGTTTTGCCATGAGTGAGTCAAAGTGGCTAGATACTAATGAACCCGTGCGAACGCCAGTGTCCACGCGTACCCCGTTACCAAACGGCGCTTCAAACAAACTCAACACACCAAAGGCCGGAATAAACCCACGGGCTGGGTCTTCGGCATTAATACGGAACTCTATCGCATGGCCTTGTGCTTTTGGTGTTTCTTTAATAGAAAGCTCATGGCCTTGTGCCACGCGAATTTGCTCAACGACCAAATCGACTTTGGAAGTTTCTTCGGTCACTGGGTGTTCAACTTGCAAGCGTGTGTTTACTTCCAAGAATGAAAGCTTGCCGTCACGACTCAGTAAATATTCAACTGTTCCCGCACCCACATAGTTTGCTGCCTGACAAATATTTTTTGCCGAGGTTAAAATTTGCTGATAAATCTCATCGCTAATAAAAGGTGCTGGTGCTTCTTCAACTAATTTCTGGTTACGGCGTTGCAACGAGCAATCACGTGTACCCAGTATCACAATATTGCCATGTTGGTCGGCTATTACTTGCGCTTCTACATGGCGCGGTTTATCTAAATATTGCTCGACAAAACATTCACCACGGCCAAAGGCAGCTTTTGCTTCACGTACTGCCGACTCATAAAGCTCTTTCACTTCTTCGAGTTTCCACGCAACTTTTAAGCCACGCCCACCACCACCAAATGCGGCTTTAATGGCAATTGGTAAACCATATTGTTTGGCAAACTCTAAAGCTTCATCTGCATTTTCGAGTGGATCTTGCGTACCCTGAACCAACGGTGCACCAACCGAAGCTGCAATTTTACGTGCTTCGATTTTATCGCCTAGTTTTTCAATGGCACTTGGAGATGGCCCTACCCATTTTAAACCTGCATCAATCACAGCTTGGGCAAATTCGGCACGTTCAGATAAAAAGCCATAACCAGGATGAACCATGGTTGCTTTCGATTTTTTTGCAACTTCAATAATGGCTGGAATATTTAAATAGGTTTCACTGGCAGTCGCACCAGCCAAGCCCCATGCTTCATCTGCAAGTTCGACGTGCATGCTACCAATATCGTCATCTGCATATAACGCGACTGAAGAAATTCCCATATCACGACAAGCATGAATAATACGAACAGCAATTTCACCACGGTTAGCAATCAATAATTTTTCTGTATTCATCATTCATTCTCAAAATCTGTAAATTCGGCAATTTTTTTAAATTTGATGCGGCAACCTGCCGGAATCTGTGCCACCAAATCCCAATGGTGTTTAGCAACAGAGGCAATGACCGGATATCCGCCTGTTAAAGGGTGATCATTCATAAACAAAACGGGCTGACCACTCGGTGGAATTTGCAAAGCGCCAATGCATGTGCCTTCACTTTCCAGTTCATGGGTAATTTTGCGAGTTAAAGGCTGTGTACCTGAAAGTCTTAGCCCGACTCGGTTGCTTTCATTGGTCACCAGCCATTCTTGCTGACAGAGCAGCTCAATACTGTCTTGTTCGAACCAGTCTGTGCGCGGTCCCATCACAATATCTAGCTCAACGACTTCGCCAGCTTTTGGCAAATCACTTTTACCCACTTCATTTACGCTAATATTGGCTGCCTTTACCTTCCCTTGGTAAATGGTATCTCCAAGCTTTAAAGGTTCTGGCCCTAACACCGCCAAGCTGTCAAACGAAGCACTATTGAGTACTGGTTCAACGTCTATACCACCATGAACTGCCAAATAGTTTCTTAAGCCTGCTGTTGGTGGTTGAATGTGAAATTCATCGCCTTCATCCAAATCAATCGGTTGATAGCTTGCAAAGTCTGCGGTTTGACCATCGGCAAATTTCACACGAATGTTTGAGATTGCACCTGCCACCGCAATAACGCCTGCATGCTGCATTTTGGCTTTTAGGCCGCCATTTAAAACTTCAATGACAGGTGTATCGGTTGGGTTACCCACAATACGGTTGGCACTATGCATGGCAGATAAATCCATTGCACCTGCCACACCAACACCAATATTGGTCTGATTTAAACGCCCTTCGTCTTGAATAAGCATTTGTAAACTTGGCGCAGTAATTGTAAATAGTGGCACCGATTGCTTCGGCTCAGCCTTACGTGTGATTTGCTGCGGTACATTCACAGTAGTTGGGCTATGCGTGACATCTTCAAAATGTACAGTCATGCCCGGTAACAGCAATGCAGGATTTTTACGCTCTAAATCCCACATTTTTTCTGTTGTTGTACCAATCAGCTGCCAACCACCCGGACTGTCTTTTGGGTAAATGCCAGAGTATTTTCCAGCCAACCCCAAAGAGCCTGACGGTATTTTTTTACGGGGAACTGTTAAGCGTGGAATATCGGTAAAAGGCTTATCGGGACTGCTCATATAAGCAAAACCCGGCGCAAACCCAATAAAAGCCACATTCCACACGCTCTGGTGATGTTTTCTAATCACATCGGCAATGGAAAGCCCTTGCAACTCGGCAACTTGCGCAAGGTCTTCGCCGTTATAGCAAATCGGCACAATCACTTCTTGACCGCTACGCTCAAATCCAGAATCAATTTTGAGGCTCTGAATTGAAGCAACTAGCGTTTTAAAATTGGTTTCGATCTCATTAAAAAAAACCAAAATTGTTTTTGCAGCGGGGACTAAGTCTTTAATTCCATTCAATTGCGTATTTTGCAATTTATTGTACAACGCCAATGTGTCTTCTAGGCTCGCAAGCTCAATCAGAAAACAATCGGCGTTTACCGATAAAAAACGCATTTGCTTATCCTTTTTAATTCTTCTTTAGCTATTTAGCCCATCCAAGCACGGTCAGGAATATCGGTAATAAACATGTAACCCGGAGCATGACTAATGGCAAAAGGAATTTTCGAGTTCATGACTGCTGCTTGCGGTGTTACCCCACAAGCCCAAAACACTGGAATTTCACCCGCTTCTATACGAGAAGCATCACCAAAGTCAGGCTTATTTACATCCTTAATGCCTAAACTTTCAGGATGACCAATATGTACAGGTGCCCCATGTACACTTGGCATACGCGCTGTAATTTTTACCGCTTCACTAATTTGATGAGATGGAATTGGTCGCATGGAAACCACCATATTTCCTGAAATACGCCCTGCCGGTTCGCACTTTATATTGCTTAGATACATCGGCACATTGGTATCGTCATGAATATGACGAACTTCAATACCCGCTTCTTGCAAAGCTGTTTCAAACGAAAAACTACAACCAATTAAAAAAGTCACCAAATCAGGATGAGCATTATAAATCTCTCTCGCATCGGTCACTTCATCGACCATTTCCCCATCTTTCCAAATGCGATACCGCGGAAAGTCAGTTCGAATGTCTGAATCTGCTGCAAGCTTAGTTGCATAAATACCTTCTTCGAGCACATCAAGCACCGGGCAGCTTTGCGGGTTACGGTGTGCATAGAGTAAAAAGTCATATGCCCAATCTCTTGGCACTGAAATCATGTTGACCTGCGTCATGCCCGCAGCCATGCCTGCTGTCGGTTTATCAAAGCCAGCACGGATTTTTAAACGTGCATCTAATGCGGCTTCAAGCTGAGCTGGGTCGACTTTAATATCCTTATACATTGCGCTCTTCCTTATGATGCTTTATTTACAAACGGGCGGATTTCAATATTATTTTTTACAAGCTCGGCTTTAATGGCAGCCGACATTTCTAGTGCACCGTCGGTATCGCCGTGTAAGCAAATCGTGTCAGCCTGAATTGGGGTAAATACACCATCAATTGACTCGACCCCACCATTTTTAAGCATAGACACCACACGGCTCGCAACAAATGCCGAGTCGTGTAAAACCGCACCTTCTAGACGGCGAGACACCAATGAACCATCGCTGTTATAAGCACGGTCTGCAAATGCTTCGGACACAACTTTTAAACCAGCAGCTCGTGCTTGTTCGACTAAGTTTGAACCCGCCAAAGCCACTAAAACCAGTTCAGGGTTATACATTTTAATGGCATCAATCACTGCTGCTGCCTGAGCTTGATCATGGGCAATAGTGTTGTAAAGAGCGCCGTGTGGTTTAACGTACTGCACTTTTGAGCCAGTTACTTTCGCTAAACCATCGAGCGCAGAAATTTGGTAAAGCACGTCGGCAATCAGTTCGTCACGTGACAAATCCATATTACGACGGCCAAATCCAACAAGGTCTGGGTAAGACACATGAGCACCAATGGTCACGCCAAGCTCAACTGCTTTACGAACTGTTTTTAAAATGCCGAGCGGATCACCAGCATGAAAACCACAAGCAATGTTAGCGCTGGTCACGACAGGTAAAATCTGGTCATCATTACCCATTTTCCATGAGCCAAAGCTTTCGCCCAAATCACTATTTAAATCTACAAACATGGCATTATTCCTTTATCACTTAACAAAGTCTGGCTTAAAGCTTGGTCAAATAGTTAAACACTGTCGTAAATGACATATAACCCATCCACCACGTTAACAGACATGTTAATCCACCTAAAATAAGCAACCACTTTGGATAGTTATAATTACCCATTAAATCTTTACGGCATGCAGCCACATACACAAAAATTGTAAGGCCAATTGGCAACACCAATCCGTTAAAACCACCTACGAAAATGAGTAGACCTGCCGGAGTTGCACCCAATAACACATAGAGCAATAAAGCCAATGCGATAAAGGTAATGGTTGTATAGTTGGTCTGTTTTGGTGTTAAGTTCTTTTTAAATGCAGTAAAGAATGAAACTGAGGTATATGCTGCGCCGATCGTGCTACTAATACCCGCCGCCCAGAAAATTAAACCAAATAATTTAAAACCAAATGTGCCTGCCGCATATTGGAATGCTTGGGCTGCCGGGTTGGCATCGTGACTGGCTAAATCAATATGAGCACCGCTTACTACCACACCTAAGAATGCTAAGAACAACACATAACGCATGATGCCGACTACAACAATGCCCTTGGTCGCAGCTTTGGCAACTTCATTAATATTTTCAGGTCCAACAGCACCTTTATCGAGTAAACGGTGTGCTCCGGCGTAACAGATATAACCACCAACTGTACCACCAACAATCGTAGTAATAATGGCAAAGTCGATTTGGTCTGGAGCAAAGGTTTGCTGAACTGCTTGCCCAACAGGAGGCATTACAATGACGGCCACAATAATAATCAGCAAGATTTTAAGCAATCCCAACACGATCATGCTTTTATCCATGGCAAGCGTGGCTTTTTTAGAGGCAAAAATCAAAATGGCTAAGGCGCCACTTAAAATACCGCCCCACTTTGTATCTAGGCCAAAAAGTGCATTTAAACCTAAAGCTGCACCTGCAATATTACCGACACTAAAGAAAAACCCGCCTAAAATCACCAGAAATGCCAGTAAATAACCACTACCCGGTAAGGCTTTATTGGCAATATCAGATGCACGCATCTGGGTAAGTGTCACCACTCGCCAGATATTTTGTTGGACGACATAATCAATCAAAATAGAAATTAAAATTGCAAAGCCAAATGCAGCACCTAACTTAACTGTAAATACAGCAGTTTGGGTTAAAAATCCTGGCCCCATTGCAGAGGTCGCCATCATAAAAATTGAGGCAACAATGGCCCATTGGCGATCTGATAAAAAAGAAGATTTCAGTAAAGACATATTAATGCGTTCCTCATCCATTTGAGCTTAACAACGCTATTTTCAAATTGAATCAAGAACATCATTTTTTGTCCCAAACGATATTCTTTAATCCTTTTAAATGACAAAGATTCCCTGTTCCCCAATCAACACAATCGGTGATCAAATCTTGTGTTTAAAATAAAAACATAGCTAATCCCTACGAACAATAAGACTTTTTACAGAAATTTAAAATTTTAAACTTTTGATTTTTATAAACTTATTTTCAAAAGAAAGAGTGGGATAAATTTTACTTATTGAAGTACATAAGCTGCTTTTATCGTTTTACGTACAAAACAGCTTTTTTTAATAAGAAAAAATAGGGATAAAAAGCATTCAAGAAACATCTTATTTTTTAATTTGTTCATTGAGTCTTTTCATGGCACTTTCTGAAACCTGAACCGCTACTTCAGTTAATTTTTCTTTCAAAGCAACGTCATTACCATGAATATAAATTGACGTGAAATGAAAGGTTTTTAAACGGATGGGCGTATTTAATATTTCCAATCGTCCGTCAGTAATTTCCTTTAATGCCGTTAAAGTTGGCACGACCGCAATACCCAAACCTTGCTCAGCTAGACGCAATAACGTCGCTAAAGAATAACTGGTAATAGAAAGTGGTTCATCAATCCCCTTTTCTTTCATTTTTGCCTTTAATTCTTTATAGGGATAGGTAATTTTGGGATAGGTTAAAATGGTATGCGACATTAAGGATTTAAAAGACATTTGCCCAATTCCACCTTTAAAAGATGGTGCCGCCAAGAAACTCAGTTCAAAGTTACAAAGCGACTGCTCAATACATTCAAAAGCCAAAGTTGGCCCAAGCAAAAAGGCCATGTCCAAATCGCCTGTACGTACCCCTTCTTGCAAGTTAGGGGTCAGATCTACCACAATTTCAACCGAAACTTTTGGGAATTCCTGTTGAACTTTTTCGATATATTCAACCAACCACGTATACACAATGGTTTCGGAAACGCCTAAACGTATGGTTCCGGTCAGGTGCTGATTTTCGGTAAGCTCTGCAACCAAATCAGTTTCTAAACGCATAAACTTTTCAGCATACTTAAATAATGTCATGCCTTTATGGGTCAGTTTAAACTGCCGCAAGCTCCGGTCTAAAACTTTAAAACCTAATTCATTTTCAAGAGATGTGATTTTTTGAGATACCGCAGGCTGCGTGGTTTGTAATTTAGTTGCTGCCTTATTGAAGCTATTTAAAGTCACCACCCAGTAAAATGCTTCAAGATTCTTTAAATTCACGTTTCGTCCTGTCTTAAAATTCCTTTACTTTTATAGTATGTAAGCTTTTAGCAGAGTTAGGCTACCCATTTATTCGTTTTTAGTTAAATTTGATTTATTTCACTTAAAAAATAACGTTGAGCTTTTGATAGAAACTTACTTAAAGCTAAATGTATTCAATGTTTTCATTCTTCTAAAATCTACAAATATAAAATACTGTAAATTGCATCAACCGCCCTTAAGGACGGTTGATCGTTATAAATTAAAAGTAATTGAAGGTAATTTTTATAACATCACACGTGGTTACTGTGCTGCGTTCACACCAACAATAAACTGACTACAATTTGAACCTTCAGAAGCATTACCTAATTGCTTTTCAGAAAACTTAAATTTTGATGCAACAGAAGCATAATCTTTTTTAAGGGTTTGACCTGTGAGCTCACCTAACTCTTTCACATGTTCAGGCTTCAAGATTTCATGTTCAACTGCCTGATTCACCATTACACATGCGGTGGTCATCACATCATAACGTGCGGCCGTTTTAGAGTAACCTATCGCACCGACTACACCACCAATAATTAAACCAACCACTACAGCCAAAGTTACATGCATTTTATTCATTTTAAATACCTAAAAAATCAAACTAAAAAGGAGCACTTTAAGAGTTTGTGCTCAAGTAGAACTAAGATAACTACTTTTTCTTGATCATAAAAGTTAGAATCTTTCAGATTTATTGATAGTTGAGTTGTCGTAAAGACATTACCATGCTCTTTGTAAGTTTGAGATGCTTGTTATTTCTACTCAACATACAAAACATAAGATTATTAATTTTTTAGTATTCCAAGAAATTCATTTTGAATTTAAATTTATTAATAATATCTACAATTTTTTTGCTCACTACGTAGATATATGGTTTATCAGTATCTCTAACAATAAAAAAGTCATCTATTACAAGATCATTTTTTATAAAGTCATCTTCATCTAATAAATTATTTTTTCTTTTAATATACATGGCGTAAATATCTGCTTCTTGATTTCTCACATAACATTGATAGAAATCACATTCGTCTGCAAGAACTTCCTTCATTTCATTAAAAAATCTTTTTGAAAAAAGTAAAATTCCTGAAGATGAATAATAAAAATCTGTCTCTAATATCTCATTTAATTGATCAGAAAAAATATTATCATAATCTAAATTTATTCTAAGTTTTTTTAAAAATTGATTACTTAGGTCAAATTTAAAATAATTAATGGCAATTTCTTGCTTCCCTTTCAAATCAAAAGAAAAATCTCTATCAATATACTCAGACGGATAAATTGTATAAAAATTCACAAAACCAAAAACTTAGTTAAAATATTTATAAATATTTTTCAATTATACATTAATTAACAGTCAAAACTTTAGAGTATTTGACTGTTAATTTTTTAATTACTTACAATTGAATAAAGTTTTTTTCATAAAAAATATTATTAAAAAAGCTATTAACTGAATCCCCAATTTTGCAAAAATAGTCATCATAACCACCATAGAACTTAAATGATGGATCTATAAAATATGTTAAATGTTCACTATAGCCCAATCCAATTGGTAAAAGGTCACTTCAGAGGTGGATCAGGAAATTTGAACAACACTTATAAGTGATATTTTGCTCCCCAAATGATGTTATAAACATCAATATA